>CACBMH010000001.1 GCA_902539825.1 uncultured Alphaproteobacteria bacterium
TATTTGAAGGGAGTTTTAATTCATTTAAAATATTCATTTAGAATTAGAACAATAATAATAACATATGATTATATAAATAAAACTCTTTATATAAATATTATTTATCATTTGAGATACACATTATAATTTAAGCGATCGTTAAATTTTTGATAATAATTTGATTGAAAATTTATAAATTAATTAATAATATTTTAATATTTGATTTTTTTACACCAAAACTGATACATTCCTGCGAAAATTCTAGGATTAGATTTTTCATATTCTTCCCATTTATTAAGATTATATAAATCAACTTTATTAGTGTAAATTTTTTTAAATTTTTCTATTACTATTTTGTCTTCAAATCCAAGAAATATTAATCCTAATTTCTCTAAATACCCCTTTATTTTACTAATTGTAAATTGATGTTCTTGAACATGAAACAATAAATCTCTTACTCCACTTACTGTATAGAAATCTGGACTCGATTTAATATAATCCCATTGGATATTATTTTTTTTAAATAAATCTTTTCTAAACTTAATTATATTTTTAGCATTAGTTTGTAATTTAAGTTTATTAATTTTGTTTTTTATTTGTGATATATGCATTCTTGCTTTTTCACTATACAAACCAATAAGCATTAAAGAATTATCATTTAAACATGATTTTAATATTTTCCATCCTTTGAATGGATCATTCATGTGATGAAGAACTCCAACCGATTCAATTATATCAAATTTTCTATTTATAGTTTTTAAATCTAGTAAATCGCCTTGAATAAAATCAATATTATTAATATTAAGTTCATTCGCTTTTCTTTTTGCATAAGATAAACTCTTAAAACTTAAATCTAAAGCAAGAATTTTAGAATTCTTATATTTTGAAGCTGTAGTTATAGCATGCTGTCCAGTGCCACAACCCGCTATTAGAATTTCAGGACTGCTAGAAACTTTTATTCTTCTTAGATCAAAATTCAAATTACTATCATTTATTACTTCTTTAATATTTCTAGGCTCAATGCTTAATCCAAGATTTTCCCATCTGGGATAAGGGTTTTCCTCGTATTGTTTTTTTACCTTTATAGAGACTTGATCTTTTACTGTTGATATAGATTTTATTGATTTAGCTATTTGATTCTCAATTTTACTATGGCCTAATTGTAATTGAAATATTTCTTTCAATTCATTCGTATATTTAACTCTATTTGACCAACTAAAATTTGTTAAGGGTTGATAACAAGATAAACATAATATTTCTAAATCATTAACGCTTTTATTTTCGTTTAAATTTTTTTTAATCTTTTCATCAATAATTTTTACTTTTTCTTTTTCATCTTTTGATTCCTCATATATGTATTCATTAAGATAACATTGCATAGATAAAGAAATTAAAAAATTAATTTGAGTTTTATCAATATTTGATTTGTATATTTGGTTTAAAATTTCTTTTCTTATCTTCACAAAATTTTTTTCAATATAGTAATCAGGAATAGGACAAACTTTCATAAATTGCATTAGAAGTGAGTTCTGCTGGAAATTTTTTATAATAAAATTTAATTCTTTATTAGTTATTTTATCATTGATTAAAGATAAATACTTTTTAAGATCTGTATTTAAAAATAAACTATTTAAAACATTAGGGGCAATAGCATTTGGTCTTACGATAATTTTTTCTTTTAAAAGATGTAAAAGATACTTATTAATATTTTTATTCTTTGTATTTATTTTATAAAACTGAAGTGCCCCTGCTAAGTTGTAATATGCTACTTTATAATTTGAATTGATTTCTAAAGTTGATAAATAACATTCTATAGCTTTTTTATTTAGCCCTTTTCTTTTATATATATTTCCAAGATTATTATGAGCTTTAAAATAATTTTTGTCTAGCTCTATGACTTTATTATAATTTTCTATTGCTTTCTCTTCTTCATTTAATTTAATGAAAATATTAGCTAAATTATAAAAACCATCAGTATATTTAGGATTTAGATTTACTACTTTTATAAATAAATCCTTTGCTATCTTATAATTTTTAAGCTCTGTATGAACTACACCTTGTATATTTTGTAGAAGAATTGACTTAGGAAAATTATCTAATAATTCGTTTGATAATTTCAAAAGTTCATTAAATTTTTTTTTATCAAATAATGATATTAATTCTTTTATTTTAATTTCTGATGGCTCTATAGAAATCATCTAAACAACAGAGGAAATAAGTTTTTTAGTATACTCAGATTTAGGATTATTAAAGATATTACTACTAATATTTTCTTCTACAATTAATCCGTCCTTTAATACAATTATCCTATCTGATATTGCTTTGATGACTGTCATATCATGACTAATAAATATGTAACTAAGCTGAAGTTGTTTTTGTAGTTTATTTAAAAGATTTATTATTTGATTTTGTATTGTTACATCTAAAGCTGAAGTAGGTTCATCTAATATTAAAATTTTTGGTTCTAAAATTAGAGCTCTTGCAATTGCAATTCTTTGACGTTGACCTCCTGAAAATTCATGAGGGTATTTTTCAATTGTATTTTTATACTCTAATCCAACTTTATCTAAAATATTTTTTATTTTTTTTTCTTTTTCCTTTTTACTTATACTTGGATAATGAATTAACAAACCTTCTGAAATAATATCCTCTATATTCATTCTTGGACTTAATGATGAAAATGGATCTTGAAAGACAATCTGTATTTCCTTTCTTAAATTTAGCATTTCTTTTTTATTTAATTGATTAAGATCTTTTTTATTTATTTTTATTTTTCCTTTTGATTCTATTAAATTTAAAATTGCTAAAATAAGAGATGTTTTTCCTGAACCTGACTCTCCAACGATACCAATACTTTCACCAATTTTTAAATCAAAACTGACATTTTTAATTGCTTTTACATAGTCAACTGTTCTTTTTAGAAGACCTTTTTTAATTGGGTACCATACATCTAAATTCTCAACTTTTAAGATAGAATCTGAATCAAAATTTTTGCTGTCTTTAATATTACTCTGATAAGAAACTAATTCTCTTGTATACTCATTTTTTGGATTATTAAATATTTCATCATTTGTACCAAATTCTACAATTTTACCATTTTTCATTACATAAATATAATCTGATAATTTTTTTACTACTGATAAATCATGACTTATAAAAACTAGAGACATACCCAGTCTTGATTGTATATTTTTTAGCAGTTCTAAAATTTGTAGTTGAATTGTAACATCTAATGCTGTTGTTGGCTCATCAGCAATAAGAACTTCTGGGTTATTAGCAATACTCATTGCGATCATAGCTCTTTGTCTCTGTCCACCTGATAATTCATAAGGGTATATTTTTGGCCTTGTTGCAATGTTATCTAAACCCACTTCTTTTAATAAATTTATAGTTTTTATCTTAGCTTCATTTTTGGTAATTACATTGTGGGTTGTAATGATCTCCTCAATTTGTTTGTTAATTGTGTGCAAGGGATTTAAACTTGTCATGGGTTCTTGAAAAATTGTAGAAATTTTATTTCCTCTTATTTTTTGTATTTCACTTTCATTTAATTTCAATAAATTAACATTATTAAAAAATATATTACCATTCTTAATATCAGCGCCATTAGGTAGTAGCTTTAAAATACTTAGTGCAGATAAAGTTTTGCCTGAACCTGACTCACCAACAATAGCTGTAGTTTTTCCTTTTATAACATCTAGATTTATATTCTTTACTACTTCAATGTTTCTATTAAATTCAATTGTAAGATTTTGTATTGAAACTATTTTATCCATTTTAATTAAAAGTCTTTCTGGGATCTAAAGAATCTCTAATTGCTTCACCTACAAAAACTAAAAGACCTAACATCAAACCTAAGGTTAAAAAACTTGTAATTCCAAGCCATGGAGCTTGTAAATTATTCCTTCCTTGATTTACCATTTCTCCTAATGATGCTGACCCTGGCGGTAAGCCAAAACCTAAAAAATCAAGACCTGATAATGCAGTTACAGAAGCGCTTAAACTGAATGGAAGAAAAGTAACAGTAGCAATAGTAGCATTAGGTAACATGTGCCTAATCATTATTCTTATGTTCGAAACACCTAGTGCTTTTGCAGCTCTTATATAGTCAAAATTCCTTGCTCTTAAAAATTCTGCACGAACTACACCAACATAACCCATCCAACTAAAAAGTAATAAGATAATTAAAAGCCACCAAAAATTTGGTTGAATTATACTAGCCAAAATTATTAAGACATACAAAGTTGGAATAGCTGACCAGACCTCCATGAATCTTTGGAAGAATAAATCAGTCTTTCCACCAAAATAACCCTGTATTGCTCCTGCAGATACTCCTATAATCATTGAAAAAAATGTTAAAGTAAATCCAAATAATACGGATATTCGGAAACCATAAATTAACCTTGATAGTACATCTCTTGCTTGATCATCAGTCCCAAGCCAATTTTTATTTGAAGGTGGTGAAGGAGCCGGAGCAGATAAATCTCTTATAATAGTATTATATGAATATGGAATTATAGGCATAATCATCCATCCGTTTTCCTCAATTAAGTTTTTAACATATGGATCTTTGTAATCTGCCTCTGTTTCAAAATCTCCTCCAAATGTTGTTTCTGAATAAAATGAAAATATTGGATAATAAAAGTTTGAGTTATATTTTACTAATAAGGGTTTTTCATTTGCAATAAAATTAGCAAATAAAGAAATAATAAATAAAAAACTAAATATCCAGAAAGAATAATAACCTCTTTTATTATTCTTAAAATTATTCAGTCTTCTTTGATTTAATTTTGATAATTTCTTCATTGTCTTGATTCAAAATCTATTCGTGGATCAATAATTGAGTACATAAAATCGCCAATTATTCCCATAACCAAACCGAGTAGTGAGAAAAAATAAAGTGTTGCAAATATAACTGGATAATCTCTAGTCAGAGCAGCTTCGTATCCTAGCAAACCTAAACCATCCAAAGAAAAAATAACTTCAATGAACAGAGAACTTGAAAAAAGAATTCCAATAAATGCTGATGGAAAACCTGCAATCACTATTAACATTGCATTTCTAAATACATGACCATAAAGAACCTTTCTTTCAGTCAAACCTTTAGACCGTGCTGTAATTACATATTGTTGATTTACTTGGTCAAGAAATGAATTTTTTGTTAAAAAAGTCAATCCAGCAAAACCACTTACAAGCATTGCAGTTAAAGGCAGTGCTAAATGCCAGAAGTAATCTATTATTTTTTGTAATAACGTTAAATCATCAAAATTTTCAGAAAATAAACCTCTTAGAGGAAAAATATCATAAAACCTTCCTCCTGCAAAAAATACTATTAGTATTACAGCAAATAAAAAATTTGGTATTGCATAACCAATTGTTACAATTGAACTTGATACTATATCAAACTTTGATCCATCCTTTATTGCTTTTCTTATACCTAGAGGAATAGATATTAAATATACTAACAAAGTTGTCCATAAACCAAGTGATATTGAAACTGGCATTTTATCTAGAACGATAGAAGTAACTTTTTGATCTCTAAAAAAACTTTCTCCAAAATCAAAAGTTAAATAATCTTTTAACATTTTCACGAAACGTTGATGTGCTGGTTTGTCCATTCCATACATCTTTTCTATTTCTTTTATAATATCTGGATCAAGGCCTTGTGCTCCTCTATATTTACTATCATTAACTGATGTAGAATTATCTCGATTAAACTCTAAAGTTTCACCCTCGCCACCACCAGAAAATCGAGCTGTTGATTCAACAGCTGTACCAGTCATTTGTGCAATCATTTGTTCTACTGGGCCACCTGGAACAATTTGAATTATTGCAAAGTTTATAACCATTATCCCAAAAAGAGTTGGGATAATTAAAAGAAGCCTTTTTATTAGGTACGCACCCATATTGTGCTATTTTATATTATTTCTAATAAACTTTAATAATTAGTTTGATGTTCTATTTGACTGGATTGTTTCAAATTTATTCTGATTAATCCACCATGTATCAAAGCCTAAAGAATATTTTGGTTTTATTTTTGGTTGATCAAAAAAATCCCAATATAAAACTCTATATGATGAAATATGCCATTGAGGAATAACATAGTAATTCCATAGAAGAACACGGTCAAGAGCTTTGGTTATTGTAATTAATTCTTCTCTATCACTAGCATTAATTAGACTTTCAATTAATCCATCTACAGCATAATTTTTAATACCAACAACATTTCTAGAGCCATCAGTGTCTGCTGCATCAGAGCCCCAAAAATTTCTTTGCTCATTACCTGGTGATAATGATTGTCCAAATGTTTGCACCACCATATCAAAATCAAAAGTTTCCATTCTTTTTTGATATTGAGCACTATCGATTGTTCTTACCTCAGCAATTATTCCTAATTTTTCAAGATTATCTTTAAATGGAAAAACTATTCTTTCAAAAGCTGGCGATCGTAATAAGATTTCAAATTCAAAAGGTTCTTTTGTACTAGAATGTAAAAGTTTACCATCAACTAATTCCCATCCAGATTCTTCTAAAAGTTTTGAAGCTTCCTGCAATTGCATCCTCATATAACCCGAACCATCTGTAACTGGATTTGTATATTCTTCTGTAAATACTTCTTTTGGTAGTACATCAAAATATGGGTTTAAATAATTTAATTCTTCTTTTGAAGGAAGACCAGAAGAAGCAAGTTCTGAATTTTCAAAAAAGCTATCTGTTCTTTTATATGCATCAAAAAATAAATTTTTATTAGACCACTCAAAATCAAAAGCAAAAGAAAGAGCTTTTCTTACTCTTCTATCTTTAAATTTATCTTTTCTAATATTAAATGCAAAACCTTGCATACCTTGTGGATTTTCATGACTTATTAATTCTTTTTTAATTAAGCCTTCATTCACTGCGTTTATATCATACGCAGTTGCCCACTCTTTTGATGAATTTTCAGAGAAGAAATCAATCTCACCAGATTTAAAAGCTTCTCTTTCAATACCTCTGTCTTTGTAATAATCATATCTAATTGTGCCAAAGTTATCTTTACCAATTTTAATTGGTATTGATGCATCAAAACCCCAATAATTTTGATCTAGTTCGTAGGTAATTGATCTTCCACTATCAAATGATTTAACCTTATATGGACCACTTCCAATTGGTATTTCCAGAGATGTTTCTTCAAAGTTTTTATTTTCCCAATAATGTTTTGGTAGTACAGGTAGTTGACCAACAATTAACACTAATTCTTTATTCGTGTTTGTTGTAAAATTAAATCTAACTTTATTTTCTTGTTCTTTAATTACTTCTTTTACATCTCCATAGTAGTATTTATAAAATGGGTGGCCTTTTTCCATTAAGGTATTAAATGTCCAAACAACATCGTCAGCTGTAATTTTTTTTCCATCGTGCCAATACGCTTCGTTTCTTAATGTAAATGAAACCCAAGATCTATCATCTGGCCATTCAATCGTTTTTGCCAATAATCCGTATTCCGTAAATGCTTCATCGCTTGATCCCGTTGTTAATGTTTCATACAATCCTCCAATTCCAGCAGCAGAGGTACCTTTTAAAATAAATGGATTGAAACTGTCATAGGTTCCAATGGCACTTCTTACTATTGATCCACCTTTGATTGAAATTGGATTAATATATTCAACATTTTCAAAATCTTTCGAGTATTTTGGCTCACCATGCATTGCAATTGCATGTGATATATTAGTATTTGCTTGTGCATTTAATTGAAAAATTAGAGTAAACGTAAAGATCAAAGTGAGTATTTTCATATTTGTAATATATGTCGATTTATTAAAAATTAAAATAAATTTTAGTTTATTAATTTAATTATTTCATCATGAAGCGAGCTTGTACTGGAAGCAACTAAACTGCCATCTGAGTCTAAAGATATATCTTGTCCAAACTTATCCGTAACTACTCCACCAGCTCCTTCAATTACATTTACAAGAGCCATATAATCATGCACTTTTAATGTATCTTCTAAAACAATATCTATTAAACCTGAGGCTAACATCCCATACATATAACAATCACCACCAAGTCTATAATATCTTGATTTTTCTTTTAGTAATTTTAATCCTTTTCTGATTTGAGGTTCATTAAAATATAATCCAGATGTGAAAAGATAGGCATCTTTAATTTGTTTAATAGTACTAGTTTGAACATCTTTTCCATTACATTTTGTCTTTTGATTTTTTTCTCCTATCCACCGCTCACCATGTGCAGGGCAATTAATAATTCCTAAAACTGGTTTTTTGTTATGAAGCAATGCAATTAAATTACCAAAATCTTTATGTCCAGCTATATAACTTCTTGTTCCATCTATGGGATCTAATACCCATAAAAACTCAGAGTCTATTTTTTCATTTTCATACTCTTCACCCAAAATTCCATGATCAGGATATTCTTTTCTTATTCTCTCTCTTAATGTTTGTTCTGTTTCTTTATCTGCTAACGTTACAGGACTTTCATCATCTTTAATTTCTATTTCAATTTTGTTTCTAAAATAATGCATCGAAGTTTTAGATGCATCATCAGCTAAGGAGTTTGCAAATTTTGAAAACTCTTCTGTATCTATGATCATTAATTTAGTTTATGGAAGTGGTGCTAGATTATCTGAGTGTTCTCTTAGGAAATAAACTAAGTCTGCCCTATCTTTTACTTTTTTCAAACCCGCAAAGTTCATTTTTGTACCTTTTATATATTTTTTTGGTTTATATAAAAATTCTGCTAATTCTTCATATCCCCATTCTCCGCCGTATTCAGCTAAAGCTTTAGAGTATGCAAAACCTTCAACATTTGCTTTTGGTCTATTTATAATATTCCATAAGTGTGGACCTACTTTATTTGCACTACCTTTTTCGTAATTATGGCACGTAGCACATTTTTTGAATAATTTTTCTCCATTATCAAGAGAGGCACTTGCTAATAACATTGAAATTGGCTCTATTATTTCTTCTTTTTTTTCTACTACTCCAACTCCAGAAGAATCCTCAGGAACATCTATTTTATAAGCTGTTTCCTTTTTTTCATCATGATCAATATCAATGACTAAATCTCCAAAATGCCCGATAAGGGTAACAATTAAGACTGCTAATATTATAGATGCTAAAATTTTATTAACTTCAAGCCCAGACATGTATAAGTACATATACAGATTTTTTAGAAGAAAGAATATATTTGTCGTAAGTATGAAATTTAAATTCTCTTGCCTAATTGTCGCATAAATTATGAAAAATGTTGTAATTATACCTTCACGAATGGCTTCCACTAGACTGCCGGGCAAACCATTAATGCAGATAGATGGTATTCCAATGATACAACGAGTGTGGCAACAGGCAATTGCATCAAAAATTGGAGAAGTGTTTGTTGCTTGCTCAGAAATTGAAGTGCACGACTTAATTGTAAGTAATGGTGGCAAAGCTATTATGACAGATCCAGATCTCCCCTCTGGAACTGATAGAGTTCACTCCGCTTTTTTAAAGATAAAAAATAACAAAGACATTGATGTAATAATCAATCTACAAGGTGATATGCCTCTTATAAATCCAGAACATATTCTTAAAGTCATTGACCCAATAAAAAAAAATTTCACTATTGGTACACTAGCAACAAACTTAAATGATAATGAATTAAATAATCCCAATGTAACAAAAGTTGAAGTTGATTTTAAAATAAATGAAATAGCTCAGGCGTTGAGTTTTTATAGAGAAGTTACGATAGAAAATAAAAACTTATACCATCATGTTGGTATCTATAGTTATACTCCAGATTCAATAAATACATTTATCAATCTACCTAAATCAAAAAATGAAATAGATCTAAGTTTAGAACAAATGAGAGCTATGGATTCCAACATTCCAATTGGAGTCACGTATGTTCCTGAAGTTCCAATAAGTGTAGATACAAAAGAGGATTTAATAAATATTGAAACTAATATAAGAGAGCACAATGATAAAAGTTGATAGTTTTTCATTTCAAGGTGTAAACGGTGCGTATAGTGAACAAGCTGGAAAAAATATTTTTCCAAACGCAAAAAGTATACCGTGTGCAACTTTTGAAGATATGTTTGAACATGTTAGATCAGGAAAATCTGAAGCTGCAATGGTTCCTATAGAAAATTCTCTTGCAGGAAGGGTAGCTGATACTCAAAGATTAATACCTGACTCTGATTTAAAAATAACTTATGAATATTTTCATGAAGTAAATCATAACTTACTTGGAATTAGAGGTGCGAAAATCTCAGATATTAAAAGAATAAGAAGTCATGAACAGGGAATTGCTCAATGTCGAAACAAAATTTTAAAATTAGATAAGCAAATGATTGTTGAAGCAGATACAGCTGGATCCGCTAAATTAATTTCAGAGTTAAATAATATTGAAGATGGAGCTATCGCATCTGAACTTGCTGCTAATATATATGATCTTGATATATTGGAAAAAAATTTCCAAGATACTCAAAATAATGTAACTCGATTTCTTGTTATGCAAAAAAATTTATTAGATATAAATCCAGAAATAAAGGATATCCTTACAACATTAGTATTTACAGTTAGAAGTATTCCAGCAGTTTTGTACAAATGTCTTGGTGGATTTGCTAGTAATGGAGTTAATATAACTAAGCTTGAGAGTTACATTCACCCACAGGGTTTTGATGTTGCACAATTTTATATAGATTTTGAGGGACATCCTGAAAATACATCTGTAAAATTAGCATTAGAAGAGATGAAATTTTTTTGTAAGAAGATAGAAATCCTTGGAGTATATGAGAAATCTTCATTTAGAAAAAAATAGGATTTTTTAAAAAGTCTATTTATATTTTATTTACATTAATGTTATATTGCTAAAGGAAGGATTGAGGGCAAATAAATTGCTAATCCAGTCAGATCTGAAAAGAAGCAGCTGTAACAATCTTGTTTGGGTCTCAACTCCTTCCATTAATTATAATGACAGAAGAAAAAAAATATAAAGTTTTAGCTAGAAAATACAGACCTCAAAAATTTGAGGATTTAATTGGTCAAGAGTTATTAGTAAAAATTCTATCAAACGCTATCAACAATGACCGGCTAGCTCATGCATATATTTTAACAGGTGTGAGAGGTGTTGGAAAAACTACCACTGCTAGACTTATAGCGATGAGTATTAATTGTAAGAATAGAGATAAAAAAAATTGTGAACCATGTGGAACTTGTGATTCATGTAAATCAACAACTTCAGATAGTAATCTTGATGTTATTGAGATTGATGCAGCATCAAATACCGGTGTTGATGACATTAGAGAGATAATTGATAATGTAAAATATAAACCGGTTATTGGTGATTATAAAATATTTATAATTGATGAAGTTCATATGCTTTCAAAAAGTGCATTCAATGCTCTTCTTAAAACTTTAGAAGAGCCACCAGAACATGTTAAGTTTATTTTTGCTACAACAGAAATTAAAAAAGTACCAATAACTGTTTTATCAAGGTGTCAGAGATTTGATTTACATAGAATAGAAAATAAAATTTTATCAGATCATTTATTAAAAATTTCCAAACTAGAAAATATTGATATAGATTTAGATGCCATTTCTTTACTTGTAAGATCAGCAGATGGATCTGTAAGAGATGGTCTTAGTCTATTAGATCAAGCAATAACTAGTCCAAATGAAAAAGTTGACTCTCAAGCTGTAATAAGCATGCTTGGATTAGCTGATAGAGAAAAAATATTTAACTTAATTGAAATTATCTTAGAAGGAGATGCTCATGGTGCAATTAAAAAGTATAAAGAGTTGTATGAGTTAGGGGCTGATATAGCAATGATATTTGACGAACTATTAAATGTAGTACATTTCCTTGTTCAAATAAAGATTGCACCAGATTTAAAAGATGACATTTATGTTCCTGAATTTGAAAGAAATAAAGGAGCTGAATTATCATCAAAAATGACATTAAATAATTTGAATATTATATGGCAAATTTTATTTAAAGGTTACCAAGAATTACAAAATAGTTCTCATTTATACCAACATGGAGAAATGATTATTTTAAGAATCATTTATTTGCATGATGGCCCTAGTCCAGAAGATCTAATTAAAAAAATGGATAAAGAAGTAGCAAAAAAAGAATCTTTAGAAAAAAATCTTGAACTACAAAATGCAGCTAATGAAAGTAACAAGATTCTAAACTTTTATGAAAATAAAAAAGAAATTTCTCCAAAAGAAAATTTAAATATAAAACATGTTCAAGACTTTAGATATTTTGTCGATATGTTTTTTAAAAATAGAGAAGGATTACTTCATACTAAGTTATATAATGATGTACAGTTAGTCTCTTTTAAAGAAGGAGAAGTTACCCTAAACACATCTAAAATTAATGACACTGGCTTCAATAGAACAGTTGCGAAATTAATCTCTAAATGGACTGGAAGAATATGGCAGATACATTCATCTACAAGCAATCTTGGAAAAAGTTTGCATGATGAAGATATTATTAACCAACAAAAAGAAATTGAAATAATGAAAAATCATCCAGAAGTAAAAAAAATATTAAAAGAATTTCCTGAAAGTAAAATTCACGCTATTACAGAACTGGGTGAAACAAATGATGATGACGCAGATATGAATAAAACAAAGATGAAAAAGGAGAAATAATGGTTAATTTAGGTAATATGATGAAACAAGCTCAACAATTGCAAAAAAAAATGGCTGAAGCACAGAATAAATTAAATGATATTGAAGTTGAGGGTACTTCTGGAGGAGGTCTTATTAAAGTAACAGCTACAGCCAAAGGTAATTTTAAAAGAATTTCAATTGATGATAGCTTGATCAAACAAGAGGAGAAAGAAATACTTGAAGATCTGATCGTCGCTGCAATAAATGATGCTAAAGAAAAAGGAGAGGCTGCAGCTCAAGAAGAAATGAAAAATCTTACAGGTGGCCTACCATTACCTCCAGGAATAAAACTTCCTTTTTAAAAATGGAGCAATCCCCAATAGATAAATTAATAAACGATATTTCAAAACTTCCAGGATTAGGAAGAAGGTCAGCTCAAAGAATTGCTCTTTTTTTATTAAAAAATAAAGATAAAAATTTATCCCCTTTAATTGAGAGTTTAAATTTATCTTATAATAAAATTATTGAGTGCTCAGAATGTGGAAATATAGATATGATAAACCCATGCAATATTTGCGCAAATTCTAAAAGGGATAAATCAACTATTTGTGTCGTTGAGGATGTATCAGATTTGTGGACATTAGAAAAAGTAGGATTTTATCGAGGTCTCTATAATGTACTAGGTGGCTCGTTATCAGCAATTCAAGGTATAGGAACTGATGAATTGAAAATAGAACATCTACTAAAGAGGATTGAAACAAACAATGTTAAAGAAATTATTCTTGCCTTAAGTACAACTATGGAAGGACAAACAACATCTTTTGTTATTGCAGATAAATTGGAAAAATTTAAAGATTTAAATGTAACAAGACTAGCACAAGGTATCCCTATGGGTGGAGAAGTACACTACTTAGATGAAAACACATTAAATACAGCATTCCAATCTAGAAAAAAAATCACATAAATAAAATGGATAAATTACTTTACGTACCAAATCCACTATTACGCCAAAAAGCAGATAAAATTCAGTCTGTTGGAATTAAGGAAAAAAAAATTGCCAAAAAAATGATGCAAATAATGATAAAAGCACCAGGTGTAGGTTTAGCAGCAAATCAAATTGGAATTCTAAAACAAATAGTGACTATATTTTTTGTAGATCAAAAGACTAAAAAAGAAACACAATATACATTATTTAACCCAAATATTGTTTCATACTCTCAAGAAAAAATTGTCATGGAAGAGGGTTGTTTATCTCTTCCTGAACAATTTGCAGAAATTGAGAGACCTCAAAATATAGTAGTCGAGTACTTAGATGAAAATAACAAACAAATAACAAAAGAAGTTAGTGGAGTGGAATCAAGAATTTTACAACATGAAATTGATCATCTTTATGGAAAGTTATTTGTAGATTATCTTTCTTCATTAAAAAGAAATATAATGATCAAAAAAGTACAAAAATTTTTAAAAAACAAAAAATAATGAATAATAAAAAAATAATTTTTATGGGTTCGCCTAAAATAGCTTCTGACTATCTTGAGGCTTTAATTAAAGGTAATTTCATAATTTCCGCAGTATTTTCACAACCCCCAAAAAAGAAATCTAGAGGAATGAAAATAATTGAATCTGCAGTCCATCAGCTTGCAAATAAAAATAACATTGAAGTTTTTTGTCCAAACATATTTGATAAAAATACTATTGAGATAGTAAAAAAATTAAATCCTGATTTAATTATTGTCATGGCATATGGTAAAATATTACCAAAAGATATTTTAGACCTTCCCCCATTTGGTTGTATAAATATACATGTATCCTTGTTGCCTAGATGGAGGGGCGCAGCACCAATAGAACATTCTTTAATGAGTGGTGATAAAGAGACGGGTATATCAATAATACAACTAATCGAAAAATTAGATGCTGGACCAATTATTAATCAAAAAAAAGTAGATATAGAAGATGATTGTAATAAAAATGAATTAAGTCAAAAATTAACAGACGTTGGAATAAAATTATTAGTGGAAACTATTCCTCTTATTTTTGATAAAAAAATTTCCTATTCTGATCAGGATGATAATGATGCAACATATGCTAATAAAATTTCTTCACTAAACAGAAAAATTAATTTTAATAAATCTGTAAATGAAGTTTTAAATCTCATAAGAGCACATTCTCCTAAACCTGGTGCTTGGTTTACTATACAAAATGAAAGAATTAAGATCATTAAAGCAAAAAAATCAAATTCTAGTGGTAATGCATCGACAATTCTTAACGAGACCTTTGATATTGGATGCAATGACGGAAGTATTGAGCCACTAATTTTACAAAGAGAAGGTAAAAATGCTATTTCTAAAGATGATTTTCTTCGAGGGTATAGTTTTAAGGTTAATGAAGTAATAAATGCCTAACTACAAAATAACATTAGAATATGATGGAACTAATTATGTTGGTTGGCAACGTCAAGAAAATGGTCCTTCTGTTCAACAATTGGTTGAAGAGGCTATAGAAAAACTATCAAAACAAAAAATAACTCTTTTTGGAGCTGGTCGAACAGATGCAGGAGTTCATGCAAGAGGACAAGTAGCTAATTTTGAATTAGAGCAACATTTTGATACTGGTACTATTAGAGATGGAATTAATCATTATCTAAGACCTCAACCAATATCTATTTTATATGCTGAAGAAGTAGATAAAGATTTTAATTCAAGATTTTCAGCAAAATTGAGATGGTATGAATACAAGATCTTAAATAGAAGATCACCAATTACTTTAGAGCAAAACAAAGTTTGGTGTGTACATAAAAAAATAGATGCTGAAAAAATAATAAAACAATCACAACAATTTATAGGCAAATTTGACTTGTCTGCTTTTAGGTCAATAAATTGCCAATCAAAATCACCAATTAAATCTATTAATTCACTAGATATAAATTTTAATCATGATGAAATAAATTTTTTAATATCAGCTAAATCCTTTTTACATTCTCAAGTTAGAATCATGGTCGGTACACTGGTTGATATAGGACTTAGTAAAATAGAAAAATCTATTTCAGAAATTATTCAATCCAAAAAAAGAGAATATGCAGGAGTTACTGCGCCACCTGAAGGATTATATTTATTGAAAATAGATTATTAATAAAAGCCAATCTCAGATAAACAAATATCTGCTTGAAAATCTTTAAATCCAGCAACTAGACCTAATGTCTTGATATTCTGTCCAACTAATTTCTTAGGTTGATATGCATTTGATTTTTTAAATTCGCTAAAGGGTGCTTTTATTACTGTCCACTCGGAATTAGTTTTAAAACTATACTTATAATATTGCCATGGAGCCATCGTCAGAGCGGTTCTTACATGAATTGAATACTCTTCATTATTACCAAACACTTTAAAATAAACACCCTCAAACTCTTCAGTTGATATTGAAGGTTTTAATTGATTTCTTATTTGAATAAAGCCACCGTTATTTTCAGTCGTGACATCTCCTGTCATATGATAACAATTAACATCATTAACTTTTGATATGATCGCTTTTCCTTGCGACAACCCACCCATTACCCCATCAGTAAAAAAAGCCCAATTTTGACCTTGAGATGAAATTCCAGGTGTTTTTAAGTTATCAAGAATCATTTTATTTTGAGATTGAAGATTGAATGAAAAAAATAAAATAAAAATAAAAATTATTAAACTTTTCAATTTTTACGATTTTCTGCTAATTTTTTTTTAATAAGGGATAAACCCGTTTCAACTTTGGATTTATACGATTCTTCAAATGCCTTTAACTGCCAATCTGAAAATCTAGATTTTAGTTCAGATAAATTATTTTGTTTCCATTTATTTGAAGTATTTTCATCTTTCCAAATATCTTTCTCTTCATTAGTTCTTCCACAACCGTAGCAATACCCTGAGATTGGGTCAGTTTTACATACGCTAATGCAAGGCGAAGTTACTTTGTTCTGTTCCATGATAATATACATATATTTTTTTTTAGTTTATTCCATTAAAACGATGTAAAACTTTAAAATTATGACTGATTTTAGCTATTTAAATGTTGATAATGCTTATAAATTGATCAGCCAAAAGGTAACAAAAACTCCTTTGGTAACTAATGATTACATAAATAATCTTTTAGAAGCTGAAATTTATTTTAAACTTGAGAATTTACAAAATACTGGATCATTTAAACTACGGGGAGCTACACATAAAATTACAAAATTAATAGAAACTGTAAAAGACTCAGGTATAGTAGCATATTCATCAGGTAATCATGCACAGGCTGTTGCCTATGCATCTATGATTAATACTATTAGTGCAAAAATAATAATGCCTAAAACTGCACCTCAAATAAAAATTGAAAATACAAAAAAATATGGAGCAGAGGTAATATTATATGACACTTACTTTCAAAGTAGAGAAGAGATAGGAAATGAAATTCAAAAGAAGGATAAGAGAGCTTTAATTAAACCCTATGATGATGAAGATATAATTGCTGGTCAGGGAACTGCAGCTATCGAAATTGTAAATGATTTGAAAGAGCAATCAATTGAACCTGATCTGTATTTATGTTGTTGTGGAGGTGGAGGGCTTATTGCAGGAACATCAACATACTTAAAACATATTTACCCAAATATAAAATCATATTCTGTAGAGCCTCAAGAATTTGATGACACAAAAAGATCTTTAGAAGCTGGTAAACTTATAGAAAATAAAAAAAATGCTAAATCTTTTTGTGATGCATTATTGGCACCACAACCTGGTAATATAACTTTTCAAATTAATTCAAATAATCTTGAAGGAGGACTAAGTGTTTCTGATGAAGAAGTAACAAAAACTATAATTTTGCTAGCCGAACAACTTAAAATAGTTGTGGAGCCAGGAGGAGCAGTTGCAGCTGCAGCAGCATTAAATAATAAAATTGATGTTAAAAATAAAAAAATTATAGTTATGATTTCTGGTGGCAATATCGATCTAAGTTTATTTAATAAGTTATAATGAATCAATCAAATTTAAAAAAATTACAAAATCTATTAAAAGATAAAGATATCGATATTTTTGTCATTAATAGAAGTGATGAATATTTAAATGAGTATATTTCCCCAAATGCAGAAAGATTAAATTTTATAACAAACTTTTCTGGCTCAGCAGGAAGAGCAATTATAACACCAACAGATGCCTTCTTGTATGTTGATGGAAGATATACTTTTCAAGCAAATACTCAAATTAACGCCAAAGAGATTCAAGCAAAACACTTAAATAGCTTTTGGACAGATTTAGAAAAAATTTTATTAGAAGAAGAATATAAAATTGCATTAGATCCAACTCTTCATTCAATTATAGAAATTGAAAAAGTGGTTAAAATGTTAGAGAATTCAAAATCTCAACTCCAACTAATAGATAAAAATTTTGTTGATTTAATATGGGAAAATCAACCAAAAACTCAGTATACAGATATATTTGATCATCCAACAATTTTTGCTGGTCAGAGCAGAAGTGAGAAATTAGATATTTTAAAAAAATTTTTAGATCAAAATGAAATTGATCATTACTTTATTTCTGGCCTTGATAATATTGCTTGGCTATTAAATTTAAGAGCAGATGATATAAAATATACACCGCTGCTTTATTCTTATCTTCTAATTTCAAAAAATAATAAACACTCTTTGTATATTCATGAGTCTTCAATGCCCAAAATTCTAAAAAAAGAAATCCAAACACTAATAAATATTAATAATATTGAAAATATCGGATCAATTTTTAATAACATTAATTCATCCCAATCAATTGGTTTAGATTTTAATTCCACTACTTTTTATTTTTTAGATCTTTTAAGAAAACAAAAAATAAATACTAAAAATATAGCAAATCCATGTATTTTGTTAAAAGCTATCAAAAATGAAACTGAACTTGATGGGGCAAAAAAAGCACATATAAGAGATGGTGTTAGTATTACCAAATATATTTATTGGTTAAAAAATATCATGGATCCTAAATCAAATGATGAAATAAGTGTTGCACATCATTTAGAAAATCTGCGAAGAAAAAATGAATTATTTCATTCTCTATCTTTTGATACAATATCAGCAATTGATCAAAATGCAGCCCTTCCTCATTACCGTGTCACTGAAGAAGGAAAATCATCTTTCTCAGATAATAATATTTATCTTGTTGACTCAGGAGGGCAATATTTTGATGGAACAACCGATATAACAAGAACTATAATTTTAGGTGAAGCAACAACAGAACAAAAAGATAGATTTACGAGAGTTCTTAAAGGTCATATTGCATTATCAAATCATGTTTTTGAAAAGGGAACAAAAGGAACTGATATTGATTATCTAGCAAGAAAAAGTCTACAAGAAATTAATTTAGATTATGATCATGGTACCGGTCACGGTATAGGAAGTTTTTTGAGTGTCCATGAAGCCCCACAACGTATTGCAAAAAAATCAATGTTTGATAGCGTTGAGTTGCTTCCAGGAATGATTTTATCCAATGAACCTGGATACTATAAAGAAAATGAATATGGTATAAGAACAGAAAATTTAGTCGTGATAAAAGAGAATAATGATAAGAAATTATATTTTGAAAACATCTCGTGGTGTCCAATAGATTTGGATCTCATTGAAAGTAGCATGCTTGATCAAATTGAAAGAAATTGGCTAAATAAATATCATAGAAAGGTGTATGAAAAATTGCACACGTACCTTGATAATCAAGAAAGAGATTGGCTTAAAAAGGTAACTTCTGAAGTTTAGTTAAAGCCGCCAATTATGCGGCTTTCTTATTGATATCAAATTCAGTTTTTAAGAGATGCTTATCTAATTCAATTTTCCATTCTTTTCCATATTCAGATTTGAAATATTTAACTAAATCCTCATCATTATTGTAGTTTTTGTCGCTTAAATCCTCGTAAACTTTGTTAAAAAAGTTAAAAACATTAATCATTATTTATTCCTTTCAATTATAAAATAGTAATTAATCTATGCAATCAAAGTATAAAAATTTGAATTTTAATATGCAAAATATGCATATATAAATATTTTAAAAATTTAAATGTACTTAAATTATTTAATAATAATTAAAATTAATTGTTCCTGATTGACTTTGTACATTAATACTTCATAGATTTTATAATATTATAACGTTCAATGATAATAATTTTAACACAATGTTTTCCATCTAGAGTAGGGGGAATTGAAACATTGATGTATGACATTGCATTAAATTTAAGTCATAAACACAATGTAAAGGTTTTAGCTGACCAACAAGACAGTACTAAAGATTTTGAATTTGATAAAAACAATAAAAATTTTTCAATATTAAGATTTAAGGGTTTAAAATTTTTAAGAAAAAGAAATAAATTTAATCAACTTAAAAATATTTGTTCTTCAAATAATATTAAAGCAGTCATCACTGATAGCTGGAAAAGTCTTGAGTTACCAATTAATTTTTTAAAAGAAAAAAAAATCCCAATCATTAGTCTTGTTCATGGAAACGAAATAATAATCAAAAACGATAATCATCATAAACGAATAAAGAAAGTTTTAGAATTAGCAAACGCATTAGTGGTCAATTCATCATATACTAAAAACTTACTTTCAAAAATAAGTGAAAACTTAAAAAAAATTGAGGTTATCTATCCAGGTGTAAAATCTACTAAGGATATTATAGAACAAGCAATAGATTTAGATGATAGTTATCCAACGTTGCTTACTCTTGCCAGACTAGATAAAAGAAAAGGACATTCGTATATTCTTAAATCTATTTTTAATTTAAAAAAAATTTATCCAAATATTCAATATATAATTGCTGGTGAAGGTGATCAGTTAGAGAATATAAAGAAAGAAATAAAAAATTATAATCTAGAATCAAATGTGAAGTTAGTTGGAACAATAAATGAAAATCAAAAAAAATTCATTTTTTCTAAGACTGATATTATGATCATGCCGACAATAGATGAAACTCATGCAAATTCTATTGAAGGTTTTGGAATCGCCTACATTGAAGCAGCACAATATGGAATTCCATCAATTGCCTCAAATGTTGGAGGCACTCCTGAAGCTGTATTGCATAATAAAACAGGTTTAATTATTAATAATTTTAATGAATTAGATGAATCAATTAA
Source organism: uncultured Alphaproteobacteria bacterium (assembly GCA_902539825.1). GTDB lineage: Bacteria > Pseudomonadota > Alphaproteobacteria > HIMB59 > CACPNW01. Next base: position 20,697 of record CACBMH010000001.1, read on the forward strand.
GAATTTAGTTGAGAACAAACAAAATAGAATTGAATTAGGACAAAATGCAAAAAATAGAGCAGAAAATGAATTAATCTGGGAAAAACAAGTAGTAAAATACAATAAGTTAATAGATGATATTCAATGACTATTTTATTTCATAACACAACTTTTGATAAAATTGATGTTTGGAAAAAAACAATAAAAAAATATTTTAAAAATGAAAAAATAATTTCTTTAAAAGATTATAAAAATTTTCATGATGTAAATTGTGCAATTATTTGGAATCTACCAGATAATATTCTTTCAAGACTAAAAAATCTCCAAGTTATTTTCTCTATGGGAGCTGGAGTAGATCACATTCTAAGACTTAAAAATTATAATAAAAAAATTCCCATCATCAGAATAAAAGATGAAGAAATGGGTGAGAGAATTGCTAATTATTCTTTAGCTCAAATACTAAATTATCAATTAAATTTTAAAATTTTTCAAAATTCTCAAATCAAACAATACTGGTCTGGAGAAAGGACACCAATTGATAATAAAAATTTAACAGTAGGTATTTTAGGTCTAGGCTTTCTTGGAAATCATATTGCAAAATTACTAAATAAATTAAATTATAATGTTATTGCATATAAAAAAAATCGAGCAAAAGTAAAAAATGTAAAAATATATATAGGTAAAAATATTATAAGTTTTATCAAAAGCTCTGATGTTATTATTTCTATTCTACCATCAACATCTCAAACAAATAACATAATAGATAAAAAGTTTTTAAAGAATATGAAAAAAAATTCTTGTTTAATAAATATAGGTAGAGGAAATGCAATTGAAGAGAAAGATCTTTTAAATCATTTAAAGAAAAACAAAAATTTTTATGCTTATTTAGATGTCTTTAAAGATGAACCTTTAAAATCAAGTAGTCAATTTTGGAAACTGCCAAATGTAACTATTACTCCACACGTTGCAGGTGTAACAGCTATAGAGCCATCTGTTAAATATATGTACTCCAAATATAAAAAACTAAGAAAAAATAAAAATGTAAAATCAGATGTTAATCCATCTGATGGATATTAATTAACGTCAAAATAATTTTCTAAAATTCTAAAATAAATATTTTCTAATTTTATAATATCTTCAACAAAAACAAATTCATCTACTTTATGAAGAGTTTGATTTCTAAGACCTAACTCTACTACTTCACAATAGTTCTTTATATATCTTGCATCAGAAGTACCACCATCGGTTGCTTGCTCAGGTGGGCTATTTCTGCCTGTGACATCGGAAACTGATTTTGAAATAATATTATATAAATCACCGGCTTTATTCAAAAATGACTCAGCTGTTGCATCATAAGTATAAGTGCAACTAGCGTTTTCCAGTTTAGAGAAAATCTTTTCTATTTTATTATCAATCCATTTTATAAGTGAGTCAGATGAATGCATATCATTAAATCTAATATTAACTGTTGCTTTAGCTAATTCCGGAATTACGTTTTGAACAGGATTGCCTATATCAATAGTAGCGATTTGAACTGATGTTGGTAAAAAATTTTCATTACCTTCATCTAGCGGCTCTTCTAATATACTATTTAATAAATTCACTAAGTGATGTGAAGAATTTTCAGCTAAATGAGAATTCGCCGTATGTCCTTGAATACCTTTTACCTGAAAAAAGAAACTAACTGATCCTCTTCTTCCAATTTTTACTTTATCGCCGACCTCATTTTTAGAAGTTGGTTCACCAACAAGACAATGATCAAATTTATAATTTTGTTTACTTGCCCATTCTAGAATTCTTGGTGTGCCGTTTACAGAATCTCTTTCTTCATCTCCTGTAATAATAAATGAAATCTTACCTGGAATATTTTTATATTTATCTACAAATCTTTTAGCGGCACTGATGAAACAAGCAACACTGCTTTTCATATCTTCACTACCTCTTCCATAAAGTTTACCATCATCTATTCTTGCTGAAAAAGGAGGATATTTCCAAGAATTTTCATTTCCTACTGGAACTACATCTGTGTGACCAGCATAAGCAAAATGCTTTCCTTCATTTCCTATCGTTGCAAATAAATTTTTTACTTCATAAGAATTGTTTCCAGAGAAAATTAATGGATGACAGTCACATCCTATAGCACTTAGATGATTTTCAACGACTGTTAAAGCGCCCTCATCTTTTGGAGTTACACTTGCACATTTAACTAAGGATTGTGTAAGAGTAACTGGATCAAAATTAATTTCTGACATTAATCTCTTAAAAGATCATTGATTGATGTTTTGCTTCTAGTTTTTTCATCAACTCTTTTAACAATAACTGCACAGTATAAAGAAGGATTAATATCTTCTTCTTTTTTTCCTGGTAATGTACCTGGTACCACAACTGAATACGCTGGAACTTTTCCCATATGAATTTCCCCAGTTGATCGATCGACTATTTTTGTAGATGCTCCAATAAATACACCCATTGATAAAACCGCACCTTCACCAACAATAACACCTTCAGCCACTTCACTTCTAGCTCCAATAAAACAATTGTCTTCAATAATCACAGGATTTGCTTGAAGAGGTTCAAGTACACCGCCAATACCAGCACCTCCAGAAATATGACAGTTTTTACCTATTTGTGCACATGATCCAACTGTTGCCCAAGTATCAATCATTGTTCCTTCGTCAACATATGCACCAAGATTTACAAAAGAAGGCATTAAAACAACACCTTTAGCAATAAATGCAGATTTTCTTACAACAGCGTCTGGTACATATCGAAATCCTGCTTTCAGATGATCATCTTTAGTCCAATTTGCAGTTTTACTTTCTACTTTGTCAAACCAAGTAGCATGCGATGCTTTAATGATTTCATTATCATTTAATCTGAAACTTAAAAGAATTGCCTTTTTAATCCATTGATTAACTTGCCATTCATTATTAATTTTTTCACAAACCCTTAAGCTTCCACTATCAAGTTTGTTTAAAGTTTCATCTACTGCATTTCTAATATCACCTGCAGTATTGACATTAATATTATCTTTCTCCTCAAAGGCATCATTTATAATTCTTTCCAGATCACTCATATTTTACCCTCATTTACATCTTTTAAGAATAAACTCAAATCTCTTGTTTGAAAATCTAAATATTCTTTAGATGCTTCAATATCATCGGAAAAATTTTCATAACCAGCATCAACCCAGACAGGTGTAAAACCAACTTTTTTTGCTGGAACTAAATTCTTTGCAATATCATCAAACATTGCGGATTTATTTGCTTCGATATCAAATAAGTCGATAATTTTTTCATAGGGGGAAATTTCTGGCTTAGGAATATAATTAGCCATTTTAATATCATATATTTCATCAAAAAAGTTTGTTAGATTTATTTTTTCTAACACATCTAAGACATGTTGCTTATTAGCATTTGTATAAATAATTTTTCTTCCCTCAAGTTTATATAATTCATCATTAAGATTTTGATTTGGACCAACAATTGAGTAATCTAACTTATGAACTTCTTCTAAAAAATAATCAGGATCTACACCATGATTATCCATCATACCTCTTAATGTAGTGCCATGTTGCTTGTAATATTTTGCTTGTAGTTTTTTTGCTTCAGCTAATTCCATATTTAAATTTTTAGCTACAAACTCACCCATTAACTTATGTACTTGCTGAAAAATTCCACTGTCTGCAGAGTACAGTGTGTTATCTAGATCAAATATCCAGGTATTGATGTTATCTTTAAAGCTCATTTAATTACTTGTTATTTGTGTACCAATTCCATGTTCAGTGAATAACTCTAATATTACTGAATGAGGAATTCTTCCATCTAAAATAGTAGATTTTTTAACACCTTTTTTCATTGCATCAATACATGTATTAATTTTCGGCTTCATACCTCCAGAAATATATTCTTTATTAGCAATAATTTCAGCTTCTTCTAAAGTTATTGATGATATTAATTTTTCATTTTTGTCCAAAATTCCAGGTACATCGGTTAGTAATAATAATTTACTTGCCTGTAACTCACCTGCTATAAAACCCGCAACAGTGTCAGCATTAATATTATATGTAAAATTATTTTCATCCTTACCTAAAGGAGATATGACAGGTATTTGACCATTTTTTATAAAGCTAGTTAGCATATCTTTGTTTAATTTTTTTGGTTGTCCAACAAAACCAATATCAACTATTTTTTCAATATTTGAATCACTATCTTTAATTTCCACATTCAATTTAGTTGCAGTGACTAAGTTATCATTACCAGATACTCCTATCGCTTTTCCTCCAGAGGCACTTATAGATTCTACTATTTCTGAATTGATATCCTTAGATAAAACTTCCTCAACTACCTTAATTGTTTCTTTATCAGTAACTCGTAATCCTTCAACAAATTGTGTTGATATATTTTTTGATTTAAGTCTCTCACCAATTTGAGGCCCTCCACCATGAATAATAATTGGTGACACACCTACTTCTTTTAATAACCCAATATCTCTTGAAAAACTCTCAGACAGTTTTTTATCTCCCATTGCATGTCCACCGTATTTTATTACAATGGTATCACCACTATGTTCTCGAATGTATGGAAGAGCTTCAACTAAGGTTGAGGCTTTATGAATAAAATAAGCCTGATCACTCTCTGATAAAAAATCAAATTTCATATTTATTGTGATAACCCGTATATAGATCTTTGAATCTCTGTAATACCATTATTTTTTTTGGTCTCAGATTGATATATTTTCATAAATGATTTTTCATAATTTTGCATTAAACTTAAAATTGATTTTTTTTGATATTCTAAATAGTTATTAGATATTTTATCTATTTTAGTTAAAATTATTGAAAATTTTCTTGAACAATCACTCAATAAATCCAACATATCAATATCAGAATTTTTGATACCAACTTTTGAGTCAATGAGTAAAAAAACATGATCAAGTGTATCTCTATTTTCTATATATTCTTCAATCAGGGTCATTAAGTTTTCTCGAGCAACTTTTGATACTTTGGCAAAACCATAACCTGGCAAATCAATCATATTTATTTTTTCACTAATTAAAAAAACATTTATAGCCTGAGTTCTTCCTGGAGTTTTACTAGTTTTCGCTAGTTTTTTTGTTTTAGTTAACGAATTTATTAAACTAGATTTTCCAACATTAGATCTACCTATAAAACAACATTCTTTTTTTATATCTGAATAAGGAATGTCTTTAAATGACTGAAAGGAACCTAAAAACTTATTATTATTAAAAAAGTTATTTAAATTTTTATTTAAGCTAGCCATTTTTGGCTAAAATTCTTCTTTGAATATACCATTGCTGTGCAATTGATAAAATATTGTTCACTGACCAATATAAAACTAAACCAGCTGCAAAACCAGCTAGTACAAAAGTAAATACAAATGGAAGTAATGCAAAAATTCTAGCCTGTGTTGGATCAGCGGGAGCAGGATTTAGTTTTTGTTGTAACCACATAGTGAAGCCCATAATGATAGGAAGAATACCAATATCAATTATTGAAAGTATAGGTGGCACATCCCAAGGAACTAATCCAAATATTGTCATTAAGCCTAATGGGTCTGGCGCAGATAGATCATGAATCCATCCATAAAAAGGAGCGTGATACATCTCTATGGTGACAAACAACACTTTATACAAAGAGAAGAAAATTGGTATTTGTACTAAAATTGGTAGACAACCCGCAACAGGATTAGCTCCCTCTCTTTTATACAAGGCCATTAGTTCTTGCTGCATTTTTTGTCTGTCATTTGGATATGTTTCTTTTAATCTTTGCATATCAGGCTGAAGTTTTTTCATCTTTGCCATAGATTTAAAAGATGCTTGTGCCAGTGGGAATAAAATTAAACGCATTAAAATGGTAAAGGCAATTATTGCTAGACCAAAATTACCTGCATAACCAAAAAACCAATTAATGGCATATGAAACAGGTTTAGTTAAAAAACTAAACCAGCCCCAGTCAATTGCATCAGTAAATCTTGGTATAGAGAGATTTTCATCATAAGCACTTAAGACATTTAATTTTTTTGCACCCACAAATAATTTTCCGCCGTAAGATATATTTTCACCCGAGTTAATTTTATATATCTGACCAACATAACCTGCCCTATAGCTATCACGTCCATTATTACCATACCTATAATTGACGTTAATGGATTGGTCCGCATCAGGAATTAAAGCAGACATCCAATATTTGTCTGTAAAACCTAACCAACCTCCTTGTGTTTTATTATCGCAAAACTCTTTTTTTGTTTGCATTGATGAATTACAATCATCGGCAATATCATCATAATTTTTTTCCAATAATTCGTCGTTTATTAGACTAATTAAACCCTCGTGAAGTATAAAAAAATTAATTGTATCTGGTGTGTTTATTCTTTTGATTAATCTGTATGGAAAAACTTCAATATCTTCACCACTGTTATTTTCTATTTCCTGTGTAATTGTAAACAAATACTCATCATCAACTTGATAGTTGATTTTGAAAGTTATATTTTTATTATTAGTCCAACTAAGTGTAACAGGGCTTGAGGGGCTTAGAGTGGTAGAGTTAGTTTTCCAATTTGTTTCTAAATTAGGTAATTCAATGTTAGAATTTTTTAGCTCTTTCCAACCTGTTTCAATATAATATGGATTAGCAGTCCCATCCGGTAACAAAAGCTGTATATTATTCGAATCAGGTTCTAAACTAGTTTTATATTTTGATAATATGAGGTCATCTAAAATTGCTCCTTTTAAATTTATAGAACCTTTAATAGATGCATTTTCAAAAATAACTCTGTCGGTTTGAATTAAAGCTTCATCTCTACTTTGTATTTCTGAAACAACTTGGTTGCTTTGTCCGTCAATGGATGTTGCAGGCTCTAATACTTCATCTTCTTCAAAGGATGTTGTTTGAATTGGTTGAGTTGGAAATAATAATTGAAAAAAAACAATTATCGCAATTGAAATACCAATAGCCAAATATAAATTTCTTTGTTCGTTCATTTATTTAACTCAGATTTTTTTGGTACTGGATCAAATCCGTGGGAACCCCAGGGATGACATTTTGAAATTCTTTTCACCGATAAAATTGATCCTTTAAATAACCCATGTTCCTTTAATGCTTTAATAGAATACTCAGAACAGGTTGGTAAATACCGACAATTCTGCCCAAGTATTGGGGAAATCAATAACTGGTATAATCTAATTATTATGATTAAAGGTAATGAAATATATTTACTAACCATTTATCTTTCCCTTAAGTTCTAATAAAAGTTTATCAAATTTCTCTTCGAGCAATGACGTTTTAGCTATTAACACATAATATGAATTAATTTTACCATTAATAATAATTTTTCTAGCTAATTCTCTCATTATTCTCTTTGCTCTATTTCTTTTTACTGCGTTGCCAATTTTTTTGGAAGCTGTGTATCCTACACCTATAGAATTTTCTAGATCTTGATTGTGTAAAATTTGGATATTCATATTTTTACCTTTTATAAATTCTCCCTCGTTTCGTATCATAACGAAAGTCGATCTTTTCTTAATTGTAAATAATGTTTGGGCCATTTGGCCTTTTTAAGCGCTTAATTGAGCTCTTCCTTTTGCACGTCTTCTATTAATGATTTGACGACCTGCTTTAGTTGCCATTCTAGCCCTAAAACCGTGCCTTCTTTTTCTAATTACTCTACTAGGTTGGTAAGTGCGTTTCATAATAAATCTCTGGGCCTAATACGAATTCATTATATATAAGTCAAATATTTACTTATGTAATCGATGAAAATTTTCAGAAAAGCTAGTGAATTAGAGCCAAATTTAGTTTCAATCAAAGACAAGGGTCAGTCTATTGGTTTAGTTTTAACAATGGGAAACTTACACGATGGACATTTATCTCTCATTAGAGAAGCACAATTACATAACGAATTTGTGATCTGTTCAATATTTATTAATCCTACTCAATTTAACAATGAAAATGATTTCAATTCTTATCCAAAGACAATTGATGAAGATATTTCTAAATTAGAAAATATTGGTTGTAATGCACTCTTCTTACCTGAAGTTCAAGAAATATATCCTAAAGGATTGGCAAAGAAAAAAATTGTAAACAATTTTAGAAATATTTTATGTGATAAATTTCGACCTGGCCATTTTGATGGAGTTACTACTGTTGTGGATCTTTTTTTTAATATGATTAAACCAACGAATAGTTATTTTGGTGAGAAGGATTTTCAGCAAGTAAAAATAATACAAGATTTAGTAAAAATTAATCATCATAATATTAAAATAATTCAATGCCCATCTGTACGAGATAAATTGGGTATGAGTTTATCTTCAAGAAACTCTAAATTTTCTAATGCTCAATTAAAAATTTTCAATGTATTAGGAAATAAAATTAAAGAACATATTAATCTATTAACACAAAATGAAATTAATAATTTAGATCAATTAAAAATAGAACTTCTTCAAAATAATATAAATAAAATTGACTATTTAGAAATAAGAAATGAAAATAATTTAGAAATAACAAAAAATTATTCTGAAGCTAGATTATTTATTGCTCTATATATTAGTGATATAAGAATTATTGACAATTTTAAGTTATATTAAGGTATTAACCAATTATATTCTGGTTCATTATTTTTAAATGTTAATTTTAATCTACGATGTCCTGAAATTTCTAAATAAAGCCAATCAATTTCATTAATTTTATTTTCAACTACTGTAAAATTTTTATATCCTTTTTTACTTTCTTCATGACTTGGTTCCTTTCCGGTTAAGTGTTCAGGGATACCATCTTCTGGAAATTCAGTGATTGAACTTGGATCTTTCAATGTTAAGTAACATTTTCTACTAAACAATCTTGTTTTGTCCCACATTTCTTTAGCTTTATCATTTTGATTATTAACCAAAGACGTTGTTTTGATTCGCATTTGAATTTTTAATTTATGATCATAAAAAACAAATTGAGAACTATTATTTTTTTTTAAATTAGGAACCTTCGGAGATCTAAAGTCTGTGTGAAAATTTAGTGTCATGCTACTGGGATCAAACTTTCTTAAGACTACAACTCTAGAATCAATTCCACCTTCACTATCAATATTACTAAAGACTGGCGTGTGAAAGGTGTGTTTTCTATCTTTAACTCCTCTAGTTAAATTTTTCTTTATATCCTCAAATATTTCTGCAGCATTTTCTTTTGAAGAAGTCGACATTGTTATTGTAATATAAATTGTTTTAAAGAAATAGCTAGATAATGGAAATAAATAAAATTACGAATTTATTGAATCTGGAGCATGTTAAGTTTTTAATATCTATCTTTAAAGAAAATAATATTGAAATTCGATTAGTAGGAGGTTGTATACGAGATGCTCTTCTTGAAAGAGAAATCAAAGATATTGATACAGCGACAACTTTGGAGCCTGAAGATGTTTTGTCATTACTAAAAGAGAACAATATTGAGTATGATGATTTTGCTATTCAATATGGATCTATAATTGCTTATCCTCATAATCGAAAAATACAAATTACAACTTTACGTGAAGATGTTAATCAAATGGGAAGACATACAAATGTAATTTACACCAACAGCTGGAAAAAAGATTCAGCCAGAAGAGATTTTACTTTCAATGCTTTATATGTGGGAAACAATAATAAACTCCATGATTATTACAATGGCCAATCAGATTTAAATGAAAGTAAAATTTGTTTTATTGGTGAAATAGAGGATAGAATAAAAGAAGATTACTTAAGAATCTATCGATACTTTAGGTTTAGAGGTTTATTTAATTTACCTAAAACATCTTTAAGTGATCAAAAGATTGTAGAAAAATATATTCACGAATCTTTGGCAGTGTTGACCAACGATGTAATAAGACAAGAAATATTAAAAATGTTTAATATGTCTTTTCCATTAAATTGTTTTTACATATCTCATCAAACGTTACAAAAATTCAAATGGGTTGAAATAGTGCAAGAGCATTTTATACGAACAAAATACGACCTTGGATTAAATAAATGTCTGAATAAGATTGATAATTTAATAAATTAGTTTTTTAGTTTACAATTTTCGCACAAACCAAATATTTCTAAATTATGTTTTTTATAATTGAAGTTATTTTTTTCTGCTTGTTTTGAAAAATAAGAAAATAAATTATTTCCAGTTAGCTCAGTAACACTATCACAGTTTTCACATATCAAAAAAGATGTAGAAGTTTTTGCATTACATCCTTCATGTTTACAAGCAACGTAAGAATTTCTACTTTCTATTTTGTGAACTTTTCCAATTTCAATCAATTTATCGAGTGCCCTGTAAACTTGCAGAGGAGATTTTATTCCCATTTTTTGTATATCATAAAGAATTGTGTACGCCTTCATCGGTTCAGAAGAGTTTTCTAAAACTCCAAGAACTGTTTTTTGATTCTTAGTTAAATTATCCGATGCCAATCCCATATATCTCAATTACCAAATTGTTTTCATTTTTGCAACTTACCTCTCAACTCTAGTGGAATAAGAGAAATGATAAATAATATTATCGCTATAACAATAATTGATGGTCCCGAAGAGGTATTCAATTCCAAAGAAGTAAATAAGCCAATTGTAACAGATAAAATACCAATTAATATGGCTACAAATACCATTTGTTTTGGATTGTGAGTTATATTTCTTGATGCCGCTGCCGGTATTATTAGTAATCCTGTAATTAAAAGAGTACCAATCATTTTTATAGATAATGCAATAACTCCAGCAAGTAGCAGGGTAAAGATCATATTATATATGTTCGGTTTCATTCCTTCTGCTAAAGCTAGATCATAATTAACTGTAGCTGAAAATAATGATTTCCAAATAAAATATAAAATTCCTAAAATTACAGAACCACCAATCCATACTAGAGCAATGTCTTCTACAGTTACTGATAAAATATCTCCAAATAGTAATCCCATAATATCAAAACGAATACTCGATAAAAAACCCATTAAAACCAAACCAATCGCAAGAGTAGAGTGAGCTAATAATCCAAGTAATGAGTCCCCGGCTAATCTAGTCCTCTTTTGAAGATTGAGAAGAAGTAGAGCAATGACTGCCGATATTATAAACACAGAAAAGGCAATATTTAAACTGAAGGCATAGGCTAAAGTTACTCCTAGTAAGGCAGAGTGTGCTAAGGTATCACCAAAATAAGATAATCGTCTCCAAATTACTAAACAACCTAGTGGCCCTGTAATTATTGCAATACCGATACCAGTAACTAGTGCTCTTGTAAAAAAATCATCAAACATTAACTAGACACACTTCCGTCAGAATTATGTGTGTGATCATGATCGTGCTGATAATATGTCAACGTTTTTGATCTATGTTCACCAAATAATTCTATATAGGCTTTATCTTTTATAACTGTACTTGGTTTTCCTGAACAACAGATATGCCCATTTAAACAAACTACATGATCTGTAGCAGACATAACAAAATGCAAGTCATGGGAGACTAATAAAATTCCACAATTTAGGTTTGCAGAAATATTTTTGATAATATTATAAAGATCAATTTCCCCATTAAAATCAACTCCTTGAACGGGTTCATCTAAGACTAGTAATTCTGGTTTTTTTGCGATAGCTCTTGCTAGAAGAACACGTTGAAATTCTCCACCAGATAGACCATGAATTTGTTCCTTGAAAAGTTTTTCTACACCAGTTTGATTTAAAGATTCACTAACTTCATTATCATTGAGATTATTGGTTAATCGCATGAAATCTACAACTCGTAATGGCATTGTCCAATCGATATTAATTTTCTGAGGAACATATGCGATTTTATCTGTATACCTTTTCATTGAACCTTCATCAGGTTCAAGAATACTTAGCACCATTTTAGCTGTTGTTGTCTTTCCAGAACCATTAGGTCCTATTAGCGTAACTATTTGACCACGCCTTACTTCAAGAGATACACCTCTTATCAACCATTTTGGAGACTTATAAACACCTGCGTTTTCCAAATTTACTAATAAATTATTTTTACTACTCATTTTTCTATTTACAATGCAAAATGTAATATTATAACATTACACTATTTAACAGACTTATTTTTAATAGGAATACTTTTATGAAACAAACGAATTTTTTTCTACATATATTTAAGATTATGTTATTTTCGGGAATTCTTGTTGCAACTGCATCTGCAAGAGCAGAGTTAAAGGTTGTTACTACAATTAAACCACTACATTCATTAATTTCAAACGTTATGGATGGAATAGGTGAGCCTGGACTCATAATCGATGGAAGTATATCACCACACAGTTTTACAATGAAACCTTCTCATGCGAAAATGCTTGAAGAAGCAGATGTCATTTTTTGGATTGGAGAGAGTATTGAAACATCAATGGAAGAACCTCTAGACACAATTGCAAAAGATGCAGAAGTAATTGAATTTATGGAACTTGATTCAATTGCTAAATTAAAATTTAGAGAAGAATCAATTTTTGGTGACCATGACGATCACGATGATCACGATGACCACGATGACCACGATGATCACGATGACCACGATGATCATGACGACCACGATGATCACGATGATCACGCACACGGTGCACATGCTTTTGAATGGGCAGGATTGTTTGATCTAAAAGCGGGAACATATAAGTGGTCTGCTGCTAAAGTTGATGGCGATTATGCTGACCCTGCTATGAAGTTAGTATTACTAGCGGCTGATGATATTGAAGCAGTTGAGGAAACGGCTGAAGAACTTTTAGAAAGTAAAACTTCCGCAAAAAAAACAAATGGCGGAACTCTTGTTGCTAAGGAGATTGCATACTCTTTAAATTTTGATGATTCTCAAAATATGACTGTGTTTACAGTTGAAATTGCTGAGAATGGAAAATATGCTTTCTTCACAGAGCATATGCCTTTTGAGTTTGAAGCAAATGAACATTTCTTCAAAGATACCTCTGGTGTAGATATAGAACCAATTGCTCAAGAACCAGAAATGGATGGTCACGATCATCATGATCATCACGGCCATGCACACGGTGAATTTGATGCTCACATTTGGTTAGATCCAATGAATGCTAAAGAAATGGTTCATGAAATAGCTCATGAGTTAGGTGATTTAGATCCTGCCAATAAAGAGAAATATGAAGCAAATGCTGAAGCAACAATTAAAGCTTTAGATCAGCTTATTAGTGATGTTGGTACAGATATTAATTCTGATGCAAAATTTGTTGTCTTCCATGACGCCTACCAATACTTTGAAGAAAGATTTGGTGTAAGAGCTGCAGGAGCTTTAACATTGAATACTGATGTTTTACCTGGTGCAAAGCAAATAGCTGATATTCAGGATGTTATTAAGGATAAGGGAATAAAATGTATTTTCTCTGAACCTCAATTTAATCCAAAGATTATTACAACAATAGCTGAGGACATGAATATCAAAACAGGAGTTTTTGATCCTTTAGGTGCTAACATTGATGCTAGTAAGTCACTTTACTTTACGTTGATAAGTAATCTCGGGGACGAGCTTAAAGGCTGTTAAATTTTAATATTTAAATAAATTCCACCTTGTATTAAGGTGGAATTTATAAAACTAATTATAAGGAAATTGATATGGAAAATACTTCTCAGGTTCCAGTTACTGTTTTAACAGGGTTTCTTGGAGCTGGAAAAACAACTCTTTTAAATCGAATATTAACTGAACAGCATGGAAGGAAATATGCTGTCATAGTTAATGAATTTGGTGAACAAGGTATCGACAATGATCTTGTTGTTGATGCTGATGAAGAAGTATTTGAAATGAACAACGGGTGCATTTGTTGCACTGTTAGAGGTGATTTAATTAGAATTCTAAGTGGCTTAATGAAACGTGCTGATAAGCTTGATGCAATTATTGTTGAGACAACTGGTTTAGCAGATCCAGCACCAGTAGCACAAACCTTCTTTGTTGATCAAGATGTTGCTGATCGTACAAAATTAGATGCAATTGTTACAGTTGCCGATGCTGTTCATCTAAGTTCTCAATTAGTCGATCATCATGAAGCAGAAGAACAAATTGCTTTTGCTGATGTAATTTTGTTAAATAAAGTTGAACTTGTTGGAGATAATGACATTGTAAAAGTTAATGATCGTATTAGAAAAATTAATCCTTTTGCTAAGATTATTAAAACAACACGTTGTGATGCACCTCTTGATGAAATCGTAGGCTTAAATGCATTTAGTCTAGATAGAGTATTAGATATTGAACCTGACTTTCTTGAATCAGATCATGATCATGAACATGATGATGATGTTACTAGTCTATCCTTTGTATCTGATACACCATTAGATATGGATAAGTTCCAAGATTGGTTTGGAAATTTGCTCAGGACTAAGGGTCAGGACATACTTCGATCAAAAGGAATTTTGAACTTTAAAGGTGAAGAAGAGCGATATGTATTTCAAGGAGTACACATGCTCATGGATGCTTCTCCAATGGGGCCATGGCCAAAAGGAAAAGATAGAAGTTCTCGAGTAGTTTTTATTGGTCGTGACCTTGATAATATGAACCTTAAGGAAGGCTTTGAAAATTGTAAATCAGCATGAATGCTGATCTAGAAACACTTCAAAAATCAAATAAAACTGAACTTGAAAGAAGAGGTTCAATTTTCAATATTGGAGCCCCAGCTACAGAAGCGGTTACAATTCGTAATCAAATAGCGGTTGGATTTGGAGACGGCACTGTAAGATTTTTTCAATCTGGATCTGATCCTAAAACTGTTAAAGCACATAAGGGTGTAGTGTTGAGTATGACAAATTATGAAGATCATGTGTTAACGGGAGGAGAAGATGGACGTTTTCTAAAAATATCATCTGATGGAAATATTGATGAAATTTTTAATTTTGGTTCAAAGTGGGTTGACTGTGTAGCTTCCCACAAAGATACTAAAGTTTGTTCATCAGGAAAGACTGTTTATATTTGGACAAAAAACAAAGATAAACCACAAACTTTAGAGCATCAAAGTACTGTTGCTGGATTAGCATTTGATAATAAAGGTAAGCGTCTTGCGGTCTCAAGATACGGTGGAGTAACAGTGTGGAAACTTAATAATAATAAATGGACAGCATCAAATTTTACCTGGAAAGGATCGCATGGAACTGTAACGTTTAGCCCAGATACAAAATATATTGTAACTGCAATGCAAGAAAATCAAATTCATGGTTGGCGCATAAACGACAAAGCGGATTTAGCAATGAGAGGTTATCCATCAAAAATTAAAAGTTTTACTTGGGTTGGTGATACACCGTATTTGGTAACATCTGGATCCAGTGATGCAGTTTGCTGGCCATTTGATGGTAAAGAAGGACCAATGGGGAGAAAGCCAATTGTTGTTGCAAACGGTGGTAAAGAACTTGCAACATTTGTTAAAGCACTAAATGGAGAAAAAGCTGTTTTCACCGGTTTTACAGATGGGTCAGTTTTATTAGCAGAAATTGATGAAAGTAAAAAACCAATTATGATTAGAAGTTCAACAGGTTCGGAAGTTTCAACAATAGCGATATCTAGTGATAATTCACAAATATTAATTGGGGATATGAAAGGTTCTATTCTTTTATCATCTTTATGGGCAGACAATTAAAGGAGAAAATATGTTTAATCGTAAAACTCAAAATGTTGAAAAAATAAGAAATCTTAAACATTTAATTTCCAAGAAATATAAATTACCAGAAAATACTATAATAAGTATTGCTGAGCTCAGTTGTCATGAGCCTGATTGTCCACCAATCGAAACTGTAATTACTGCAAGAAATGAAGACGGATCAATGAAAAATTGGCGAGTTGCAAAATCAATAGAAGAAATAGAGGAGTCAGATATTAATAATCTAACAAACCACACCCATTAGATTATTAAATTTAGAATAAAAATGTCAAAAAAACAAAAAGAAATAATATTATCTGTTTGTCTCACATGTACCCTTAATAAAGCTCAAAATAATAATAAACTTGCAGGAGAAAAACTTGCACAAAAATTAATTGATAAATTTAAAAATACAAAAAATGTAACTTTAAGAGGTGTAAATTGCATGAGTAATTGTAAACGTTCATGTATTGTATCCTTTACCGCAGAAAATTGTTTTACCTATGTGTTTGGAGATATAGATCCTGAAAATTCTGCTTATATTGATTCAATAGAGGAACTGCTATTATCCTATAGCAAATCTGATGATGGTTTTTTGAGACGTAGACATAGACCTGAAATATATAGATCTAATATCGTTGGTAGATTTCCTCCAATAAATAGTAAGTCAGATATTATTATTAATTTAAAATAGTAAAATTTTAAAAAAAATTAAATTATAATTATTTATTTCTGAATTTTATTTAATTTAGAATGTATTATTAACAGCAATCTCCACCTTCACAAGTGCAACAACAGCTGCAGCTGCAACCACACTTTGGTGGGTTTGGATTTTGATTTTTCATAATCACACCTATATATTTTTTATAATAATTTAAAATACAAATGAGAAAAGCATTAGAAATTAAACAATGTATGAAGACTTTCGAGGGTGACGGGATACCTGTAACGAGAGCTTTCCCTGTCCCCGGAATGAGAGAAAACGATCCATTTCTTCTTTTTGATCATTTCGGCCCAATTAATTATGAGCCAGGAGGTGCAACTGGTGTACCAGCACATCCTCATTGTGGATTTGAGGCAATTACTTATATGCTTGGTGGTGAAGTAGAGCATAGAGACTCATTTGGAGGACAAGCAGAAATTGAAACTGGTGATGTACAATGGATGACAACCGGATCAGGTTTAATCCACTCTGAATTAGTAACAGAAAAATTTAAGAAGAGTGGTGGTATCATGCAAGGATTACAAATTTGGGTAAATCTTCCACAAAAAAATAAAAAAGTGAAACCTTGGTACCAACATATTAAAAGAAACACTATTCCAACAGTATCTGAAAATGCAAATATAGTAATTAAAGTTCTTGTGGGTGAAATAAATGGAACCAAATCCAAAGTTCAAACATATTCACCTGTATCAATATTTGATATTCAATTTTCAAAACCAGATATGACAAAGTTTAATGTTGATAAAGAACAAAATCTTATGATCTATATTATTGATGGTCAGTTACAGTTTAATGAGCAAGATAAAATTGCTAATAAAGGTGATATGATTTATTTTGATCAATCTAGTGATGAGATTCAACTTACATCAATATCAGAAAAAGGATCCTACCTAGTTTTAGCCGGAAAGCCGCTTAAAGAACCTGTAGCACGTTATGGTCCTTTTGTGGCAAATTCTGAAGGAGAAATCAAGCAAGCAATGATGGACTATCAAGAAGGAAAAATGGGAAGCTTAGCTTAAGTTAATTGACGTAACATTTCACCAGCTACAATAGCAACTGAACTACTAAGATTGATCGATCTAGGCCCTTTTATCATTGGTATTGTTAATCTTTCATCGACAGAGCTATGGACAAAATCAGGTGCCCCTGCACTTTCTCTGCCAAATAAAATAATATCATTTGATTGAAATTTATAATCGAAATAACTTTTTTTACTTTTTGTTGTTAAAAGAACGAGTCGATATGAATTATTTTTTGACCACTCATAAAATTTTTCCCAACTTAAATGTTTTTTTAATTCTAGATAATCATAGTAATCCATTGATGCTCTTTTTAATCTCTTATCATCAATCACAAAGCCAGCTGGCTCTATTATATCTACTGGTATTCCAAGACAGGCACCTAGTCTAAATATGTTTCCTGCATTCTGTGGTATGTCGGGTTCAAATAGAGCAATTCTCATGTTTTTTTACTATATTATTTTATTACTTGCGTCACGCTGGCACATATTTAAAAAGTATTTTTTTGAGTAATTAAGATATAAGAAATTCACAATAAATGGCTAAAAAACCCAAAAATAAGAGAAGAGATTTCCTACAACTTAGCACCGTAACGCTTGGTGCTGTTGGAACAGCTGCTTTTATATGGCCTTTTCTAAAAAGTATGAGTCCAGCAGAAGACACATTAGCTGCAGGATCAACCGAAGTAGATATTAGTGCTATTGAAGAAGGTCAAAGTATAACAATAAAGTGGCGTGGAAAACCTGTTTTTATTAAAAAAAGAACAAAAGATGAGATTGATGCAGCTAAAATGGTTCAAGCTTCTGACTTAAGAGATCCACAAGATGATGCAGATAGAGTACAAAAAGAAGAATGGTTAGTTTTAGTGGGAGTATGTACACACTTAGGTTGTGTTCCACTTGGTCAGAAGGTTTCAGATATGAAAGGTGAGTATGATGGTTGGTACTGCCCATGTCATGGTTCACATTACGATACATCAGGTAGGATAAGAAAGGGACCAGCACCAAAAAACTTGGACGTTCCGCCCTATACCTTTTTAAATGATAATACTATAAAGATAGGATAACATGGATAAGAATCGAAAAGTACATCAGTTTAAAAACCCTGTCCTTAATTGGATAGAGTTTCGTTTACCAATTATTTCTTATTTCAAAAAAGAATATGGCGATTATCCGATGCCTAAAAATTGTAATTATTTCTGGAGTTTTGGTGCATTGGCAACAATTACACTTGTTACAATGATAGTAAGCGGAATTTTTCTTGCGATGAATTACACACCACATACTGATATGGCATTTGATAGTGTTGAAAGAATAATGCGAGATGTCAATTACGGATGGTTAATGCGATACATTCATTCCAATGGTGCAGCCTTTTTCTTCATCATAGTTTACATTCATATAGTAAGAGCAATGTATTTTGGTTCTTACAAATATCCAAGAGAGCTTAATTGGATTTTAGGTGTATTTATATTTTTATTAATGATGGCAACTTCTTTTCTTGGTTACACATTACCGTGGGGACAAATGTCTTATTGGGGAGCTACAGTTATAACAAATTTATTTAGTGCAATTCCATTTATTGGTGAGGGATTAAAGACATGGCTTCTTGGTGATTACAACGTTGGAAATGCCACTTTAAACCGTTTCTTTGCTCTTCATTATGTTTTACCATTTGTTATTTTTGGTGTTGTAGGATTACATGTTGCTGCAGTCCATGTTCATGGTTCAAATAACCCTGATGGGATTGATATTAAAACTAACAATGACTCAGTAAACTTTTTTCCATATATGTTAATTAAAGATACAGTAGCTATGTGTGCTTTTGGCGTTGCTATTTCTGCAGTAATATTCTTTGGACCAAATCTTATGGCTGAAGTTGATAATTATATTCCAGCAGATCCACTTGTTACTCCAGCTCACATTGTTCCAAACTGGTATCTTGCACCTTTTTATGCAATTTTAAGAGCAGTACCTGATAAATTAGGAGGGGTTCTCCTAATGTTTGGTGCGATAGTAATTCTCTTTGTTCTACCTTGGCTTGATAGATCAAAAGTGAGAAGCTGTAATTATAGACCAATATATAAGTGGTTTATGATGGGCTTTTTTGTTAACTTCTTTGCATTAGGCTACGTTGGTATGCTTCCTGCTGAAGGTTTATATCTTTTAATTGCTAGAGTAGGTTTACTTTACTACTTTGGTTTTTTCTTTATCATTACACCTTTTGTTGGTTGGATAGAGAAGCCAAGTAAGCTACCGCTCAGTATTAGTGATGTTTATGCTAAAAATATAACTCCTAATATTGGTGGAGGAGAAAAAGGAATTCCTTCACCAGCAATGCAAAAAGATACAAATCTATAATGCGCCTATTACTTATTATTTTTCTATTATTCTCTTCAAATTTACTTGCTGCGGAAATGAGTACTGAAAAAATGCCAAAACATGATTGGTCTTTTAAAGGTGTAACGGGAACTTTTGATAGAGCCGCAATTCAAAGGGGCTATAAAGTTTACAGAGAAGTATGTGCAGGATGTCATTCAATGAAACTGCTATATTACAGAGATCTTATTGATGTTGGTTTTTCCGAAGCTCAAGTAAAAGTAATTGCTTCTGAATATACTGTATTAGACGGTCCAAATGATGATGGTGAAATGTTTGAAAGACCGGCTAGACCAGCAGATAGGTTTGTCAATCCATATGCTAATGATAACGAGGCAAGAGCAAATAATAATGGAGCTTATCCTCCAGATTTGAGTGTAATTACAAAAGCTAGAAAATATGGGGTTGATTATATTTATAACCTTCTTCTAGGTTATGTTGAACCTCCAAAGGGAATGGAGGTCGGTAATGGAATGTGGTACAATAAATGGATGGCTGGAAATCAAATAGCTATGCCAGCACCTATAGCCGATGGAAGTGTAGATTATGATGATGGCACTGATAATAATGCAGAACAGTTATCGGCTGATGTAACACATTTTCTTCACTGGGCCGCTGAACCAGAAATGGAAGAAAGAAAAAATTTAGGAATCAAAGTAATATTATTCTTTATTATTCTAGGAACAATTGTGTACTTAGCAAAAAACAGACTTTGGCGAGACGTCACTTAGACATTAAATAAAAAGTTCATTACATCGCCATCTTTGACTATATAATCTTTACCTTCTTGTCTTAGCTTTCCCGAATCTCTACTTCCAGCATCACCATTATTTTCTATATAGTCATTATAAGAGACAGTCTCTGCTCTAATAAATCCTTTTTCAAAATCAGTGTGAATTTTTCCAGCAGCTTGAGGTGCAAGTGTTTCTTTTTTTATTGTCCATGATCTTGTTTCTTTTGGACCACATGTAAAATAGTTTATCAAACCTAAAAGTTCATATCCTGATTTTATAACCTTATTCAATGTTGTTTGATCTAAATTAAGTTCTTTAAGAAATTCAAGTTTTTCTTCTTCATTATCTAATTCTGCTATTTGTGCTTCTATTGATGCAGAGATTAAAACTACAGAATGATTATTTTTTTTGGCGAACTCGATGACTTTTTTTGATAATTCGTTTCCAGTATGTATCGATTCTTCATCTACATTACATATGTACATAGTTGGCTTTAGACTAATTAAGTTTAGACCATTTACAAAGTCAATTTCATTACTGGCAAACTCATTAATTGTTAAGATACTGTCAGTTTCTAGCATTTGTAAGATTTTATTTATTATCTCAAATTGATGTTTAGCTTCTTTATCGTTTGCTCTTAATTTTTTTTCTAAACTAGTTCTTTTATTATTTAAGCTTTCAAGATCAGCCAATTGCAATTCTAATTTTATTGTTTCAATATCATCTAATGGATCAATTTTTGATGATACATGAGTAATGTTAGTATCTTCAAAGCATCTCACAACATGAGCTATTGCGTCAACTTCCCTAACATGTCCTAAAAATTTATTTCCTAAACCTTCTCCTTGAGAGGCTCCTTTTACTAATCCTGCAATATCAACAAAATCCATGAAAGATGGAATTATTTTTTCACTTTTTCCAATGATTGCAAGTTTGTCTAATCTGTCATCGGGTACTGCCACTCTTCCTATATTTGGTTCTATAGTTGCAAATGGATAATTTGCCGCCTCTGCTTTATTTGATTGGGTAAGAGCATTAAATAAAGTAGATTTACCAACATTTGGTAATCCAACTATCCCGCACTTAAATCCCATAATTAATTTTGCTCACTTATTTTTGTTAAAAAAAGAGGAATATCTGAAAATATCAATTCTATATTTTTAACCATTTTATGAATTTTTTTATTTATTATTTCTTCTTCTGATTTTGAAAAATTATTTAAAACATAACTTGAAACTAAATCTTTATGCCCAGGATGATCAATTCCAATACGTATTCTAAAATAATTTTCTCCTATAAATTGATCAATACTTTCCAATCCATTATGACCTCCGTTTCCACCACCTTGTTTTATTTTTACTTTCGATAATTCTAAATCAAGGTCATCATGTATAACAAAAGTATGGTCTAATTTTATTTTATAAAAATTTACAATTTCTGAAACAGCTTTTCCAGATAAATTCATGAATGTAAGAGGTTTTAATACAAAGATTTTTTGATTATTAATTACACCTGAATATAATTCTTTTTTTTTATCTTCTTTGATTTTATCCAAATTAAAATGTGAGATTATATTATCCGCTAAATGGAAACCTACATTATGTCTGGTATTATTATAATTTACACCTGGGTTTCCAAGTCCACAAATTAAAAACATATAATGAAATATAAAGTAAAGTTACTTAGATTCTTTATTTTCTTCTTTATTATCAGAAGATTCTTCCTTCTTTTCCTCTGATTTCTCTTCACCACCTTCTGCTGCACCTTCATCAGTTGTTTCTTCAGTTTTAGTTTCAACTTCTACAGTTGGAGGAACTAAAGTAGCTATTACGAAATCTCTATCTAAAATAGTGGGAGCAACTCCTTCAGGTAGTTGAATATTACTAATTTTGACTGCATCACCTATCTCACTATCAATTAAATCAAATTCTAGTTTGCTAGGTATATTATTTGCATTACATGTTAATTCAACAAGTCTTCTAACAGTATTTAAAACTCCACCTTTTTTCAAACCAGGACATTTATCTTGATTTAAAAATTCAACAGGAATTTCAACATTTACTTTTGTATTTTCTTGTACTCTTAGAAAATCAAAATGTATAAGTCGATCACTAACAGGGTGATATTGTAATTGTTTAGGAAGTATTTTTTCTTTCTTTCCATCGACATCAAGATCGATAATTGTTGAATAAAAAGAACCAGTACCCATTAATTTTTTGAGTATTTTATCTTCTAGAGCAATTTTTTTAGGTTCAGTTCCCTTGCCATAAATAATGCCAGGGACCAATCCTTTATTTA
The DNA here is from genome assembly GCA_902539825.1 of uncultured Alphaproteobacteria bacterium. Classification (GTDB taxonomy): domain Bacteria; phylum Pseudomonadota; class Alphaproteobacteria; order HIMB59; genus CACPNW01. The sequence continues at coordinate 43,427 of CACBMH010000001.1, forward strand.
AAAGACTATGATTTGAACCAATATCTTTATTTCTTTCTATCGCTTTAAAATCACTCATAAAATAAAAAAATTAATCAAAAAGAGCGGACACTGAAGTATCAGTGTTAATCCTTTTAATCGCATCACCCATTAAAGGAGCAATACTTATATGTCTAATGTTTTTTGTGCTTTTTACCTCTTTAGAAGGCTCTATTGTATCTGTTAATACCAATTCTTTTATACTTGAATTTTCAATCTTTTTTAGCGCATCTCCAGATAATACACCGTGAACAATATAAGAATAAATTTCTTTAGCCCCATTTTTACTCAGAGCTTCTGCAGCATTACATAACGTGCCTGCTGAGTCAGCTATATCATCTAGTAAGATACAAGTTTTATCTTTTACATCTCCGATGATATTCATAACTTCAGACTCACCAGCTTTTTCTCTTCTTTTATCGGCAATTGCCAGTCCAGCCTCTAATCTTTTAGCAAAAGCTCTGGCTCTAACAACACCACCAACATCAGGGGAAGCAACAACTAAATCTTTGTTTCCATTAAATCTTTCTTTAACATCATCGATTATCGGTCTTACAGAAAAAATATTATCTAAAGGAATGTCAAAAAAACCTTGAATTTGACCAGCATGTAAATCCATTGTTAATACCCTATCAGCGCCCGCGGATGTAATTAAATTTGCTACAAGTTTGGCAGTAATTGGTGTTCTAGGCCCAGTCTTTCTATCCTGTCTTGCATAACCATAATAAGGGATAACAGCAGTAATCCTTTTTGCTGAACCTCTTCTTGCAGCATCAATTGTAATTAAAAGTTCCATTAAATGATCATTTGCTGGATGTGATGTAGATTGAATAATAAAAACATCTTCACCTCTAATATTTTCATTTATTTCCACAAATATCTCTCTATCATTAAAAGTTCTAACAGAAGCATCTGCTAAAGGAACATTAATATGTTTAGATATTTTTTCTGCTAGGGATTTGCTACTATTACAGGCGATTATTTTCATATAATCAAATTATTTACTATATTAGAATAATAATAGATCAACTAAAATTAATCATTAAATGCAATGATATTGAGCATTCTTCCAGTATCTCTAAATTTTTGTGATTCCCTCCGATGGCTAAAAAAAACTCTCTTATTTGAGAAGGTATCTTTGTTAATATTATATATATTTTTAATACCCAATTCCTTAAATTGATAGTTAATCAATCCTCTTAAATTAAATAAATCTTTGTCTTTATTTTTGTATTTGAAGAAAATAGAATATTTTTTATTTTTATTTATAAATCTACTTTTAAAGTCTTTTGATACTTCAAAGTTTTTAAAGCTCAAACAAGGACCAATAAAAACGACAATATTTTTTTTAATTATTTTTTGTTTAACAAAATATTCTATACCTTTAGCAGCTATATTTTTTAGCGCACCTTTCCAGCCTGAATGAAGAGCGCAGATATATCTTTTATTTTTATCAAAAATAAAAATTGGACAGCAATCTGCAGTTAAAACCCCTAAAGCTATTTGCTTATTGCTAGTGATTAAACCATCTCCATAATATTTTTTACCCATATTTTTTCTATTAATTTTGATGATTTTGTTGGAGTGTATTTGACTAATAAATTTAATCTTTTTTTTGATATTTAAATTTTTTAGACAAATATTGATATTTTTTTTTACATTTATCTTAGTATCTTTATGGTTTAAGCTACAGTTTAAAGAATAGTTTTCTTTTTTTGATACTCCGCCATTTCTAGTAAAAAAACCAGCTTTAACAAAAAAATTAACTTTTGCATGTGTAAAATAATTTCTAGTAATCATAGGTTAGAAACCACAAGACACTTAAATAATTTTCCCATCCTATCAACATTAATTAATCTATCCACTTCTTCCTCTAATAAATTTTTATTTAAATTTACATTTTTAGTTAGCAATTTTTTCTTTCTTTCTAGTATTCCATATTTTATTAAAAAATCCCCCTGTGAAACATATTCGTTGATTTGTAATTTTTTTTGTTTTGCTATTTCAATTAATTCATTGAAATTTACATGACTTGAAATGTCTTGTTGACCTATATTTTCAAGTATACTTGTTTTTTTATGATTATATATAGCCTGTAAAGTAAAGTTTTTTATTTTCTTATCATATCCATAATCGAATAAAATACATATACCTCTATTTTTTTTTAGATATTTACAAATTTGCTCAAAATATTTATTCCTTGAATAAGAAACTTCATAAATTTTTTGTCTTTTGTATTCGCTTAAATTATCTAATATTTTTTTACTAATTACTCTTTTATTAATAGAATAATATTTATTTTCCTTTTCATTAAATTTTATATATCTTTCAAACCAATGATCATTATCATTTAAAAATTGCCTTACCGGAAAACAGTCAAAAAATTCATTTGAATATATTATTGAAGGCAGTTTAGATCTGAAATCTAAAGTATTTGACCATCTAATTTTTGATTGTCTAAAATAATTTAAATTCTTTTTTTGTATTTTTCTTAATTCTTTATTAATTTCTATTAAATTAACTTCAGCATTTTCAAAAAAGTTAGGAAGTATCTGTGCAGTTCTTTCTATATCTTTAAATAAAGTTCCATTTCCTGGGCCTAATTCAATTAAATTAAATTTTGATTTAATTTTTTCTTTCCAATGATAAACTAAATATATACCAATAATTTCTCCAAACATTTGTGAAATTTCTGGAGATGTAACAAAGTCAAATTTTCTTCCTATAGGTTTTTTTCTTAAGTAATAACCATCACTTGCGAAAAGAGCCATTTCTATAAATTTGTCTAAACGAAAATCTTTTTTATTGTTAAGAATTTTTATTTTATTAATTTTTCTTTTGCTTAACATTTTGAATTATCAATATTCCAAAAATAAAAAAAGGTATACATAGTATTTGACCCATTGAAATAAAATTAAAAAATAATCCTAGGTGCAAATCTGGTTCTCTGACGTATTCAATTAAAAATCTAAATATGGAATACAATATTAAAAAGAGACCGCTAATTACTCCATAAATTTTGTATTTATTTATCTTATAAAAATAGATTAATAATATGAGAAATAAAATAATTCCTTCAAGAAAAGCTTCATATATTTGAGAAGGATGTCTTGGTATATTATCTATTGATGGATAAATAACTGATATATAAAAATCAGTTGGTCTACCTATTAGTTCTGTATTAATAAAGTTTGCAATTCTCCCAAAAAATAATCCAATAGGAGCAACGATTGAAACTAAATCAGATAGGTAGAAAAAACTTTTGCTATTAATTTTTGCAAAAATTAAAGTACTTATTATTATGCCCATCAACCCACCATGAAATGACATTCCTCCATTCCAAATTTCAAATAGATAAAAAGGGTTAGTTAAAAATTCATTAAGTTGATAAAAAATAACATAACCAGTTCGTCCTCCGATAATCACACCTAATACTGACCAAATAAGAAAGCTATCTATTTCTTTATTACTGTATTGATTTCCATAAATTTTGTTTAATTTTTTAATAATATAAATCCCTAATAGGAATCCCAAGATATATGCTAAACTGTACCATCTTATCTCAATGAAACCGATTGATATGATTACAGGATCTATTGATGGTTGAATAAAATTCATTTATCTATATTTAATATTATAACATGGTTGATAGAAACAAAATACTTTCCGATTTATCAAAATTTGCGGTGGATGCTATGAGCACTTTTTCAGGTGTTAAAGAAGAGATTGAAACAATTGTATCTTTACGAGTTAACAAAATAATAAAAAAAATGAATCTTGTTAAAAAAGATGAATTTGATGCACTGAAAAAAATGGTGCAAAAAATAATGATGGAAAATGAAAAATTTAAAAAAACATCTTCAAAATCAGTAAAATCTAAGAAAAAAACAGTCAAAAAGAAAAAAACTATTAAAAAGAAATCAAAAAGGTAGGAATCCTCAACTAATTCACATTTTTTATAGATTTTACCTTGCAAAATACGAGTCCAATCTAGTAATCAAGATATAGTACTAATTATATGTGCCATGACTATATAGTGTATGGAAAATGAGAATATATTGTTAAATCCCATAGATATCATTGAAGATGTTATTCATCAAAAAAAATGGAATTTTAGTAGAGCTGCCGATCATGAATTGGTTGCTGAGATAGCATCCCATTGGTGCGCTTACAGATTATATTTTACATGGTCAGAAAATATTAATGCGCTAAGTTTTTCAATAACTTTTGATATTAAGTTTCCTGAAACTAAACTTAGTAAGGCGTATGAACTACTAGGACTTATAAATGAGAACTTATGGATTGGGCATTTTGATATAACAAGTAAAAATGGTATCCCAGCTTTTAGACATACTTTATTATCAAATAATTCAACAGAAATATTGCACAAAAAATTTGAAGATCTTGTTGATATTGGAATTTATGAATGTGAAAAATTTTATCCAAGTTTTCAGCAAGTTCTCTTTGATGATATTCCTCCTAAAGAAGCTATAAAATTTTCTAATTTTGAAGTTATTGGCAGAGCTTAATTTTTATAATAAAACTGCTATATTATAGATAGATGAAAAATATCTTATTAATTGGATGTGGTCATATGGGAGGATCTTTAATGTCCAGATGGTCTAACTCTAAGAATTATACCATCAGTGTTATAGATAAAAAAAAATATTCAATTCTTAAAAAAAGAAATAGAAATAACAAGACAAAATTTTTTAAATCAATTAATGATATCAATAATCAAAATAATTTTGATTATATAATTTTTGCAACTCGGCCTGTTGAATTAACAAATGTCTTTAAAGAATTAAAAAATGCAAATTTTAATAAAAAATCTATAGCAATAAGTGTAATAGCTGGCAAAAAAACAGAAATTTTCAAAAAAAATTTATTAAATATTAGTAAAATTGTAAGAGTAATGCCAAACATGCCAGCTTTAATAGGAGAGGGCGTTCATTGCATTTATACGAATAAATATATTAATAAAAAAGAAATTAAAGAAATTGATAAATTGTTCTCTTTGAGTGGTAAAACTCTTTTTTTTAATAGTGAAACTTTTATAGACAAAGCAACCGCTGTATCAGGGAGTGGTCCTGGTTTTATATTTCAGTTAATTGATATCATGGAAAAATCTGCAATTAATTTAGGTTTTTCCAAAAACACAGCTAAAATCTTAATTAATGAAACTTTAAGAGGTTCTTTAAATCTATTAAACTCTAATAATATTTCTGCTGAAAAAATGGTTGAAACTGTTGCAACTAGAGGAGGTACAACCGAAGCAGGAATCAAGAAAATGAGAATAAATAAGGTTGATAATATTTTTAACCAAGTTTTTAAGGCAGCATATATAAGGGCAAAACAACAAGGTGAAGGTAAGTGAATCAAAATAAAATATCTCTAGCAAAAAAGACTTTACAATATTTAGAGAAAAAAAAATTAAGAGACATTAATCTTAAAAATTTTTTATCTAATACTAAAGTACCAAATATGAATAATAAAATTGATTTAATTTTAAATATTAATGACTTCTTTGATTTTCAATTAAAAAAAAATCTTGTTAATATAGAAAAGTCATCACAGAGAGATATGTTATTTGAAATTATGATGGCACGTTATGATATATTGAATGAATATAGAACTTCTGTAAAAAATATAATTAATTATTTTATGTCTAGACCACAAGGGGTTTTAAAACTTATTCCTAAATTAATTGAGAGTAAAATTTTAATTGCTAATTTTGCAGATATTAATCCTAGTGGAATTCGGGGTGTTATAAAAATAAAAATTATTTTTGTGCTTTACTATATAACTCTATTTACTTGGTTTAATGATGAGAATGAAAGTTTAGAAAAAACAATGAGTGTCTTAGATAAATATTTAAACAATATTGAAAAAGTTATAAAATTTTCATGAGCTCTAACAATTTTATAAATTACAAAGAATTTGAAAATGTAGATATTAGGATAGGAACAGTAATTGAAGCGTATGAATATAATGAACTTAAAAAACCATCCATAATTTTGAATATAGATTTTGGTGAAAAAATTGGTATAAAAAAAACTTCTGCACAATTACAAAAATATTATAAAAGTAATGAATTAATTAATAAGCAAGTAATTGCTGTTGTAAACTTTGAACCTAAACAAATTGGTAAAATTATTTCAGAAGTATTAGTGCTTGGTGTGCCAGATTTAGAAAACGAACCAATTTTATTGTCTCCAGATAAACCAGTAAATAATGGGGGTAAATTATTTTAAAGTCAAAGAGGAAGTAAAACTTTAAGTTGAAGACCTCCTAGATTTGAGTCAGATAATTTAACATCACCTCCATGTGATCTAATAATATCCCTTGTAATAGTTAATCCTAAGCCGCTTTCTCCTTTAAGTTTGTTCCTTGAAGGATCTAAAGTAAAAAATGGTTTAAATACATCTTCATATCTATCTCTTGGTATACCCTGACCGTCATCATTAAATTCAATCACACAATCCTTTTCATTTGTATAAAGAATTATTTCAATTTTTTTTGCATATCTTTGCGAATTGTCAATTATGTTATTAAAAGCTCTTTTAAGTTGTATCTGTCTACCAGAAGTTTTAATAGTTTTTTTTTCTTTAATAGATAACTCAATTCCACTTTTTTCAACTGTCTTTATAATATCACAAATTAATTCATTAATTATAATTGTTTCTATTGGCTCAGGTGATTCTGTTTTTACAAAACTAACATAACTATCCAACATTGAAGTCATTTCATTAACATCTACTTCTAGTTCAGATTTTGCTTTCTCATCTTTCATCAATGAAATTTGTAATTTCATTCTTGTTAAAGGAGTTCTAAGATCATGGCTAACACCAGCTAGCATTTCTGTTCTTTGCTTTAAAAATCTTTTAATTCTTGTCCTCATCTGATTGAAAGCATTAGCCGTTTGTCTTATTTCATATGCGCCTGCAGTCTTAATATCTGGAGCATCTAAACCTCTTCCAAATGTCTCAGCAATTATTGCCAGTCTTTTAAGGGGTCTTAATTGTCTACTCATTAAAAAGTAAGACATAAAAAAAAGAATAATAGAGGCAAAAATCATCCAAAGCAGAAAGACAAAAGCAGATTCACTATAAAGCCTATCTTTATTAACATTAATTTCTAAAATATCCTCATCAATTTGAATATATATTAGAACACCCTCTTCAAGATTTGACAAATCATAATCAAACTTTTTTTTCAAATTACTTAAAGATTGATTTAATCTATTAGATAATATTCCTGAATTTAAACTAAATTTTGAAGACAATAATTGTTTATCACTAATAATATTAATTTTCATTTTAAAATCCTGATTTGCTATATTAATTGCATTATCAGTCAGATCACTATTAATTAATTTTACTAAAACATTAATGTCAGCAGCCACAGATTCGGTTAGTCTTTTAGAAATAATACTCCACGAGGTTTGATAAAAAACAAAAGAAGTAAGTAGGACTATAATAATTATAGGTACAAAGATAATAATTATTGATCTTCCAATTAGCGTAGAAGGTATTATTTTTTTAATCATTAAATTTCATTACAAATTAATTTATATCCTTTACCTCTAATAGTTTTAATAAATTGAGGTTGTTTTGCATTTGTTTCAATTTTTTGTCTTAAACGCGTAACTTGTACATCAACTTTTCTAAGTTCAGTTTCATCAAACTCCTGTTCTGCTAGTTCTTCTCTTAAAACAATATCATTTCTTTTATTTATTAATTTTACAAGTAAATTATTTTCTCCTTCTGTTAAATAAATTAATCTATCATTTTTTTGTAATTTAAAATTAGATGTATCAAAGGTAAATTCTCCAAACGAAATCTTAATTTTTTTGTTTTTAAGGTTTTCAAATAAATCTAGTAAATTTTTAATTCTCAAAAATAATTCTTCTGGCTCAAATGGTTTAGATAAATAATCATCAGCACCAATTTTTAATCCATCAATTTTATCTTTGTCCTCTCCCATTGCTGTAAGCATTATTATTGGTGTATTAGAAAATTGTTTTATATGTTCAATAAGCTCTATACCATCACCACTTGGCATCATTCTATCAAGAATGATTAAATCAAACAAAACAAGAGATACAATTTCTTTTGCTTCATTGTAATCTTCACTTTGATAAACTTGTAATTTTTTTTCAGTTAAATAATCTTTAAGCAGTTCTCTCAATCTTTTATCATCATCAACAATCAAGATATTTTTATTCATTATTATCTGTTTATTTCATCAAATTTTTCTTTATTTTTATCTTCGACCAATTCATAAAGTATTTTTTTAAAACCATTAATATCCATTTCATTAAATTTTAATAAAACATTACGTATTTTTTTTATTTGAATCTCAGATAATCTTTTCTCTAATTCTTGACCTTTTTTTGAAAGTATTAATTTTTTAGTGCGCTTATCTTCTCCAACAGATAATATAATATATTTTTCTTTTACAAGTTGGTTCAATACTCTAGACAAACTTTGTTTAGTTATTTTTAATATTGAAAGAAGATCCTTAATTGTAAGATTTTTTTGCTTTCCAACAAAATATATTACTCGATGATGTGCTCTACCAAAATTTATTTTTTCCAAAATTTTATCAGGACCTTCTGTAAAATCTCTATATGAGAAAAATAATAGCTCTATAATCTTCCTAATTTCCCTTTCATTTAAAAAAAGAGGTGTTAACAATTTATTTAGGTCAGCCATATTGACTTAATTATGCATCACTGATAGTCAATTGTCATTAAAAAAAGTTAATAAAGAATATGCTTAAATCATTTGAAAATAGAGATGGATGGATTTGGATGAATGGTAAAATAATTCCATGGCAAGATGCAAATTCCCATGTAATCTCCCAAGGTCTTCATTATGCAAGCGCAGTATTTGAGGGAGAAAGGGCCTACAATGGTAAGATTTTTAAATCAGAGGAGCATACTAAAAGGTTTTTTAAATCTGCTGAAATAATTGGAATGGAAATTCCTTTCACGCATGATCAAATTAATAATGCAAAATACGAACTTATTAATAAAATGAATTATAAAAATTGTTATGTAAGACCACTTGCTTGGAGAGGTGGAGATCAAATGGGTTTATCAACAGGTAAATCAAATATCAATGTAGCTATTGCTGTTTGGGATGATTGGGCAACTTATTTTAAAATTGAAGATCAAAAAGCAGGTTTGAGATTAATTACATCTCCTTGGAAAAGACCTGCACCAGATACTGCTCCATATGAAGCAAAAGCTTCTGGACCCTACATCATTTGTACTCTGTCAAAAGAATTTGCAGAAAGAAAAGGCTATCACGATGCCTTGATGCTAGATTACAGAGGTTATGTTGCTGAAGGAACAGGAGCAAATATTTTTTTTATTAAGGACAATAATATCCATACTCCTATACCAGATTGTTTTCTTAATGGGATTACACGTCAAACAGTTATTGAAATGGCAACTAATCAAGGTTTTGAAATAACAGAAAAGCATTTAATGCCTGACGAAATCGGAAATTATGATGAAGCTTTTTTAACGGGAACTGCTGCAGAAATTACTCCTATTAAATCAATTGACGATTTTAAATATAATACCGGCGATAATACTACTACTTTTAAATTTATGAATGATTTTAGCGATATGGTTAAAAACTCTAGCTAGAATTCTCTAGCCATTTATTATCTTTATAATAAAATTCATTTTTCCAGAACGGTGCATCTTTTTTTAAATAATTCATAATAAACTCACAAGCTTCAAAACTATTTTTTCTATGTTGTGAAAAACAACATACTAAAACAATTTTTTCATTAACAATTAATTTTCCATATCTATGAATTATCAAAGTATCAATTAAACTCCATCTTTCAGTCGCGTTATTTTCAATTTTTGATAATTCTTTAAATGCCATTTCTTCATAAACTTCTAAGTTTAAATATTTAACATCTTTATTGTTATTTAAATCTCTTACATACCCAACAAAAGAAGTTAGTGCTCCTATGTCTGAATGTTTATTTTTAATTTTTTCTATTTCTTCTTCTAAATTAAAATTTTTTTTTTGTATTTTTATCATTATCCACCACTAACTGGCGGAAAGATTGCAATTTCATCAATTGGTTTTAAATTCAAATTTTCTGAAACATATTCTTGATTAACTGCAAATCTTAAAACATCTTGTAAAAAATGTTTTTTTAGCTCAGGGTATAAATTTTCTAAATATTTTTTTAATTCTTGTATGGATTTAGGGTGATTTATATCAATTATTTCGTCTTCTTTATTTGTTATATCCTTAATCCAAGCAAAATATCGAATTCTCATTTTAAAAATGTTTTATTGATCCTTTAATATAATCATAGGCTGTGTAGAGAGTTAGAATTCCGGCAATCCATAGAAAAGTCTTACCTAAATAAATAATAAAAAATAAATTTAGATTGCTCTCGGATAATATAAGTAATCCAAGTGAAGCTAGTTGAAGGAAGGTTTTTGCTTTTGCAATTCTTGAAACTGGTATACTAATTTTTATCCCCGCTAAATATTCTCTTAAACCTGATACTGTTATTTCTCTTAGTAATATTATTAGAGCTGGAATAGTATCCCAGTCTTTTATTACACCTTTTGAAGTTAAAATAAGAATAACTGCTGCTACTAATAATTTATCTGCAATTGGATCTAAAAATGTTCCAAAGTTTGTAACTTCATTTCTTAGTCTTGCTAAATAACCATCAAAGTAATCTGTTATTCCAGCTAAACAAAATAAAATAAAGGCAATCCAGCCAAAGTATGGATTCGTAAGATATATACAAAGCACAATAATTGGGATTATAATTATTCTAATTATTGTCAGAATATTTGATAAATTCATTTCTATTCTTTGTAGATGAAGAATTTTTTAAACGCTATGAAAATATTCATAAATTTTTGTTAGAATTGACTCAGGTATAGATTTAACCTCTTTTAATTCATCTAAACTAGCTAATTTTAATTTCTCCACTGTGCCAAAGTGTTTTTTTAAAATTTTCTTTCTTTCAGGACCCACCCCTTCTATTTCATCAAACACAGATCTGACACTCATCTTTGTTCTTTTTGATCGATGTGTTGTTATTGCGAATCTGTGCACTTCATCTCTAATATTTTGTAAAAAGTGCAGAAGTGGATTATTTTCATTTAATCTATGTGTAAATTTATCATGTATCAGAATTTCTCTACCTGCATCTCTTTCTTCGCCTTTTGCCATAGAGATAATTGGTATATCTATTTTTAAATTATCTAATACTTTTTTTGCAGAATTATATTGTCCTTTGCCTCCATCAATAAGCAATAAACTTGGCAAATCTAATTCGTCTTGAAATTTTGAATTACTAAATCTCCTAGTTAGCATTTCTTTCATCATATAATAATCATCAACTTTATTTTTGTTTTCTTCAAGATCAAATCGAATATTAAATTTTCTATAATTTGATTTTATAAATCCATTTTGATTATAGGCAACCATTACACCTATAGGATGTTTTCCAAATGTATGGCTGTTATCGTAAGCTTCTATTTTTATAATTTCATCTTTGAATTTAAATATTTTTTTAATTTCTGCATTAAAGTTATCAAAAGATTTAAGTTTATTTAATTTGATGTCTAAATTTATTTTAGAATTTCTTTCTGCAAATTTAAGTAAATTTTTTTTAGGTCCTTTTAAAGGTTTAATAAATTTTGTTTTATCAAAATTTTTTCCTAAAATTTGTGAATTATTTTTTTTATCAATAGTGATGTTAGTAATAATTGTTTCAGGAATATCTTTTTCTGCATAAAATATATTTAAGAAACCTAACATTATTTCTTCATGATCCAATAAGTTGTCATGATCTGGGTAGAAAGCTTTACCACCATAAGAAGTATTATTTCTAAAAAAACTTCCATAAATACATGTTTTGCCTTCACTTGATGTTATTGCAAAAATATCAGCATTTTTAATATCCTTAATCTTAATTGAATTATTTTGCTCAATATGTTTTAAAGCTTTAAGTCTATCTCTTAAAGATGCTGCTAATTCAAAATTATTTTTTTTTGAAGCATTATACATCTGATCTGTAAAATTTTTTTGTATTTTTTGAGAATTTCCACTACTGAGAAAATCATCTGCTGCCTCTATTAATTTTGAATAGGCTTCTTTGGTTATTTTGCCTCCGCAAGGACCAGAACATCTTTTAAGATAATAATTGAAGCACAATTTATTTCCTGCATTTACTTCTTTATCTGTGCATGATCTTAAAAGAAATATTCGTTGTATTGTATTGATAGTTCTGTTTACTGCATCTGGACTTGCAAATGGCCCATAATATCTACCTTTTTTCTTTTTAGGACCGCGATGTTTTTCAATTCTAGGAAAATCATGTTCAGATGAAATAAATATATAAGGGAATGATTTGTCGTCCCTTAACAAAACATTAAATCTAGGTTTATGTTTTTTAATTAAATTACATTCAAGTATGATTGCTTCTAACTCTGTATTTGTTACAAAGAAGTTCATTGATTTAGTTAGACTAACCATTCTTTGAATTCTTCTAGTTAGGTTATTTAAAGATAGATAATTCTTCACTCTATTGGATAATACTTTTGCTTTTCCAATATATAGAATGTTGCCATTTTCATCTCGCATTTGGTAAACACCAGGTTGATTTGGTAAAGTTTTAGATGTAGCCTTTATAATCTCTTGTCCAAGAAGCGTCATTTTATCAATCGTAAATAATTAATTTTTTCTTTAAATAGGAATTTTATAAAATTAATAAATAACTAACAAGATTATTGTAGTTCATTTAATAATTAATTTAATGTAGGTAAGAATAATATATTAAGGATTTATAATGGCAAAAATGACGACAGAAGAGGCTTTCGTAAAAGTTTTACAAAAACACGGTATTCAACACGCTTTTGGAATAATTGGTTCGGCATTTATGCCGATATCAGATCTTTTTCCTAAAGCTGGAATAACATTTTGGGATGTTGCTCATGAGTCAAACGGTGGAATTATGGCTGATGGCTATACAAGATCTACTGGTAAAATTGCAATGTGTATTGCGCAAAATGGACCTGGTATAACTGGCTTGGTTACACCTATAAAAACTGCTTTTTGGAATCATACTCCAATGCTCTTAGTTACTCCTCAAGCAGCTAATAAAACTATTGGTCAAGGAGGTTTCCAAGAAGTTGAGCAAATGAACTTATTTAAAGATATGGTGTGCTATCAAGAAGAAGTAAGAGATCCCTCCAGAGTTGCAGAGGTTTTAAATAGAGTAATTTCAAAAGCTATTAAAGGATCTGCTCCTGCTCAATTAAATATACCAAGAGATTTTTGGACTCAAGTTGTTGATATTGATCTGCCACCTATAATTAAATTTGAAAGACCTGCTGGTGGAACAGAAGCAATTAAAGAAGCTGCTGATCTTTTATCTAATGCAAAATTCCCAGTCATTTTGTCTGGTGCTGGAGTAATATTAGCTGACGCTATTGATGATTGCAAAAAACTTGCTGAAAAATTAAGCGCTCCTGTTGCTTGCGGATACCAACACAATGATAGTTTTCCAGGCAAACATCCCCTTGCGGTTGGTCCTTTAGGATACAATGGATCTAAAGCAGCAATGGAAATAATATCTAAGGCAGATGTAGTTTTAGCACTTGGTACAAGATTAAATCCCTTCTCAACTTTACCAGGTTATGGAATAGATTATTGGCCAAAAAATGCGGCTGTTATTCAAGTTGATATCAATTCTGATCGCATTGGTTTAACAAAAAAAATAAGCGTTGGTATTTGTGGAGATGCAAAACTAGTTGCAGAACAAATTTTAGAAAACCTTACAACAAATGCAGGTGATCAAAATAGAAAAGAACGAGAGGATTTAATTCATAAGACAAAGTCAGCTTGGCTTCAAACATTAACTGGCCTTGATCATGAAGAAGATGATCCTGGTACATCTTGGAATAAAGATTCACGAGATAGAGAACCAGAAAAAATGTCACCAAGAATGGCATGGCGAGCTATTCAAGCAGGTCTTCCTGAAGATGCAATTATATCAAGTGATATAGGAAATAATTGTGCAATAGGTAATGCATATCCAACATTTGAGAATGGTAGAAAGTATTTAGCACCTGGTTTATTTGGGCCATGTGGGTATGGTTTTCCATCTGTAATTGGAGCAAAGATAGGTTGTCCTAATACACCAGTTGTTGGTTTTGCAGGTGACGGCGCATTTGGAATTAGTATGAGTGAAATGACTTCTTGCAATAGAGAAGGTTGGCCAAATATTACAATGATTATTTTTAGAAATTATCAATGGGGAGCGGAGAAAAGAAATACTACACTTTGGTATAATAATAATTTTGTTGGAACAGAACTTGATCCTAAATTAAGCTATGCAAAGATTGCAGAAGCATGTGGATTTAAAGGTGTTAAAGTTTACACTCAAGAGGAACTAACAGAAGCTTTGCAACAATCTTGCAAGGATCAAATGGAAGGCATAACTACTTTTATAGAAGTTATGTTAAATCAAGAACTAGGTGAACCTTTTAGACGAGATGCTATGAAAGCCCCAGTTGAAGTTGCTGGAATTGATCCAAAAGATACAGTAGTTCAATAATTATTTCTGATCGTTAATAATTAAGTCTGATGCTTTTTCAGCAATCATCATAGTAGGGGCATTCGTATTACCTGAAGTTATAGTTGGCATCACAGATGCATCAACAACTCTTAAGTTGTTTATTCCTTTTACTTTAAGTTTATCACTTACAACTGAGTTTTCATCATTACCCATTTTACAGGTACTTACTGGATGAAAAATAGTATTTGCAAATTTACCCACTTCTTTTGCTAGAGATTGATTATCTTTAAATTGTATTCCCGGTCTATATTCTTCTGGTTCATAATTTTTATATGCTTTTGATTCTAAAACTATTTTTCTGACAATTTTAATTGATTTTCCTGCAATTTCCCTATCTTCATCAGTAGATAAATAGTTCATTTTTATTTGAGGATAAATTCTTGTATCTGAAGATTTAATTTCTACAGAGCCTCTACTTGTAGGTTGTATATTTGTTATTGTAGGAGTGAATGCTGGAAATTTATGTAGGTCTGCTTTTCCTAATAAATCAGTGCTAGCTGGCGAGATATGAAATTGTAGATTAGGGTTTTCTAAATACGAATCACTTTTAATAAAACCACACAAGTAACTTGCTCCAACTGTTAAAGGTCCTTTTTTATAAATTAAATAATTAAATCCTGTTAAAAATTTTTTAGTAAAACTGTGATATATATCGTTTAATGTTTCTAAGTTTTTAATTTTGTAAACTGGTCTTAACATTAAATGATCGGTTAAATTTTTTCCAACACCTTTAATTTCTTTTACAATATTAATATTATTTTCATTTAATAATTTACCTGGACCAATACCTGAAGCTTGTAATATGTGAGGAGATCCAATTGTTCCTGCAGACAATAAAACTTCTTTATTTACAGAATATGAAAATTCTTCATTGTTTATCCATAAATTTACAGTTTTTACTTTTAAATTTTCAATTGTTAATTTTTTAACATGTGCCTTGGTTATAATTTTTAAATTTTTTCTATTTTTTATAGGATTTAAGAAAGCAACTGCAGCACTACATCTATACCCTTTATCAATTGTCATTGGAAAATAACCCATTCCTTCATTGTCACCATCGTTAAAGTCTTCATTTTTTTTGTATCCAAATTCTTGAGAGGCCTCTAAAAATAAATCCAATAATTTAAAATTTGATCTAATTTTCTCTACTTTGATGGGTCCATTGGTACCATGAAATTCACTTTTAGAAATTCTGTAATCTTCAGATTTTTTAAAGTACGGTAATACGTCTTCCCAAGACCATCCAATATTACCTAATTGTCTCCAGTAATTGTAGTCATTTGCATGACCTCTTATATATAACATCCCATTAATTGATGAACTTCCACCCAATGTTTTTCCTCTTGGAATAAGCATTTTTCTATTATTACAAAATTTTTCCTCTTCAGTTGTGAAGCACCAATCAGTTTTAGGATTATGCATTGTTTTAAAATAACCACCTGGAATATGTATCCAAGGATTAGTGTCTTTTCCTCCAGCCTCAATCAAAAGTACTTTAATGTTTTCATTCTCTGAAAGTCTATTTGCTAATATGCAACCAGCTGTACCTGCACCAATAATAATATAGTCAAAACTTTGGTTCATAATTTAGAAAAACTTATTTATTATATACTATTTAATTTAAACATATAACTAACTTAAATAATTAAAAATTTTCAATGGATATTTTATTTTCGATAATTGGATTAGGGCTTCTAGTTTTAGGTGCTGAAATAATTATAAGAGGTTCAGTTAGTTTTGGAAGAAAGATTAATATCTCATTGTTTGCTATTGGTGTTGTAATTGTAGCTGGGGGAACATCATTACCTGAGTTGGCAAGCAGCATTAATGCAGTTCTTAATGATTTTTCGGATCTTGCTTTAGGCGCCGTAGTTGGAAGTAATATTGCAAACTTGATACTTGTAATGGCCACTACAACATTAATTTTTCCAATTGTAAATATAAATAAAAATCAAATTAACCAAGCTTGGATAAATATTATTTTAGGAATTGTATTAATTATTATGACTTTTTTTTATTTTAATTTTATTTTTGGATTAGTTGCAACTACATCATTGATTTATCTAATGTATGTTCAAATAAAAAAAGGAGAAATTGATAATTTAGAAATAGATAAAAACGATTATTCAATAACAATCTCATTAATATTAATTATAATAGGTATAGCATGTTTAGTATTTGGTGCAGATTTACTTGTTGATTCAGCAATTAATATTGCAAGAACTTATAATGTTCCAGCTTCAGTAATTGGATTATCATTAGTAGCTTTTGGAACTTCTCTTCCAGAACTTGCAGTTGGTATTGTTTCTGCCTTTAGAAAAAAGATTGATTTCGCTTTAGGAAATATTCTGGGGTCTAATATTTATAATGTATTAGGCGTTCTAGGTATTAGTTCATTTTTTGGTAATTTTAAAGTTCCTGCAGTTTTAGCAAATCAAGACTTATACTTCATGTTATCAATTACAGCATTAATCTTAATGTTTATGATTTTTGCAAAAAAAATTGGACGTATTTATGGAATTATTGGATTAACTTTGTATTTTGGATATATGTATTTCATTTACATATAATTTTAATTAATAAAAAAATTCTGTTAAAAGAATCATGAACTTAGAATTACATAAATCAAAAAATTTATTAAAAATATTAAATACTGCTATAGATGCAGGTAAGGAAATTCAAAAAGTATATAAAAAATCTTTTAATGTAGAAATAAAAGATGATAATTCACCTATTACCGAAGCTGATATAAAATCAAATAATTTAATTTTAAATAGATTAAAATCTTTTAGCCCGAATGTTCCTATATTAAGCGAAGAAAGTCTAATAGAATGGAAAGAAAGAAAAACTTGGAATTCATATTGGTTAATAGATCCATTAGATGGAACTAAAGAATTTATAAAAAAAAATGGAGAATTTACAGTTAACATTGCATTAATAAAAAATAATTCACCAATATTTGGTATTATATATGCGCCTGCTAAGTCTTTGCTTTATTATGCTTTAAAAAACAATGGCGCATATAAATTAATTACAGAGTCAAATATTGCAACAACTAAAGATTTTATAAAAATAAATTCAGTAAAAGACAAAAGTGATTTAACAAAGGTTATTGGTAGTCGATCACATTCTAATAAAGATTTTGATAATTGGATAAATGATAATTGTAATAATTTTGAGTTAATCCAAATTGGTAGTTCTCTTAAATTTTGTTACCTAGCTGAAAGTAAGGCAAATATCTATCCAAGACTAGGCCCAACCTCAGAATGGGATATTGCTGCGGGACATATTATTCTTGAAGAGGCAGGAGGTTCAGTTAAAGATTTTAATAAAAATATATTACTATACAACACGAAAGAAAGTGTTATTAACCCTAATTTTATCGCTAAAATATAAATTATAATCATATGAAAATACTTATTTGTGGTCTTCCTGGTGCTGGCAAAACTTGGTTAGCTGAAAGGCTTATTAAAGTAATTGATAATTGTGCTTGGTATAACGCAGATGTAGTCAGGAAGTCAGCAAACGATTGGGATTTTACGATGGAAGGTAGAATACGACAAGCCAATAGAATGAAAACATTTGCCGATTTCGAAAAACAAAATGGAAGATGGGTAATTTGTGACTTCGTAGCACCAACTGAAAAAGCAAGAGAAGCTTTTGAGCCTGATTTTGTTATCTGGCTGGATACTATTAAAGAAGGTAGGTTTGAAGATACAAATAAAATGTTTGAACAACCAAATAAAACTGACATTAAAATAACTAAATTTTTATCAGATGAAGAAATAGAAAATCTAGCAAAGGAGATTAAAAATGTTTGATTGGAAAAAACCAACAGTACAAATGTTAGGTAGATGGCAACCATGGCATGACGGACATACAGAATTATTTAAAAGGGCACTTCAGAAAACAGGTCAGGTATGTATTATGTATCGTGACGTCGGAGGTGTAGATGCAGGTGTAGCAGGTCAAGCTGACAATCCATTTCAATTTGAAGAAGTTAAAGCAAAAATTAATGAGGGTTTAGCTCAACATGGTTTTACTGATGGAAAAGAATATGTAGTTGTTAAGGTTCCAAACATTATTGATATTTCTTATGGAAGAGGAGTTGGTTATTCATTTACAGAACATGATTTAGGAAAAGAGATACATGATATCTCGGCAACAAAAATTAGAAATGAAATGAGAGTTAAAGGGGAATTAAAATAAGCTAAATTTTTTCTCCTGCTGGTTTTCCATATTCAACATTTTTTTTCCCATATCGTCTTACTCTCACATTACATTGTTCTGCATGACCTATAAAACCTTCTAAATGTGAAAGTCTAGACCCATATTCTCCGATGAGAGTTGCAGCTTCATCTGATATAATCTTTTGATAAGTATGGGTTTTAATGAATTTACCAACCCACAAACCACCAGTATATCTTCCAGCTTTTTTAGTAGGAAGAGTATGGTTAGTGCCTATGACTTTATCACCATTAGCAACATTAGTTCTAGCGCCCAAAAATAGAGCTCCATAAGATGTCATATTTTCTAAAAACCAATCATCTTTTTTTGTCATAACTTGAACGTGCTCTGAAGCTATTTCATTTGCTTTAGATAACATCTCCTCATAAGTATCACATAAAATTATTTCTCCATAATCTCTCCAGCTTGTACTTGCTGTTTCTTTAGTAGGTAAAATTTCTAAAATTCTATCAATTTCTTTAAATGTTTCTTCTGCAAGTTTTCTTGAGTTTGTTATCATCACAGCAGGAGAATTATATCCATGTTCAGCTTGTCCTAATAAGTCTGTTGCACATATTTCACCATCAACAGTTTCATCTGCAATTACCATTGTTTCAGTTGGACCAGCAAATAAATCGATACCAACTTTGCCATACAATTGTCTTTTCGCTTCAGCAACAAATGCATTGCCAGGTCCAACAAGCATATCTACAGGTCTAATAGTTTCTGTACCAATTGCCATAGCACCAACTCCTTGCATTCCTCCCAAAACATAAATTTCGTGAGCACCACCCATTTTCATTGCTGTAACGACAGCTGGATTTGGCTTACCTTTAAAAGGTGGGGTAGTAGCAACAATTCTTGGAACCCCAGCAACAGAGGCAGTAACAACTGACATATGAGCAGAAGCTACCATTGGGAATTTTCCGGCAGGTACATAACATCCTACTGCTTGTACTGGTATATTTTTATGACCAAGAATCACACCTGGATGCGTTTCTACCTCTAATTCACTTAAAGTTTTAAGTTGTGCTTCTGCAAATGATCGCACTTGTTTTTGAGCAAATTTAATATCTTCTTTGTCATCATCAGAGACTTCACTCATTAATTGATTAATTTGATCTTCACTTAATCTAAAACTATCTGGAGAATAGTTATCAAATTTTTGAGATAACTCTCTAATATGTTTATCGCCTTCTGATTCAATTTTACTTAACGTTTCCTCAACAATTTGTTTTACTTTATCATTATCTTCAATTCTTTGTTTTTCGTCTAAACCTTTTTTTAAATATTCTATTGCCATAATTATTTTTTATGAATTAATTTAAAGATATCAATGCCTATTTGATCTAATATGTGTGTTATATCGATTGGTACCCAATTTTCTCTAATTAACCCTTCATGATGTAAATAAAAATCCATGACTCTCATTGTTATTTTTTTTTGAGTAGGTTCATATCCTAGCCAATCACTTGATCCATGAACACACTGAATACTATGCCAACCACCAGTCATAGAATAATTTCCATCTCCAATTTCAATATAATGACCGATTTTCCAATAATCTCTTTCCTTGAATGTAAGTCTAAATGGGAGCTGATGATGATCAACAAAACCATCTAAACCTCTAGCTGTACCTATACCACTTGGCCCATACCACATCATTTTTGGGTGCCAATAATCTTGTTGAGGATGATTAATTAATTTCTCCCTTATTTGATCTTTTGATAGACCTGGCTCAGTCTCAGGTTTAATATTTAAACTTCTTTGCATGGTTAAATCTTGATTCAAAGATCGCAGAGACAGTTCCTTATCTAAATTTTGATTATTTTCTCCATCACCTGTGATTGGACTAGGCCACATCCCTTCTACCCCAAGAGATTTATTTATAGGCCAATATCCAGCCTGACGGATAAAATCTACAGTATCAATTAATGTATAGGATTTTATTATTTTATTATTTGTAATCTGATGTGCTTCACATGTTCTAAGATAAATTGTTTTGTTATTCGGCTTTACACCCAACCACTCATTTTTAAAAGTTCCAGTTAAATGACTAATAAATGAAACAAAAACTTTATCTCTAAATGCTCCGCCAATAACTAGATTATTTCTTCTTTCGAGATCTGGGAATGACTTCTTTAGAGGTATTAAATATTTATTTTTTATTTCTTCAATTCCTTTAATTTCATTAATTGGATGAAAACCATTAAATTCAGCATCTACGTGATATAAATTTTCAAGATTTTCTTCTAAATTATCTAAAGAGCACTCGGCAATTTTTTTTAATAAATTTTTAAAATATATTTTGTTTTCAATATTTATCTTTGGATCAAGATCTAAATGAATTATGTTTGAGTTATCTTTCTCACCTGTATCAAAGTTTTGTATTTTATTTGCCATAATAATTTAATAACACTATTGTTAAATAATAATTGATTTATTCATTATTTTGAATAATATTCAAAAAAAATGAATAAAAGATCATTACAATATGTCAATTAATATTACATCTAGATTAGCCAAATTCGACGAACTTATTCCAAGTAATATACCATTTGTTGAGGGAAAACTAAAAGGTCATCAAGATAGGAAAAATTATTCAGTTATAGGACCTGGTGTAAGTGAAGATGCTAAACAAAATGTAAAAATAGCTGAAGAACATGGCTTTAATATTGGAGCTGTCAGTGCTGCGCCGATGAATGGCTCTGGATTACATAGTCATACAACAGCAGAAGTTTTTATAATTCACTCAGGTGCCTGGCGTTTTTATTGGGGTGTTGATGGCACAGAAGGAGAAGTAATACTAAAAAAAGGTGACATCGCTTCTTTTCCCACAAACATGTTCAGAGGTTTTCAAAATGTAAGTAATGAAGAAGCTTTAATGTTTGTTGTGTTAGGTGAAAATGATCCAGGTGTTATTACTTGGACACCTAAACTTTTAAAAGATGCAAAAGAATCTGGCATGGTATTAATGAATGATAATTCTTTAATCGACACAGAGAAACAGAAAATAACAGATGAAACTAAAATTATTCAGCCACTAGAAGATAATGAATTAGAGAGTTTCGATCATTACTCTTCAGAAGACATAGAAAAGTTTGTTATTCGATTTAATGATAAAGATAAATATTTTGTTGATGATGATCACTATCAATCTAATAAAGTTATCAACTACATTGATCAGTTTAAAATTCATGATAAATCTTTTACCCCTAATATACCGCATGCAACAGGTTTTAGCCTTTCACTTCTCAACGGCAAGAGTGCTCATATACATGAATACAAACTGGAGAAATCAGAAGTGTATCATTGTTTATCTGGTGAATGGGAAATAGATTGTGATGGAGACAAAGTTGTAATTAAAGAAAAGGATACATTTTCTGTTCCAAAAAATTCACTTCGTTCAATAAGACAGATAAGTGATCATGATGGTAATTTATTTATAATACGACAAACTAATTAAATATTAATTATATGAAAGGATTTGATTCACAATTCAAAGATTTTCCTGATTATATTTTAAAGATCACATATCAAATTTGGGAAAAAAACGATGTTGAAGCAATAAGAGATTATTATGCTGATACTCCAAATGTAAGCCTCCCCACACCTACAAGATCTCCATCTGGAGTAATTTATGGTGCAGACCCAGTAATTGAAAGTACCTATGCTAGTAAAAAACTATTTCCCGATAGAACACTTTTAGGTGAAGATGTAATTTGGACAGGAAATGATAATGAGGGATATTTTTCATCGCATCGCATTTTATCAACCTCTACTCATTCTGTTGATGGGATGTATGGGAAAGCAACAGGCAAAAAACTATATTACCGAACTATCGCTGATTGTGCATGCATGAATAATCAAGTTTATGATGAGTGGCTTGTGAGAGATCAAGGAGCAATTGTGAGACAAATTGGAATTGACCCCAAGAAATTTGCAAGCAATCTTATTAAAGATGAGGGTGGTCCTGAAAAAGCTAGTAAACCCTTTGATGAAAATACACCTGTTAAATCAATTTATAAATCTCCTATTTTAGCATCTGGTAACATTGGAGAATTATATGCAAATATCTTAACCTCTATTATGAACATCAATTTAGAGAAAACAATAAATGATAGTTATGACAGAGCCATACAGCAATTTCAACCAGGGGGAAATACTCACTATGGTAGAGATGAGGTAATAAAATTTTGGAAACAATTAAGAGATGCTTTTCCTAACGCATTGTTCTCAGTTGAGCACATTGCATTTACAGAAGATAAATATGAACCTAAAAAAGCTTCAGTTCGATGGTCTATGGTAGGTAAACATGAAGGAGATGGTCTTTTTGGGAAAGCCTCTAATTCGAAAATTTATATAATGGGTATTAATCATGTTGAATTTGGAGAAAGAGGTATTAAAAATGAATGGGTTCTCTATGATGAAACTATGATCTGGAAACAGATTTTATTAAAAACAGGTTAATTTAATGTCTAATATTTTAACAACACATGTTGGAAGCCTTCCTAGATCAAAAGAACTTTCAGAATTTTTATTTGCAAAAGATAAAGGAGAGAAATTTAGTCGAAGTAGTTTTGATGAAGTATTAAAAAATAACGTGGAAAGTGTTGTTAAGAGTCAACTTGATGTTGGAATTGATTTTGTCAGTGATGGGGAGATGAGTAAAATTAGCTACGCTACATATATTAAAGACAGAATTGATGGGTTCTCAGGTGAAAGCGAAAGAAGAGCACCTGCTGATCTTGATGATTTTCCAGAATACAAAGAAAAGATTGCTAAAAGTGGTGGCACACCAACTTATACAAGACCATGTTGTACAAACGAATTAAAAGTAAAAGATGAAACTTCTCTTCTACAGGATATAAATAATTTTAAAAATTCACTTGATAAACTAAATCACCGACATGCATTTATGAACTCAGCATCACCTGGCGTCATTAATGTTTTTATGCCAAACAAATTTTATAGTACCGAAGATGAATATTTGGATAAATTATCTAATATTATGGCTAAAGAATATGAGCTAATAACAAAATCAAATATCCAAGTTCAATTAGATTGCCCAGACCTTGCTTTAGCAAGACATATGAATTTTAAAAATTTATCTGAAGATGAGTTTATTAAACGTGCACAACTACAAATTGAATGCCTAAACTCAGCATTATCTAATGTAGATGTTGAGCAAACTAGAATGCATATATGTTGGGGCAATTATGAAGGACCCCACACACACGATATTGCTCTAGATAAAATATTACCTATAATTTTGAAATCAAAGGTAAAATACTTTCTCATTGAATCTTCTAATCCTAGGCACGCACATGAATGGAAAGTTTTTCAAGATATAAAGTTACCAAAAGATAAAGTCTTAGTACCTGGCGTAATCGACTCAACCTCTAATTTTGTTGAACATCCAGAAGTTGTTGCAGATAGATTAATTCAGTTTTCTACAGTCATTCCAAAAGATCAATTGATGGCAGGGACAGATTGTGGTTTTAGTACATTTGCTGGTTTTGGAAAAATTGATGAAAAAATTTGTTATGAAAAGCTTCATGCATTAGTTGAGGGTACTAAACTTGCCTCAAAAGTTATCTAATTACTGATTTAAAAATTGGGCTCTTTCTAAAAGATCCACTCCTAGTTTTTTTAAAAAATGTAAATGATCAATAAAGATCCAGTTTTCAGCTAGTTTATCTCCATCTCTTCGATATAAATCTACAACTCTCATTTCTGATTCAATATCACTTGCATTTGTTAATCCTAAATATTCTCCTTTAGGTTTCATAATTAAATTTGGCCAACCAAACCAACCTCCAAGATCATCTTCAGAGCTACTAAGTATGTGTCCATTGAAACGAACAAATTCTAAACCATCTTGAAATGGTTTTGTGTGACCTTTTTGATAACCATCAATAGTATATGAAGCCCCTATACCTCCTGGTCCCCACCAAATCATGTCATTATGCCAATCTAATTCTAATTCTTCTTTATAAGATTGCATTTTGGATCCTTTAACAAGTCGATCGCGCATTCTATGAATTAAATCCAATGTTTTTTGACTTTCACTTTCATTAGAAATATCAAATTTTAAACCTTTATGATTCATTGGTCCTGGTGTTACACAAACGAGACCTGTAGATTCAGGAATTATAGAAAGACCTAGTTGCTGCATTAAATTCATTACATCTAAAAAAATTGCTCCTTCAGTAATTTTATTATTCTCCACTTTATAAAATTCAGCAAATCTTAATAAAGTAGATTTATAATTTGGCTTAAGGCCTACAAACGGTTTATTGAAAACACCCATGAAATGACCCATACTGGATATCCATTTCCCTTTATTTTTATCTAATGAATTTATCCCGGCATAAAATATATCTAATCGACGTTGTATAGGTGAAAATGAATCTTTAATTGGTTTCCAAAGATTATTAGTAACAAGATCTATACTATCTAGTTCGTTGAATGGGTGGGTACATTTCATACTAAATTCTTCTGATGCGTATTTGGATATAACTTCAGATAATGAATCAATGTTGCAACTATCTATTTCATTGAAATAATCTAATACTAATTTTTTTTCTGCTTGGAGATCAGTCATTCCATTTTGATTATATTAATAAACTAAAAAAGACAATATTCATTTTTTTGAATAAAATTTCATTGCTTTGAAATATTTTTAAATGTATCTCATTACAAATACAAATTATGAAATTTAATAAAATTACAGATAAAAGACCAGAAGCCCTTCAAGATCATCATATGCCTAAGAGTTATGATATTTCATTAAAAGCATACGGTGGTGGAGGAACAGCTAAGTCATTAAATCCAAAACCAAAAAAACTTAAACATCAATCAATGAAGGGGTTTGAGGATCAGTATAAAAATATAATAGATTATATTGTAAGGATTACATATCAAATCTGGGAAGAAAAAAATATTGGCTACATCTATGATACCTACAGTAAAGATTGCAGAGTTTGGGATGAATTTGGTTTACAATCTGGATCTGAAAAAATAGTAGCTGATACTGTACACACAAACAACGCCTTTCCAGATATTCGATTATTTGCAGATGAAGTTGTTTGGGCAGGAGATGAAAATGCAAGTTTTCATACTTCGCATAGAACAATTATTACTGGAACAAATACGGGATTTAGCAAATTTTCCAAACCAACTGGTAAAAAAGTAAGATTATTTTGTATTGCTAATTGCGTAGCCAAAAATAATGAAATTTATTACGAAAATGTTGTCTACGATACAGCAGGTTTAATTAAACAACTCGGATTAGATTTAAATCAGGTTGCCAAGCAACTTGTTGATGAGGGAATTGCAGGACCCTATGCCCCTCATTTTAAAAACTCTAAACCAACAAGAAATATTACTAAATTAAAACCAATTAGTTTTGATATTCCAGATAAAATTACAAATGTAAGAGAGTTTGCTCATGCAGTTTATGATACAATTTGGAATAGACGAAACTTTTCTGCAATAAATAAAGCATACTCGAGTAAGGTAGAATTTGAAGGTTCAACTGGTCGTAAATTTAAAGGAGTTTTGCAATTAAGAAAATTTATAATTTCACTTTTAGCTTCGTTTCCTGATCTTGCACTTAGTATTGAAGATTTATACTGGATGGGAAATACAAAAGACGGCTATTTAGTATCGGTTCGTTGGGGCGCAGTAGGAACGCATAAAGGGAATGGTTCATATGGCCAACCATCTAATAGAGAAGTGTATTTGTGGGGAATCACTCAATGGGAAATTAAAAATAATAAAATTATTAAAGAGTGGACTGGTTTTAATGAGCTTGCAATTCTAATGCAAATTTTAGGAGATAAAAAATGACTTTAGATGAAAGTAAAAAATTATTAGCTGATATGTATGATGCACTTAATGCTCAAGATCTAGAAGCACAACACAAGTACTGGCATGATAATATGGTCTGGCATGGTCCTCCAGGTTTTGGTGATATCCATGGTATAGATAATTTTAAATATAAAGTTCTAAAACCTTTTTATGAAGCATTTCCAGATTATCATGTAAAAAATGATATTGTGGTTGCTGAAGGTGACTGGATTAGTGCAACGGGATTTCTGACAGGCACACATAGTGGAATATATCTTGGAGTAGAGCCAACAGGCAAATCTATCAAAATGCAATTTTCAGATTTTTGGACCATTAAAGACGGAAAGTTTTTAGATAATTACGTTATGGTAGATAATCATGGTGTTTTCGAACAGATGGGATTAAAATTTAAGTAAATTATTTTGTAGTTTTTCTTTTTATAAGTCTTCCCTGTACAATATGATTTATAGGTTCAAAATCTGGATCCTTAATAAATTCATTTATTAATTGAGTTGCTAGTTTTGACATTTGTCTAATAGGCTGTCTCACAGTTGTCAGGTTATATGATTCCCAAGATGACATAGATATATCGTCATAACCAATAATTTCTAATTGAGAAGGTGTTTTTAATGAAGTATTTTTTTTAATATAATCTAAACAACCAAATGCCATTGTGTCATCAGCGCAAAATATTGCACTTATTTTTTTATTAAAAATTTTTTCAGTTGCTTGATATCCACCTTCATAGGTAAAAAAACCTTTTTCAATATTTAATTTAATTTTTTTATTTTTTTTAAGATAATTTTTAAAACCTTTGCATCGCTCATCGCTAACAAAAGATCCTTTTGGCCCTTCAATGAGGCCAATATTTTTATGGTTTTTCTTTGTAAAATATTCTGCAACTATTTCTCCTCCATTACGATGATCACACGCAACGGAACTTATTGTTGGTATATTCCAACTTCTATTATAGGCAATAAACTGTATTCTTTTTTGATTGCAGTCTTCAACAAATTTTTCAGTAGGTTTTGTGGCTGATATTATTGCAATAAGTTTTTCTTTTAAATATGGCTGTATTAATTTTTCATCTAATTCTTCACCATCATCAGTCGTAATTAATAAAATTCTAAAGCCTCCATTCCTAAGTGCTTCATGTAACTCAATTAAAACTTCTGGATAATATCTGCTTGTAACGTAAGGTAAAATGACAGCCACTAATCCGCTATCATCATTAGATACTGAATTAGAAGATATATTAGGTGCTTTATATTTTAATTTTCTAGCTGCTTCCAAGACTCTCAACTTTGTCCTGCTAGAAATGCTTGCACCTTTAGTAAAACATCTGGAGACTGCTGATTGGGATACTCCTGCTAATTTTGCTACGTCCTGTGATGTCGCAGTCTTTTTAAAATTCATGAATTATCCCCCCATTTCAATATTCAAAATCTTGAATATCAATTCATATTATTGCATTATTTTCTAATACCAATATAAAGGATTTATACTTAAATGTGAATTTCACACTTTATTAATAAGGGGAAATATATGAAAAAACTATTAATAGCTCTATTGTTCACATTTGTTAGCACAAGTGCATATGCCGGTGGGCATTCACCTTGTGGAGTAACAGATGGATCAATAAAGATTCTAGCAAACGAATTTACAACATACAGAATTTTCATGGATGAAGTAAAAAGTTGTGCAGGGCCTAGTGCAGATTTTTCTGTCACTCATTCCGTTGATCATAATAAATTACAAGTTGCAGCCCTATCAGCTAACCCAGCTGAATTCTCTGCTAAACTTGTAACTAATGGTTCAATTACAACTTTAATGAATGATAACTTAATTCGTCCACTTGATGATTTAGTTGCTAAATACGGAAGTGCATTACAAGACAATCAAAAAATCGTGATTGATGGAAAGATCTATGCAATAGCTTTCATGGCTAATGCTCAGCATCTTTGGTACAGAGAAAGTATTCTTAATGATTTAGGTATCGCAGTTCCTTCAACATATGAAGAAGTAATTGCAGCTGCAGAAAAAATTAAAGCTTCTGGTAAAATGGCTAACCCATATGCTGGTGCTTTTAAATCTGGATGGAACCTAGGTCAAGAGTTCGTAAATATGTACCTTGGTCATGGAGGTGATTTCTTTAAAGCTGGAACAGCTGAAGTTAGTGTAAATAACGCTAAAGGTGTAGCTGCTCTTAACATGCTTAAAAGATTAACAGAAGTAAGTAACCCTGATTTCTTAACTCAAGATACAAATGCAGTTAAAGAAGAATGGGAGTCTGGTAATGTAGCATTAATGCATATCTGGAATTCAGGTGCAGCTTCATTGTTAGATGATGAAGGTGATCAAGCAATTAAAGCTGATACTAGATTAGCTCCTTCTCCATCTGTAGGTGGTGGAAGTAAACCAGCAACAACTCTATGGTGGGATGGATTTGGAATTGCAACAAATACTTCTGATGAAAATGCAGAAGCATCTTTTAGAGCTCTTTTAGGTGCAGCAACTTCAACAGAAATGGCAAATGCTAATCCAAATGCAACAATTTGGTTGATTGATGGTTATTCACCTGGAGATACAGCAGGACCAGTTGTTGATGCTGCTAACAGAGGTGCAACACCTTATCCAAGCTTACCATACATGAGTCTATTACATGGTGCTTTGAGTACAGAACTTGTTGAATTCCTTCAAGGAAATGAGTCTGCTGAAAAAGCATTAGCGGATGTAGAAGCTGCTTATGTAGCAAAAGCTACTGAGCAAGGTTTTCTATAAACCTTATAATTATTTATGATAAAGTGGAACATTATTATGTTCCACTTTTTTTTTAGCAAGAAATAGATGCCCCACAGAACATTTTTTTGGTTCTTCTTTCCAAGTGGATTGGCAATGCTATTATTTATTGGCCTTCCAATTATTTCTAGTTTTTTTCAATCTCTTCATATTGAACCTGAACAAATTTTAATGGAAGTAGAAAAATGTGATCCATTTGGATGTAAAACTGAAACTAAAGTAGATATTGAGGCCACTACAAAATTACAAGAAGAACAACCTCTTGGAAGATTCAACGGTTTAGGTACATACGGCGATAGAAATCATTTAGCTTTTGATGAAATTAAAGAGGCTTGGACTAATTCCTCATCGATAGCTGAGTTTACAGATATCTTACTAAATTTACCTTTTTACAAAGCACTTTTATTTACACTTACATTTTGTTTTGCAGTTACGCCACCAGTTGTAGTCTTAGGTTTCATTGTTGCTTTAAGTGTAAATACAATTACAAAAAGCTTAAAAGGCCCAACCATTTTTGGTGTTATACTGCCTATGATAGTAACACCATTGATTGGGTCTCTCGTTTTATTTTGGATGATAGATGCTAAAGGAATATTAGGTTCATTCATTCAATTCTTATTTGATGATCCAAATCTATCTCTAAAGTCTTCAAGTCAACTGACTTGGATTACTCTGATTATTTATGGGATCTGGCACAATACACCATTTGCTTTTGTTGTCTTTTATGCTGCATTACAAACTGTTCCTCAAGATCCAATTGAAGCAGCGATCATAGATGGTGCCTCAAGATATGAAAGAGTCAGACACATTGTTATTCCACATCTTTATCCGGTAGCAACATTTATTATATTAATTTGTCTAATGGATAATTTTAGGGTTCTTGAGCCAATAATTGGGTTCGCTGCTGAAGGAGTTGCTCAATCACTTTCTTGGATGATTTATAACGACTTAAGAAGTGAAAACAAAATGTTATTTGGCTCTGCAGGAGCAACATCTATGTTAACTATTATTGGTGTAGCAATTCTATTAACACCAGTACTAATAAGAACATGGAGAGAATTTAGGACAGAAAGATAATATGGAATCAAAAATTAACAGATACTCAAAACAACTAATTTTAATAAATAGCTTTTTTATTCTTGCTTGGTTAATTATTTCTGTGTTTCCTTTTATATGGACTTTTTGGGGATCATTTAAAGTAAAAGCCGACTTTTTCTCAAGAGCTGATTGGATGTTTGCAGTCACAGGA
Source organism: uncultured Alphaproteobacteria bacterium (assembly GCA_902539825.1). GTDB lineage: Bacteria > Pseudomonadota > Alphaproteobacteria > HIMB59 > CACPNW01. The sequence goes on from CACBMH010000001.1 coordinate 74,217, forward strand.
GTTAATACTTTGATAGAAACAGGAGATACTTCTACAGTTAAGGCATATGTAGAGTCTTGGACAGAAGGTGAATTTTGGAAAGCAACAATGAATACAATTATTATTACTGTTTCAGTTGTTACAATCTCTTTATTTTTAGGAACATTAGGTGCTTATGCCTTGTCTAGATCGACATATAAATATACTTTTTGGATTTTAATAGCTGCCTTAATTTTTAGAGCGATGCCACACATTACATTAGTTTCTGGTTATCTGTTTCCTTTCTTCCAATTGAACGTTTGGGGCATACTTCCAACTACCATAATTGTTTTAGTTGCAATCAATCAACCCTTTACATTATGGTTACTTTATTCCTTCTTTAAAACAGTTCCTAAAGAGTTAGATGAAAGTGCACTAATTGATGGCTGTTCATATTTTCAAGCGTTTCGCTTTGTTATAATGCCTGTTATGTGGCCTGGAGTTGTTACCGCAGGTTTATTCAGTATGATGTTAGCCTATAATGATTTTACAGTTACTTCACTTCTTTTAAATCAGCAGAATTATACTATGGTTCCTAAAATTAATGCTTATTTGGGCACAATTGAACATAGCGGAAATTATATGTGGGCAGTCTCAAGTGTTGTTTCAGCAACTGCGCCACTTTTTATGATAATCATGTTTTTCCAAAGACAATTAATAAGTGGTTTAACTGCTGGAGCAGTAAAAGGTTAATAATAAATTTCTAATCTTATGAAATATAAAGCACTTATATTTGGATCTATCGGGACACTAATTGAATCTTCTAACATTCAACGTAACTCATTTAATGAAGCTTTTAAAGAAGCTGGACTTGATTGGTATTGGGATGAGCAAGATTATAAAATTTTGTTAAAAAAATCTGGCGGGACAAAAAGGGTAGAAGATTTTGCTGAAAAAAATAATACTAATGTAAATGCTTCACAAATTAGAAATAGAAAAACAGAAATCTTTAGCTCGTACATTATTCAGAATAAACAAAAATTAAGAAAGAGCGTTGGTGAAATAATTAAGTATACAAAAGATAATAATATTAAACTTGCTTTCTCAACTTCTACAACTTTAAATAATGTCGATGCAGTATTTGAATGTCTTTCCGGTCAAATTTCAAAAGAAGAATTTGAATTCATTGGCAATAAATCATTTGTTAAAAATGAAAAACCACATCCAGAAATATACAAAGTCACATTAGATAAATTAAATTTACAGCCAGAAGATTGTCTTGCAATAGAGGATACTGAAGAAAGTAGTAATTCTGCTGTAAACGCTGGAATTAAATGCATTGGGTTCCCAGGTGATTACCATTTAGAAGATAGTTTTCAAATGTGTATTAAAAAAATGAATTTATTAGATCAATCTATTTTTTCATTGTAAATAATCAGATCAAATGTTTCTAAAAAATTTTAATGTAAAAAATAAGACTGCTCTTGTGACAGGGTCAGGCAAAGGCATAGGTAAAGCATGTGCTATAGCATTAGCAGAAGCAGGCGCAAATGTAATAATTCTTAGTCGTACAGAGAAAGATCTTTTAATTGTTCAAAGCAAAATTAAAAAACTCAAAAAGAAATGTAGTTATTATGTGTGTGATGTAACTAATTTAAAAGAAATAAAAAAAATATTTTCTGAAATCAATAAATTAGACATATTAGTAAATAATGCTGGCACAAATAGACCTGAATATTTCACCAAAATTAAAAGAAAAGATATGAGTGAAGTGGTTGATCTTAATATTAAAGCATCATTCGATATTGCTCAATTAGCTACAAAAGTTATGCTTAAATCAAAAAATAGAAAAAAAATTGGTGGATCAATAATAAATATCTCTTCTCAGTTAGGTAAAGTAGGAGCTCCTCTTAGAAGTGTTTATAATATGACTAAGTTTGGTGTTGAAGGTCTTACCAAAGGGATGGCTATTGATTTGGCTAAGCACAACATTAGAGTTAATTCCGTTTGTCCTACATTTGTGGAAACCCCAATGGTCAAAAAATTTTTCAAAGATAAAAGTTTTAAAAAATCTGTTATTGAAAACATACCTTTAGGAAAAATAGCAACAGAAAGTGATATTGCTAGTGCAGTAGTGTATCTTGCTTCAGATGCCGCATCAATGATGACTGGTTCATCCCTAGTAATTGATGGAGGGTGGACAGCTAAATAATCAAAAATTAATTTTCTTTATTTATAAAATAAGTTGCTACTATTACAATCATACCACCAATAAAAGTAATTAAAGTTGGTATTTCATAAAAAATTATAAACGTTAACAACACGCCAAATACAGGAAATAAAGTGTAAAATGGAAATACTCTATTAACAGGATACATCCTATATAAATAAAACATCGACATGTGAGCAGCGATTGAAACAAAGATACCTGAATGCAATATTAATAACCATGACTGAAAACTAATATTTTTTATTTCATTTAATGTTTGTTCTTCAAATATTGATGATGAAATAATTAGTAATACAAATCCAACTAGTCCCATTACTGCATTTGTGAGAGTGACTTCTAAATCTTTTAGGTATCTGGAAAATACCTGTGCACTTGCATAGAAGAATGCCATTAAGGTAATTAAGATTAACGCATAAATTTCATTTCTTATTAATGGATCAAAGCCCAATAAAATGATGCCAAAAAAAGAAATAAATATAAGTATCCATTTTTTAATACTTACTTTTTCTTTTAAAAAAAATGAGCTTAATAGTATTGCAAATGGTACAGCCAGTTGAGAACCAATAATTATCGGAGAAACTATGTTTGCTTCATTTAAAGATAATGTCATAAAAACATTTGCCAAAAAACCCATAGTAATTGAAAAAAAGAGAAGTGGTAGCCAGTATTTTTTTTCAGGAATTCTAAATCGCCAAAAAGGCAAAAGGCATATGAAAACTACTAACATTCTTAAACTTCCCATTAATAATGGTGGTACATTTTCATTAAAAATAACTTTCTGAACAGGGTAGGCACTTCCAAACAAAAAAGTGATTATTAAAATTAAGAAGTAATGTCTTAAAAGCATTCGAGCTAAAATTTATTTTCTAATTACTTTTTTGCAGCAACTACAGCTGCCATAATTGATGCAAGTTTAGAATTTTTACTATCTGCTCTGCTAGGGACTACAACTGGTACTTTACCACCAATTACTATTCCTGCCGCACAAGCATTCATAAAATAAACCATTATTTTAGACAAAGAATTTCCAGTTTCTAAATTAGGTACTAATAATACATCAGCATCACCAGCAACATCATTATTGATTCCTTTTATTTTAGCTGCATCCTCAGAAACAGCATTATCAAAAGCAAGCGGTCCATGAATAAAAGCATTAATTTTTTCTTCTAACGCAAGTTCCATAACTTTTTTTGCATCAACTGAACTTGGCATACTGTCAATTGGATCTTCTGTGCCTGATAAAATTGCAACTTTTGGTTTACTAATATTTAATTTATTACAAAATTGAACAGCATTTTTAAGAATTTGTAATTTTATATCAACTCTTGGTAAAACATTCAAGGCGCCATCAGTAATAAAAAGAGGTTTTTTAAGCTGCGATGTAGTCATATGCCAAATATGACTTAATCTTTTACCATCAAGTAAATTAAATTCTTTTTTTAAATAAGTGCGCATTAAAATATCAGTATGAAGATTCCCTTTAATTATGATTTTACTTTTATTTTCATTAGAAATTTGGCAAGCAATTGAAGCACTATCCTCTTCATCTTTAGCCTCTACAATATTAAAATTAGAAATATCCAAACTTAATTTTTTTGCTGTTTCAGCAATTAAACTTTTATTTCCAATTAAAGTTGGATCGATGAGGTTCATATTTTTACCTTCAATTACAGCTGATAATATGCTTTCCTGATTGGGGCACACAACTGCTGCTGGTATGTTGGGAGTCTCTAAAGCTTTACTTTTAAGACCTTCTGGTAATGTACTCATATTTGGTATTCTCTCTATACCACTGCTACAATTTTTCCTATGATATTTCTTTATTGTGTAATAAATATTCTTTGATTTATCGATAATTTCATATACTCAATCTCTATAAAGGAAAAAAATGGACTTAGAAAAAAGAACTGAAATACCTAATTCATTAGAAGAACATTGGATGCCATTTACATCTAATAGAGACTATAAAAATAGTCCAAGATTAATGGTTAAGGCAGAAGGTGTTTATTATACTGATCATTATGGAAATAAATTAATTGATGCTAGCTCAGGATTATTTTGTAGTCCAGCGGGTCATTCAAGACCAGAAATAAGAGAAGCAGTATCTAAACAATTAGAGCAATTAGATTATGTTCAACCATTTCAACAAGGTTTTGGTGGTTCATTTGATTTAGCTAGAAAAGTTTCAAAACATACGCCCGAAGATTTAAATAAAATATTTTTTACTATTTGTGGTTCATCAGCTGTAGAAACAGCAATTAAGACAGCCATAGCATATTTTAAAGCAAAAGGAGAAGGTCATAGATCTCACATAGTAGGAAGAGAAAGAGGTTATCATGGAATGAATATTGGAGGAATTTCTGTTGGCGGAATGATTGCTAATAGAAAAACTTTCTCAAATATTCTAATGCCAAATGTACATCATCTAAGACATACTCATTTACCTGAAAATTTATTTGTAAAGGGCGAACCTGAAACAGGTGCTGATCTAGCAGATGATCTTGAAAGGATTGCTGGTAACATAGGTGCTGAAAATATTGCTGCATGTATTGTTGAGCCAGTAGCAGGATCAACAGGAACTTTAGTTCCGCCAAAAGGATATTTAAAAAGACTAAGAGAAATTTGTGACAAACACGGAATTCTTTTAATTTTTGATGAAGTTATTACTGGCTGGGGAAGAATGGGCGCCCCATTTGCAGCCCAAGCTTTTGATGTATGTCCAGATATCATGACAATGGCTAAAGCAATTACTAATGGTGTTGTACCTTTAGGCGCAGTAGCTTCACGTGATCATATCTATGACACTATTGTTGATGCTTCACCTACAGGAGCTATAGAATTTTTTCATGGTTATACTTATTCTGCTATACCTGTTTCAATGGCAGCAGGTTTAGCAATGCAAGATATAATCGAGAAAGAAGATTTATTTAATAGAGCAAAAGACATGTCTCCATATTTCTTAGATGGTTTATTTACTTTGAAAGACTTAGATATCATTACTGATATAAGAGGATATGGAATGATGGGAGGAATTGATATTAAAATTGATGAGCGTTTAGGCAAAGCTGGATATGCTTGTTTTAAAAAATTATTTGAAGCAGGCTTAAGCTTGAAAGCAACAGGTGATTGTTTAATTGTTGCACCTCCATTTACTTGTGAAAAAAAACATATTGATGAGATAATTGAAAAATTAAGAACAGGTATCTCAAACTATATGCATGACAGATAATGAAAATAGGTGTTCCCTCTGAGATTAAAGCTCAGGAGTCTAGGGTTGGACTTACTCCGCAAAGTGTTAAAGAATTAGTAAAGAATAAACATACAGTACTAATTCAAAAAGATGCTGGTATTGGTGCTGGATTTTCAAATAGTGATTATGAATTATCAGGTGCAAAAATTGTAAATTCAGCTGAAGATATTTTTAATGATTCTGAAATGATTGTAAAAGTAAAAGAACCTCTAATGAATGAAGTATCAATGATAAGAGAAAACCAAATTTTGTTTACTTACTTACATCTTTCAGCGGCTCCAGAATTGACAAAGGGTTTAATTGATTCAAATTCAATTTGTATAGCTTATGAAACAGTAAGTGATCATAATAATAAATTACCACTTCTTGCACCTATGAGTGCTGTAGCCGGTAGAATGTCGATTCAAGCTGGTGCGTATTCACTTGAAAAACATAAGGGTGGAAGTGGTTTACTCTTAGGGGGTGCGCCCGGGGTTCAACCTGGAAATGTCTTAATTTTAGGTGGAGGTGTTGTAGGTGAAAATGCAGCAATAATTGCTACAGGCATGCAAGCAAAAGTTTTCATCGTTGATAAATCAGAAAAAAGATTAGAAGAATTAAAAGAAAAATTTGGTGATAGAATAGAACCACTACACAGTGATAAAATAAATCTAAAAGATTATATTTCTGAATGTGATTTACTAATTGGTGGTGTGCTTGTTCCAGGCTCTAATGCTCCAAAGATTATAACTAAGGACATGATCAAAGAAATGAAAAGTGGATCTGTAATTGTTGATGTTGCAATTGATCAAGGTGGTTGTGTTGAAACTAGTAAACCAACAACTCATGCAAACCCTACATATGTTGTTGATGATGTTGTTCATTATTGTGTTGCAAATATGCCAGGGGGAGTTCCTAGAACCTCCACTCTTGCTTTAAATGCGGTCACTTTGCCATTTATTCAAAACTTAGCTTCTAATGGTTTTAAAGATGCGTTGAAAAATGATAAAAATTTTATGAATGGTTTAAATATTTTTAAAGGTGCCGTTACATATAAAGCTATTGCCGAAGATTTAAATTATGATTATGCTAATCCAGAAACTTTAGTACACTAAAAACTATTAGAAGCCTCTACCATTATCTTTAATTTTATTTTTGCCAAATCTCGAGGTAAGTGACCAAGCCCACAATCAGGAGCAACAATTAATTGTTCCTTATCAATAAACTTTAATACATCATTTATTCTTGAGACAATTTCTTCTTTAGTCTCAACTTGAGAGCTTGCTATTTTTACTAAACCAAAAATGACTTTTGTTTGTTTAAAATTTTTTAAAAAATTTAAATCATTATAACGATGAGCATCTTCTATAGAAACTGTATCTATAATTGATTCATCTAAAACTTTACTAATTTTACTGTAAGAATCTAAAGGCGCTTTTGGATAATCTACAGCATCTAATTTATCAGGATAGCCACAACAAATATGAGTAATTTTTTCAATACTTTGATTATTTATATCCTTAAAACATCTTTCTAGGTTTTTGATTCCAAAATTAAGAGCATTTTCAGGTTTTCTAGCAAACAATGGTTCATCGACTTGAATATATTTACATCCTGCATCAACTAATCTTTTAATTTCTACATTAATAGCATCAGCTAAGTCTTCACCCATATGTTCATCTGAATCATAAAATGTATTTGCTATGGTGTCTGTTATAGTCATCGGTCCAGGAATAGTAATTTTTAAATCATTATTTGTTAAACTCTGATTTTTTTTCCATTCTTCAACTAAAAAAGATTCTTTTGCTTTAACTTTTGAAGTTATTGTTGGTAACCAGCATTTATAATTCCCTGTCCTAGCAACTTTTTCTGTGAGATTTGCAAAATCAATTCCTTCTAAATATCTACAATGATAGTGAATATAATTTTCTCTTCTAACTTCACCATCGGTTAGGATATCAATACCGCATTCTTCCTGATCTCTAATTATTTCTTTTGTAGCTTTATTAAATAACTCTTCAACATTATCGCCCATTTTCTTTATTTCATCTTCGTAAAATTTAGTTGGATATTCTGTATCTGTACCACCAGAAGCATTAAACCAATCAGTTATTTTTAAGTAGCTTGGTTTTGGATAGGCGCCTATAACAGTCGTTAGCATATATTTATTATTCCATTTTCCTGCTAAATGGTCCAGAATTTATATTAACACCTGAACTGGAAAGTTTAGTGTTTGATAATTGTCGCTCCTGATGAATCATACGGTGACTTAACAATTTTGATACTAGTTCATGTTTTATATCTTGAAATTCTCTTAAGTCTGATAGATCATTTATTTCCTCAGGATCTTTTTCTAAATCAAATAATAAACATGGCAATGAAGGAAAATGAACATATTTCCATTTATTATTTCTAATGACCGATAGATTACATTGTTCGGGTGCTAATTTTTTATCTTTAACAAATGAAGTACTCTCTCTAAAATCAAAATCAAAAACAACATATTCTTTATTAGGTGATTTTTCGTATTTATGATTGATATTGTGCATAAGTGATTGACCATTCCAATCAATAGGGATGTCACCACCAAGCCATTCTAAAATTGTAGGAGCAACATCTACAGATTCTGTTAAATGGTTAATTTCTTTTGGATTGTTTTGAGGCACATAAATAAATAATGGAATTCTATAAGAAGAGTCCCACCAACCTAATTTCCCCCATAAATTATTTTCATTTAACATCTCTCCATGATCACTAGTAAATATTATCATTGTATTCTCTTCTTGCCCTGATTCTTTAAGAGCATTCAAAATTTTACCAATATTAAAATCAACTTCAGCGCACATAGCAAAATAGACACTCATAATATTTTTGATATCTTGATCTTTTAAAAGATCATAATTAATTTCAGAATAATTTTCTTTTAATAAAAATTTTTTACATAACTCTTCAAGTAGTGGATGTTTTTTTGATAATTCTTTCAGTGAAATATCATTTTGAGGTAATTTAATATTATCTGGATTAAATTTACTAAACCATGGATCAGCTACATGAAAGGGTGGATGTGGTTTTAAAAAAGATACATGCATAAAAAATGGATCTTTGACTTTTTTTAAATCGTAAACAACTTTGTCTGCTAAAAATGCGGTGTCTGAAAATTCAGTTGGAATATAATATGGTTCATAAATATACGCTTGATCATCTTTAGGCTTTCTTCCTTTGTACAAATCTTCTGCTTTATTAATTTCAAAACCATTTTGATTAAGATGGTTAGCCCAAGGCTCCGGTTTTCCTCCTGGTAAAACACAACCATCATCAAACCCTTCCATTGGTGATTCATAAGTAAAATTTTTTTTATCTTTTGGATCCAAATATCTTGGATCCCAAGAGGTATCAGTGTATCCGTAAAGTCTTGGATTATAATTTAGTTTACGAACTTCTTTAGCTATATTTGTAAATCTTTTATCAAGAGGAGCACCATTATATACTGAACGATGTATAAATGGATATAAACCAGTCAGCATAGTAGTTCTTGATGGACCACAAGGGACAATTCCAGCAAAATGTGATTTAAAAATTATACTTTGTGAAGCAAGTTTGTCTAAGTTTGGTGTTAGAGCATATGGATGATTTAGGAAGCTAAAGCAGTCAAAACGCCATTGATCAGCACATATAAAAAGAACGGATTTTTTAGATTTTTCCATATTTACTAATAATTATTAAAGTAATTAATTAAGAAGAAATACACAATTTTTTTAAAAAAATTGTAATAAAAACGTCAAATATTTTTGCTAAAAAGTCAAAATTGTTTACAAACAAAATCATACGATAAATTTATCTTATAGGAGAAAATATATGTTAAAAAAACTATTCATAGCGTTAGTATTTTCTTCCGCAACCTTTGTCTGGAGTGGAAGCTCTTTTGCTGGTGGTCATTGCGTAGGTACAACAATGAACGATGCACAGACAGGCGGAAAATATCCTCAGCAATATGAGTTATCAGAATATGAAAGTGCAGCCGGCTGTACTATGAAGTTTTCAGATAATCCAAATATTGCTAGCATAAACGCTACAATACAAGGTAACCCAGGAAGTCTACCTCCAGTTGAGGATAGATTACCTGATGAACCGCTTGTTGTAGTACCATATGAGTCTATTGGTAAATATGGAAATACAATAAACTTTTTATCGAACGCAACTGAAGCTGGAACTTCTGATATGTTATCTACAAGACACGTTAACTTATTACGTTTTGCTGATGACTTAACTACAATTGTTCCAAACGTTGCTAAAGATTATGAGTGGAATGATGATTTTACTACTTTAACATTCATGTTACGTAAAGGTCACAAGTGGTCAAATGGTGAACCTTTTGTGGCTAGAGATGTTGAGTTTTGGTACGAAGATTTGATGATGAATCCAAAAATTCGTGAAAAACCATATCCATATCTTTTAGTTGGTGGTGAGCCAATGACTGTTGATGTAATTGATGATCATACAGTAAGATTTAACTTACCATCTCCATTCCCTGGTTTAACTGCAACTATTGCATGGTCATATAACCAGTTCTTCATGCCTTCACATTTCCTAGAACAATTCCATCCGGAAATTGATTCAAATGCTGATGCAAATGCTCAGGCATTAGGATTTGCAGATGGTTATGATGCTTTAGCAGCATATTATGGTAACTCAGGTTGGACTGATACTCCAACTCCTTTACTAGCTAAACCAGATCTAGTTGCTGGATTACCTTATGCAGCTTATCCTTCTTTAGAAGCTTACATGACTATTGAAGACACTACAGAAGGTAGAGTCTATGCAGCTAACCCATACTTTTTCCAAGTTGATACAGCTGGGAATCAATTACCATACATTGATTATCAAAATGAAAGATATATCAATGAAAATGAAATAAGATTGTTAAAACTTGTTAATGGTGAAGTTGATTATAAATCACAGTCTGTTCAATTAGAGTCCGCTCCTCAATTACTTGATGGTGCTGAGTCTGGTGGATATCAAGTTCAAATCAATCCAGGTTGTGGTGCTGCATTATTTAGCTTTAATGTAACACATCCTGATCCTGAAAAACGTAAAGTCTATGGGGATATTCGTTTCCGTCAAGCAATGTCAATTGCAATGAATAGAGACGAGATCAACGAAGTTGCATATTACGGTTTAGGTAAAGTTGAGCAGTTTGTAGGATTTTCTCCTGCACCTGACTTCGTTCCTGAAAGTATAAAAATGCATATGACTCAATACGATCCAGATGGAGCTAATGCTCTGCTTGATGAAGTAGGATTAAAAGACGTTGATGGTGATGGATTTAGAGAATTACCAAATGGTGATGCTCTAGCTATTAACATTGACTATGCTACTCAAGGTATTGGTGGTGTTGAAGTTGAACTTGTTGCAAGATACTTCAATGAAGTAGGAGTAAAAACTACTTTTAAAGAGGTAACTCCAGATGAATATCGTGGTTCGCAAGCTGCTAACCAACTTGACGTTCATGTTTGGGATAAAGGTCAACCATTAGCAATTGTTGCTGGTAACCCAGAAACATTTAAACCTCCGTTTGGTAACTACTTTAACCATACACAAGGTTTAGATTGGGCAGCATACATTGATAGTAATGGTGACGAAGGTACTAAACCTCCTCAGTGGGTATATGACTTAAGTGATGGAATTGATAAATTCCAATCTTACGCTCTTGGTACTGCTGAGTCTAATGAGTGGGGTGAAAAAATTGCAACAATGTTAACAGAGCAAAGTCTATTGATTGGTACGGTGAAAGCACCTTTCCCAACTTATCATAGAAATGCTTTGAAAAACTTTACGCAGTTTAAAACTACTTCGTATGAGTATTATAGAACATACCCATACCTAGCTACTCAATGGTGGTTAGACGAGTAATTTAACTCAATAAATAATAAAAAAAGCGGCAATTATATATTGCCGCTTTTCTTTTTTTAATTATTCTTGTCTCCTAATTATTTTATATGATTAATTTTATACAATTTACTCTCACAAGAGCAGGACTTGCAATTATAACTTTGCTTCTTGTATGCTTTATTGTTTTTTCATTAATGGAATTAGTTCCTGGAACTTGTGCTGAAAGATATCTAGCATTTAAAAATACACAAGGATCACAAATAACTTATGAAGACATAGAAAAAGAAAAAATTCGTTTAGGTTTAGATAAACCTTTTTTGTATAGATATGGCAAATGGGTTTCTAATATAGTTTTTAATGGAGATTTTGGTGATAGTTGTATTCTAAGAATGAATATTAATGAATTATTAAGTGGAAGATTTACTTTATCTTTAACAATATGTTTGGTTGCACTAATATTTTCATATTTAATTGCCATACCAGTTGGGATCATATCGGCCACGACAAAATATGCATCATTAGATAATACGC
>CACBMH010000002.1 GCA_902539825.1 uncultured Alphaproteobacteria bacterium
TTTAGATAATTTTTTAGAAACTGATTCATTTAGTGAAGAAATTATTACACCGGGAAGAAGAAGACTATTAGAAAACTCAAAAAAAAATAATATTGATTGGGATTTTAATCAGGATTTTGAATATGAAGTAGGTATTTCTAAAGGAAAAAATGTCTATCATCAAAAATTTGGAAATGGAAAAATTTTAAAACTAGATGGTGATAAAGCCTTAATTGATTTTGATAATTTTTCTTCAAAAAAAGTATATCTAAAATTTTTGAAAATTATAGATTAATTTTTTTAAGGAACTCTTTTTCGTTTAAAATCTTAATTCCTAATTGTGTTGCTTTATTAATTTTTGAACCAGCTTTTTCTCCAGCAATGAGAAAATCTGTTTTTTTACTTATACTAGAAAGTATTTTTGCTCCTTTAGTTTTTGCTAAGTACTTGGCTTCATCTCTTGATAATTCGGATAAAGTACCTGTAAAAACTAAATGTTTATTTGAAAAAAAATTATCTAATGCTTCATTCTTTATATATGTAATAGATAAATGATTTTTTAAATTTTTAATTGTTTCCTTATTTGTTTCTTTTGAAAAAAAATCTATAATTGAAGAAATTGCTTTTGGTCCTAAACCATCAATATTTTCTAACATGCTTATATTATTTGAAGATGAAATAAATACATCTAACTTTTTAAACTCATTTGCTAAAATTTCAGCATTAACTTCTCCAATAAATCTAATTCCAAGTGAATAAATAAATTTATCGAGTGATATTTTTTTTGAATTATTTATAGAATTAATTAAATTAGTAAAAGATAATTCACCCCATCCATCTAACCCAATTATTTCTAATTTAAACTTTTCAAGATTGAATATATCTTCCACTTTATTTATATATTTTAAATTAAATAATTGCTTAACTTGTTTCTCACCAAAACCATCAATATTTAGACTTTTCTTACTGACGAAATGAATTATTCTCCCTATTTTTTGTGAACTACAGCCATATGTATTTGTACATCTTAGTATTGCTTCATCATTTTCTTTTAAAACATTACTCTTACAGATAGGACAATTTCTAGGAGGTTTTATTTTAGCATTCAATTTACTATTTTTTTTAATTAATCTAGTAACATATGGAATAACATCTCCTGCTCTTTCAATTTCAACAAGATCTAATACATTTATTTTTTTTTTATTTATTTCATCAAAATTATGTAAAGAAGCATTAGATATAATTACGCCTCCTAAATTGACAGGTTGCAATCTAGCTACAGGGGTAATTGCGCCAGTTCTCCCAACTTGGAAATCAACAGATTGAATTATAGTATTAGCTTTTTCAGCAGAAAACTTTATGGCAACTGCCCATCTTGGATTTTTTCCTACATAACCTAATCTTTCTTGTAGTTTAAAACTATTTATTTTTACGACTAATCCATCAATATCATAATCAATACTTGATCTTTTTTGATCTATTTGATTATAAAATTTAATAATTTCTTCAACTGATTGACATTTTTTACTTAAATAATTTGGAGCAATGTTCCAATTCTTAAGTTGATTATAATAATTCTCAATTTTATCAAAATTATAAGAACATTTACCTATACCATGAGGTATAAATTTAAGTGGTCTACTATGACTAATTGAGATATCAAGTTGTCTTAGGCTACCAGCTGCAGCATTCCTTGGATTTGCAAATTTAGATTTATTTTCTAATTTAGAATTAAGTTTCTCAAAATCACTCTTATTTAAGAATACCTCTCCTCTAATTTCAATAAAATCTGGAAAGTCTTTTATTAACTTTGATGGAATATTTTTTATATTTAAAATATTTTCAGTAACATCTTCCCCTATAAACCCATCTCCTCTTGTGCCTGCAGATATTAAATTTCCATTTTTATAAACAAGATTTAAAGATAAACCATCAATTTTAGGTTCGCATATATACTGAAAATCATCATCATTATCTAAATTTAAAAATTTTACAGAACGTTTTATAAACTCTTTTATATCATTATTATCAAACGCATTGGCAAGTGAGTACATTTGTGAGTCGTGTTTAATTTTTTTAAAATTATCTTTTATTTTGCTACCATAGGTTTTGTTAGGGCTATTCTTTAAAATTAAACTTGGATATTTTTTTTCTAAAACATCATTTTCTTTGACTAGATTATCAAATTCTTGATCTGATATTTTAGGTTTATCTAATGTATGATAATTATAATTATGTTTTTTGATTAAATTAGCAAGTTCTTTTAATCTTTTTAAAATTTTATTATCTTTATCCATTAAAAAAATTTCTAATTTTTTTTAATAATGTTTCCTCACCATCAATTTGTTCAACCAAATTATAACTATATTTATACCAATTAGAATCAGGATAATTATATCCAAGTAATGCAGCTGTATTGTAGCTATCTTCATACATACCCATTTCATAATAAATTTCTACCATTCTGTGCAGTGCTTCAGGGGTAAATTTAGTCATTGAAAATTCATCTACAACTATTTTAAATCTATTCAATGCCGCTATATATTTTTTATTATCTAAATAAAATCTGCCTATTTCCATATGTTTTGCTGCAATATTTGATTTAACTAAAATAATTTTCTGTCGACTATCTTTTGAATATTTACTATCTGGAAATCTCTTAATAATTTGATTAAAAGAATTTAATGCAAGATCATTATAATATCCATCTAGTGCTTCATTCTTTAATTGTTCATAATTACACATTGCAATCATGTAATAAATATAATCTAGGTCTTTATGAGATGGATATTTATTAATTATCTTTCTATAATTTAAAATTGCATTATCATAATCCATTCGGATATAATCAATAAATGCAATCATTATCTCTGATTGAATTGCTTCATTAGATAAGGGAAATAGTTTATTTATTTCTTTGAATTGCTCTCTTGCTAATTCAAAGTTCTGCTCATCAAAATTAACTTTGGCTAATTTGTATAGAGTTTCTGGTTCATTCAATAGATTATTATTTTTATTAATATTTGAATTAGAATTATTATTAGAACAACTAATGCATAGATATAATAGTATTAGACAGATAATTTTTTTTATCATAATTTGTTTATATATTTAAATTTTCAAATTTGAATGAAATATATAAACAAATACAAATCTCCAAATTATAATTCAAGAAAAAATTCAAGAATAAAGCTAATTATAATTCATTATACAGCATTGAAAAACACTTTAGATGCAGTATCGTATTTATGTAATAAGGAAAAAAAAGTAAGCTCACATTATTTAATTTCACAAAATGGAACTGTATATAACTTAGTAAAAGATAAATTTAGAGCATGGCATGCAGGACAAGCGTTTTGGCAAGACAACATAGATATTAATTCTATCTCTATAGGAATAGAGTTGGATTATAATCCAAGAGGAAAAAATAATAAATTTTCTTTAAAAATGATATATTCATTAAAAAAACTTATTATTAATTTACAAAAAAATTATAAAATTAATAAAAATAATATCTTAGCGCATTCAGATATTGCCCCATTTAGAAAAAAAGATCCTGGTAAAAACTTTCCATGGCATTCACTTTCATCCTCAAACTTGGTAATGAGTTTTAAAAATTTAACAAAAAATGAAATAAAAATTATAGAAAAATGGTTTAATAATTATAATTTTAAATCAAAAAAACATAGAATAATTTTTGCTTTATCTTTGATTGGATACGATACACGTAAAGTTAATAAAAATGATATACTTTATAATAAACTTATTAGAGCATATCGAATAAGGTATCTAAAAGGTCAAGATAAAATTAAGAATAAATCCATATATAATACATTAATTAAACACCTATTTAATTTTTTATTGACGAACAGTTAAATAAATTTATTACGAACATTGATGGTGCGATGATCGCTTGAGTAATCAAGAGGAAAGTCCGGGCTCCACTGGAAAAAAAACCAGGTAACTCCTGGCAAGTGAAAGCTTAGGGAAAGTGCAACAGAAAATATACCGCCTTATAAGGTAAGGGTGAAATGGTAAGGTAAGAGCTTACCGCTTTTTTGGTAACAAAAAAGGCTTTGCAAACCCTTTTTGGAGCAAGGTCAAATAGGAATGGCAATCAGTTCCAGCTGAGCTGTTCGGGTAGACTGCTAGAAACAAATGGTGACATTTGTTCTAGATTAATGATCATCAATTTATTTTTTAAATTACAGAACCCGGCTTATGCACCATCTTTTTTTTGAGAACATTTAAAGAACATTTGTTAAAAATTCATATACCCATTGACGCCCATATAATCCCATGATAACCCATAAAATATGGATTTGTTCGTATCTAAATATATTAATAAAATAGATAAGAAGGGAAGAGTTTCTCTACCTTCTAGTTTTAGAAATGTACTTCCAAAAGCTAATAGAAATGAAATTATTTTATACAAATCCATAAAAACATCTTCTGTTGAGGGTTGTGGAGTTGGAAGATTGAAAGAAATCGCAAAAAGAATTAATAATTTAGATTTTTTTTCTGAGGATTATGATGATTTTTCAACATCAATATTTTCAGAAATAATTACTACCAATATTGATAAAGAAGGAAGATTTTTAATTCCTGAAGAATTAAAACTATACGCTGGTATTAAAACTGAAGCTGCTTTTTTTGGTCAGGGCCATTACTTTCAAATTTGGGAGCCAAAAAAAGGTCAAAAAAACACTGAAGATTCAAGAAGACGTCTTTTAAAAGAAAAAAAATCATTACGAATGATACTAACACAAAAAAAATAATATGAAAAATTTGCATAAGTCAGTAATGATTAAAGAAATAATATCCTTTCTACCATTAACAAAATCAATAAATGTAATAGATGCAACTTTTGGTGGCGGCGGTTACTCAAAAACTATTCTTGATACATTTAATGTTAATCAGTTGTTAGCAATAGACAGAGATCCAATTTCAAAAATATTTGCAAAAGAAATAGAATCCAAATTTTCAAATTTTATTCTAATAAATGATAAATTTAGTAAAATTGAAGAAATAGTAAGTAATACAAAGTTTAAAGATAAAAAATTTGACATAATTCTTTTTGATATAGGTACATGCTCAAATCAAATAGATAATGCCCAAAGGGGTTTTTCATTCAACAAATCTGGACCACTTGATATGCGAATGGGTGCTTCAGATAAAAATGCTTATGATATAATTAATAATTATGAAGAAAAAAATTTAGCTCACATAATTTATCAGTATGGAGAAGAACGTTATTCAAGAGTTATTGCAAAAGAAATAGTAAAAAACAGAAAAATAAAATTCATAAGTGACACGATAGAATTATCGAACATTATTAAAAAATGCTTACCAAAAAAGAATCAATTAAAAAACAAGATTCATCCAGCAACAAAAACATTTCAGGCAATTAGAATATATGTGAATGATGAGTTAAGTGAACTAAAGACGAGTCTAGAAAAAACTTTAAATATTTTAAAAAAAGATGGTTTAATTTTAGTAGTTTCTTTCCAAAGTCTAGAAGATAGAATTGTGAAAGATTTTTTTAACCACAATAGTGGTAAACGATGGCGTTCCTCCCGCCACTACCCGGAGTTACCTGATAAACTGGCAACTCAACTTAAAATAATCACCAAAAAACCAATATTGCCATCAGCTTCTGAGATTTTAGAAAATCCCAGATCAAGATCAGCAAAACTTCGGGTAGCTCAGAAAATTTAATAATGAAGTATACTAAATCAATTATATTCTTTTTAATTCTTAATTTAATACTGGTTTTTTTAATGATTTTTATTGCCAACAATACAAGAGAAATTGAAAAAAAAAATCTTAATCTTAAAATGAAAATTTCTAAGATTTCAGAAAACTTAAAAATCAATAAGATTGAGTTAGCTGCTCATCAAAATACCTCATATTTAAAAACACTATATGAATTGTATTTTTATGAAACTCAAAACAATAATGTTCCTCTTATTGTAAAAATGAAAGAACTTACAAATCAAGATAAAAATATCAAGCTTGTTAGTTCAAATAATTAATTAATGTTAAGTAAGCTGAAATTATTTGATAGTGATTCTTTAAAATTACTTCATAGAAGAGTTTTTTTTTCAATTACAATTTTTATTTTTGTATATTTTATTTCTATTTATAGAATATCATCAATTATGCTCTTTCCTGATTTGAATGATGATACTACTAATTATACAAAAAAAGATATTAGGGGCAGTATTTATGATAGGAATGGAAATATAATTGCTACTTCAATTGAAAGTATTTCTCTATCAATTAATCCTAGTAAGATAAAAAATAAAAAAGAACTTGCTAACAAATTGGGATTAATTCTTGATTTAGATATAAAAAAAATAGAAAAAAAATTATTATCAACAAGCAAATTTGTTTGGATAAAAAGAAATATATCTCCAATTGAATATCAAGAAATAATTAATCTTGGTGAAATAAACATCAAAGCTCATAAGGAATTTAAAAGAATATATCCTTATAAGAATACGTTGTCACATATTCTTGGATATGTAGACATTGATCAAATAGGACAGAGTGGAATTGAGAGGTATTTTGAAAATGATCTATCAAAATCTAAAGATATAATTATTAGTATTGATACTAATTTACAGCAGTTAGTTAGAGAAAATCTTTTTAAAACAATAAATAATTATAAAGCTGAATCTGGCTTAGCTATAGTAATGGATATTCCTAGTGGTCAAATCTTATCATCAGTAAGTTTACCTGATTATAATCCTGAGGACAAATCCTCATACAATAACAATAATTTAATGAATAGAGTTTTTCAGTCAAATTATGAAATGGGATCAACTTTTAAACCAATAACTGCAACTATTGGATTTGATTTAGATATCATAGATCCTAAAATGACTTTTGATGTGACAAAAAAATATTTAAATATTAGTGATCATGATAAATACAAAGATAACGGTATTTATGATGTTGAAAAAATAATTGTTGAATCATCCAATATTGGTACAGCTCAGATTGCTACTTTGATTGGAAAAAAAAACCAAATAGAATTTTTTGAAAAAATAGGTTTCAATAAAAAAATAAATATAGAAAATAAAGAAAGCTCAGCTCCTTTAGGAAATAAAAATAATTGGGGTAGCCTAGAAACAGCAACGATAGGATTTGGTCATGGATTTGCAATTACACCTCTTCATTTAGTTAAAGCTTATGCTTCATTAGCGAATAATGGGAATGAGGTTTTTCCTACACTTCAATTAAACAAACAATTTGAACAAAAACAAATTTTTAACAATAAAGAATCATCTAAATTCTTTATCAATTTATTAAATTCTGTTGTTCTCAAAACCGAATACACTGGTCCCAGAGTCAAAGTAGATGGTTATTCTGTAGGAGGTAAAACAGGAACATCAGAATTATTAAATCCAAATGGTGGATATTATAAGGATAGAAACTTAACATCCTTTATTGGAATATTCCCAATTAATAATCCAAAATATGTAGTTTACACTGCTATTGAGTATCCAAAAAAGGAAACAGGCACTAAACAAAGAATGACTGGAGCAAGAGTAAATGCACCCTTGGTAAAAGATATTATTATTAATATTATAAGCCTCTTTAATATTTCAAAAGATAAAAATGATGAACTTCTAAAAGTAGACACAAATTTTTTATATAGAAAATTAAATGCTACTGTCTAATTTATCAAAAGTTATACGAGTAAATAAAACGTACAACTTTAATAAAAATAAACTCTTCTCTGCAATTACCTCTAATTCAAAATTTACTAATAACAAAACGTTATTTGTTTATGACAAAAATACAAAGGTAAAAAAGATTTATTTAGATGAAGTACTTCAGAATAAAACTCCCGCTATAATTTCTAACCAATATATTGAAAACTTAAAAATTCCTCAATTTGTTGTATCTAATATTAAATTTGAGATATATTGTTTATTAACTAAGCTTCATAATAATCTTCCTTTTAAGACGCTAGCAGTTACGGGTACCAATGGAAAAACATCAGTTGTTTGGTATATTTCAAAAATACTTAATTCACTAAAATATAATAATACAATGGTTGGCACTTTAGGACATTTTATAAATGGAAAAAAAATTAATGATATAAATTTAACAACTCCTGCCTATGAGGAATTATTTAGATATGGATCCTCGAGTAAAAAAGAAAAAAATATTTACATTTTTGAAGCTTCAAGTCACGCTCTAGAACAAAATAGGTTAAGAAATTATCCTATAAATATTGCAGCTATTACAAACATTTCTAAAGATCATCTTGATTACCATAAAACATTCTCAAATTATAAAAAATCTAAAATTAAACTTTTTTCTAATCATTTAGCAAATAGTGGATTTGCTATAATTAATTCGAGATTAAATATCTCATCGGAATTAAAAAAAATATTGATAAAAAAAAACGTCCAATTTAAATATTTCGGTAATAAAAATATAAAATTAATAAAAATTGATGATTTTGTATATTTAAATATTAATAATAAAAAATATAAACTAGAAAATCTAAAACTTAAAACAAATATAGAGTTAGAAAATTTAGAATGTGCAATTACTTGTTGCTTGGCACTTAATATTAGTCAAAGTAAAATTGTAAGAGTATTATCAAAAGTTAAAAATCCTCCAGGTCGTTTAGAAACAATTGAGTATAAGAAAAAAAAATCAAAAATTATTATTGATTATGCACATACACCAGATGCTTTAAAACAAATACTACTTGCCTATAAAATCAATACAATGAAACCATCAATTTTATTTGGTTGTGGTGGTAATAGAGATAAAAGTAAGCGAAAATCTATGGCATTAATTGCAAATAAATATGCTGATAAAATTTATATAACAGATGACAATCCCAGAAATGAAAATCCATCTAATATAAGGAAAAATATCTTAAAGTATTGTCCTAGAGCTATAGAAGTATCTGATAGAAGAAAAGCAATTAAATTAGCTATTAAAGAATTAAAAATGAATGAAATTTTAATAGTAGCAGGTAAAGGGCATGAAAAATTTCAAGTTTTAAAGAATAAAACAATTAAGTTTGATGATTTTAGAATTGTGAAACAGTTATTAAATTAATGATCGAATTAAAAAAATTAGAGAAATATATAATATCTAAAAAAGATAAAATTCAAATATCAAGTAAAAATATTAAAAGCGGTGATATATTCCTTGCGTTAAAAGGAAAAAGATTCCATGGAAATAAATTTATAAATGAAGCAATAGATAAAGGTGCAAAATTTTGTATAACTGATAATAAAAATTTTAAAGAAAATAAAAAAATTTTTTATGTAAATGATATTTATAAATATCTTTCAAAAATAGCAAAAATTAAACGAGATTTATACAAAGGTAAAGTAATAGGCATTACTGGTAGTGCTGGTAAAACAACTTTAAAAGAAAGTTTAGCATTTTTCTTAAAGAAAGAACATACCATTTCTTATTCAAAGAAAAGTTATAATAATCAATTAGGTGTATTAATTTCTTTACTAAATTTAAATTTAAAATCAAATTTTGCAATTTTTGAAATTGGAACAAATAATTTTGGTGAGATCAAATTTCTAAGCAATTTAGTTAAACCATCAGATGTATTTATTACAAATATACAATCTACTCACCTTGAAAATTTCCAAACTAAAAATAATATTGCAAAAGAAAAAGCTGATATATTTATTTCTAAACATAATAATAATAGAAAAAAACTATATCTGAATGTTTCTTCTAAAGCTGAAAATATTTTAATCACAAAAGCAAAAAAAGAAAAAAATCTTAAAATAATTCGTATTGATAATTCTTCAAAAAAATATTTTATAAAAAAAATATCTCCTTTTAAAAAATTATATAAAGTAACTTTATCAATTAATAAAAAACAGGTTAATATTGTTACTGATACAATAGTAATGCATAGATTAAATAACTTATTATTTTGTCTTGCATTCTATAATGAAAATTCACTAAATATTAAATCAGTTGTAAAACGTTTCAAGTTTTTAAAACCAGTTGAAGGTAGGGGGTTAGTTCATAAAATTTCTTTAAATAAGAAAAAAATAAATATTATTGATGAATCTTATAATGCTAATCCAGATACAATGTTGCAAAGTATAAAGAATTTAGAAAGTATTAAAGTAAAAAATAACAAAAAAATAATAATCCTTGGGACAATGAATGAATTAGGAAATAATTCTTATAAAATTCATTATAAATTACTACAAAAATTAGATAACACTATTTTTAAATTTGTAATTTTATGTGGCGAATTCTTTGAATTATCTGTAAAAAATTTAAATCCAAATAATGAATTTATCCATTTTAAAAATACAAATAAAATCATGCAATTTTTAAAAGAGAAAGTGCATAATAATGACATTATTTTAATTAAATGTTCTAATTCGACAAAAATAAATAAGTTTGCAAAAACATTACTAAGAAAAGTATCAATATGATTAAATATTTGGCTTTTGAATACCAATCTTTATTTAGTTTTCTAAATATTTTTAGCTATATAACATTTAGAGCTGGCGCCTCTATTCTTACTGGATTATTTTTTTCTCTTATATTTGGAAATTATATTATTAACAAATTATCAAATGTTCAGCCAACTGGCCAACCAATAAGAGATGACGGTCCAGAGTCGCATATAATTGCAAAAAAAGGTACTCCTACAATGGGTGGCCTGTTGATTATTCTAAGTGTTTTTGTTTCAACAATTATTTGGGCTGATTTACAAAATATTTTTATATGGATTTTACTCTTAACTATTTTAATTTTTGGAACTATTGGTTTTGTAGATGATTACAAAAAAATTAAATCAAATACAAGTAAGGGTATTTCATCAAAAATAAGAATTATATTTCAAATCATTTTTTCATTTTTTATTACATATTTAATTCTTATCAATTTAGATCCAAGTATAAGCAAATCTATGACATTTCCTTTCTTTAAAAATTTAATTATAGATTTTGGAATATTTTATTTTCTAATTTCCATATTTATAATTATTGGATCAGCTAATGCAGTAAACCTAACTGATGGACTTGATGGTTTAGCAATTGTCCCTGTAATGATAGTTGCTATGTCTTTTGCTTTCATAGCTTATGTTTCAGGTAATATAGTTTTTTCTAATTATTTACTTATACAATATATTCCTGGAACTGGTGAATTAGCAGTTTTTTGTGGTTCTTTAATTGGAGCTGCTTTAGGTTTTCTATGGTTTAACGCACCACCGGCTAAGGTTTTTATGGGTGATACTGGATCTTTAGCATTGGGTGGATCACTAGGTTCAATAGCAATAATATGCAAACATGAAATTCTTCTTGCAATAATTGGAGGGTTATTTGTTTTAGAAACCTTATCTGTTGTAATTCAAGTATTCATTTTTAAAATGACCCGAAAAAGAGTTTTTTTAATGGCTCCATTACATCATCATTTTGAAAAAAAGGGATGGGCTGAGTCAACAATAGTGATTCGTTTTTGGATAATTACTATTGTATTAGCTTTAATAGGCCTGGCAACTTTAAGAATTAGATAATGTATTTAATTTATGGAATTCAAAAATCAGGACTTTCTATAGTAAATTATTTTAAAAATAAAAAAATAAAATTTAAGATGTGGGATGATAATCCGATAGTAAGAAAAGCTATAAAAAAAAAATATAATGAAGATTATTTTTTTAATATTAAAAAAGATAATTTAAATGATTTTGAAAAAATTTTTGTTAGTCCAGGAATTTCTTTGCGACAAAAAAAATTTCAAAGAAAAAATATATTAAAAAAAGTAAATAGAGACGTAAATTTATATATTTCAAATTTAACAAATCAAAAGATTGTAGCCATTACTGGCACAAATGGGAAATCAACAACAACTAAATTAATAGGAGACATTTTAAAAAAAAATAAAATTAAAACATTTGTTGGAGGTAATATTGGAGAATCATTATGCAATGCTTTTCTTATGAAAAAAAATTACGATGTTCATGTTATCGAATTAAGTTCTTTTCAATTAGAAACTGTTAAGTCATTGGATAGTAAAATATCAGTAATAACAAACTTATCTGGTGATCATTTAGATAGATACAAAGGTATTAGTGATTATATTAAGCAGAAAAAAAATATTATTTCTAAAAATGGAATTAATTTGTTGTCAATTGATGATATTTATTCAAGAAAAATATTTAATAATAAAAAAATTAAAAATAAAATTAGTTTTTCTTTAGTTAATAAATCAGCTGATTGTTTTGCTAATGATGATTATATTTTAGATAATTACTTCAAAAAAGGCAGGAAATTATCAATAACAAAAATTTCAAGAGATTTAGAAGGTCATTTTAATATTCAAAATATTTTAATAGCTTACATATGTAGCAAAATATTAAAACTACCAGAAACTAAATTTCTTAAGGTAATTAAAACATTCAAAGGTCTTCCATTTAGATCATCTACAATTTTTACAAATAATAAATTAAAAATAGTGAACAATAGTAAATCAACTAATTTAAATTCAACAATAAATTCAATTATAAACTTCAATAATATTTACCTAATCTTAGGAGGTATAGCTAAAGAAAAAAATTTTGAAATTCTTCTTAAATATAAAAATAAAATTAATTGTGTTTATACCTATGGAAAATCAGGATCTTTTATTCAAAAAAAATTAAAAAAAGAATTAGTTGTAAAAAGGTCAGAAAATTTAAGATCAGTTATTAAAGAAACTCTCAAGGATATTAATAAAAATTCAAATAAATCAACTATATTATTTGCCCCTGCATGTACCTCTTATGATCAATATAAAAATTTTGAAGAAAGAGGCATTCATTTTAATAAATTAATTAAAGATTATTTAAATTAATCATGGAATATTTTAAGAATTGGTGGGCCTCAATTGATAGAATCAACATAATATTAATATTATCATTGGGTTTTACTGGATTAATACTATCATTTTCCATAGATGAAAATTTATCAATAAATAGACACTCTATTTTTTTTCTTTTTTCAATTAGTTTGCTTATTGTGCTTTCAGATTTAGATAGTAAAAATATAAGAAGAATTTCATTATTTTTATTTATTATTTTATTATTAATAATACTACTAATACTTTTTTTAGATTACGAAGTTAAAGGGGCTAAGAGATGGTTCCAAATATTTAACTTTACAATACAACCTTCAGAGATAATTAAACCTATTTTTGTCATATTAACGGCATGGTGTATAAGTAAATCTATAGAAGATAAAAAATTTTATTTACCTTTACTTTTTGTTTTTTTCTTCTTGCTTTTATCTTTAATACTTATGCAACCTGATTTGGGAATGACAGTTTTACTGTCAGCAACTTTTTTTTGCCAGTTATTCGTTGCTGGTTTATCAATTTCTTTAGTTATTTTTGCATTTTTATTTATATTAGGAATTTCAATTTTTGCTTATTTTATTTTTGATCATGTTCAGTCAAGAATTAATTCATTTCTGGGTGGTTTAGGTGGGACTGATACATACCAAATAGATTTAAGTATTCAAGCTTTCAAAAGTGGTGGACTACTTGGCAAAGGTCCAGGGCAAGGTATTTTAAAAGAAAAAATTCCTGATGCTAACACAGATTTTATTTTTGCTGTTGCTGGAGAAGAATTAGGATTTATCTTTTGTTTAATCATTATTTGTATAATTCTATCTATTATAATAAGAAGCTTATTAAAAGTTTTACAACTTGAAGATACATATAAAATTATTGCAATTAGTGGTTTAATTTGCTCATTTGGATTACAATGCTTAATTAATATCTTTAGTTCGCTAGGTCTTATACCAACAAAAGGTATGACACTGCCATTTGTAAGTTATGGAGGTTCCTCCATGATATCAATAGCAATTTTATTTGGTTTTTTATTATCTCTTACAAATAAAAAAAATGAAGAATTATGAAAAAAAATTTTTTACTAATTACAGGAGGAACAGGCGGGCATGTTATGCCAGCGAAAAATTTTGCTAATTATTTATCCATTAAAAATATAAATTGTACAATTATAACAGACAAAAGAGGTTATAAATATTTTGGAAATTATAATGGAAAAATTTATATAATAAGTTCATCAAATTTAAATGGGAACATAATATTTAAAATCTTTGGTATATTTCAAATTTTATTAGGATTAATTCAATCATTTATTATTATATTTTTATTAAAACCATCCCACTCTATTTCTTTTGGTAGTTATGCTTCATTTTCTCCAATGTTATCATGTATTTTATTTAAATCATTCTATAAAGTTAAACTTTATATACATGAACAAAATTCAATAATAGGTAGAACAAATAAATTTTTTCTGAATTTTACAAATAAATTATTTTTAAATTTCGATATCAAATATAAAATTAATTCAAAGTTTAAAGATAAAATATTTGTAGTAGGTTACCCAGAAAATAATTTTAAAAAAAATATTAATTTAAGCAATAAAAATTCTGAAAGTATCTTTACAATTTTTATTTCCGGTGGAAGTCAAGGATCAGAATTTGTATCAAACTTTGCAACAAATCTAATTAAAATTATAGACAATGAGAAAATTATAAAAGCTAAATTTATACTTCAGTGTCCTAAACATTTGATAAAAAAACAACAAGAAAAATTAAGAAATATTAAATCACAAATCATTTTTAAAGATTTTTTTATAAATGTTGATGAAATACTAGCTAATGCTAATCTAGTAATATGTAGAGCTGGAGCAGGCACAATTGTTGATTTAATCAACTTTAAACTTCCTTCGATATTAATTCCCTTACCTTCTTCAAAAGACAATCATCAATTTTTTAATGCTAAAATATTAGTTAAACATGACTTAGCCATAATTATTGACCAAAATAATGATGATTTAGATAAAGCAAAAAGACATATTTATGAAACATATAGTAGTCCAAAAAAATTAGAATCAATGAATAAAAAATTTGATATGATTCAAGTTAAAAACTCTAATACTTTAATTTATAAATTAATACTAAATGAAAATTAACAGTAAAATTCATTTTATAGGTATTTCGGGAATAGGAATGTCTGGTATTGCAGAATTGATGTTAGATAAAGGATATTTGATACAGGGTAGTGATATATCAGTAAACGACAACACAAAAAGATTAAAGAAAAAAGGTATAAAATTTTTTTTAGGACATAATAAAAAAAATATTAAAAATTCACATGCCGTTGTTTATTCATCAGCTATAAAAAAAAATAATCCTGAAATAAAAGAGGCATATAAAAAAAAAATCCCTGTTCTTTCTCGAGCTGATATGCTTTCAGAATTGATGAAAAATAAAAAATCTATTGCCATAGCTGGATCTCATGGAAAAACTACTACTACTAGTTTGGTAGGAAACATTTTTAATGAAGCAGGTTTAGACCCTACTATTGTAAATGGCGGCATTATCAATTCTTTTTCTAAAAATAATCGCTATGGAAAAGGTGAGTGGATGATTGTTGAAGCAGACGAAAGTGACGGCACTTTTTTAAAGCTCCCACATCAAATATCAATAATTACTAATTTAGATATTGAACATATGGATTTTTATAAATCAAAGAAAAATTTAATTAATGCATTTGAAAAATTTATAAATCTTCTTCCGTTTTATGGAACCACAATAATGTGTTATGATGATAATAACCTTAAATTACTAATTAATAAAATAAAAACTAGAAATATTTTAACTTATTCAATAAAAAATAAAAAAGCAGATGTATTAATCTTTGACATTATACAAAACAAACTAAAAACTTCTTTTAAATTAAAAATTAACAATAAAATTATTCATTCCTCTAATTATAAATTTACTATCAATGCAGTTGGTAATCACAACATTCTAAATGCTACTGCAAGTATTGTTGCGGCTAAATTAAATGGAATAAAAAATAAAGATATTAATAACGCGTTGACTAATTATGTAGGTGTAAAGAGAAGATTCTCATTTATTGGAAAAAAAAATAAATCTTTTGTTTATGATGATTATGCACATCATCCAACAGAAATTGCAGCTACATTAAGTGCAGCTAAAAGTCTAAAAAACAAAGTAATAGTTGTTTTTCAACCACACAGATACACTAGAACTAAATTACTAATGAGAGAATTTATAAATGTTTTATCTAAAGTCGATTATTTATTTTTATTAGAAACCTATCCAGCTGGAGAAAAGATTATCAATGGCGCCACTTCAAAAGATATATTTTCTAAACTATTAAAAAAAAATAAAAATACTACATATTTAAAGAATATAGGTGATTTAAATAAATTAATGCAACCTCATACAATGAATCAAAATACGATTGTTTTTATGGGCGCTGGATCAATATCAAGTATTGCAAAAAAATATTTGAATAACTAATGTCAAAAAAAATTATAGAATTAGCTAATAAACTTAAAAGTAAAATTTACACAGATTATAATGCTGGTAAACATACTTGGTTCAGAACAGGCGGTAATGCAAAAATATTTGCTATAGTTGAAGATAATTATGAGTTAGAAATTATATTAAATGAAATTAATAATGAAAATTTTTACATATTAGGTTCAGGTTCGAATCTTTTAATTAGAGATCATGGTTACAATGGAACTCTTATAAAATTAGGTAAAGGTTTTAATACTATTAATATTAATGATAACAAACTTGAAGTTGGCGCCAGTATTCTAGATATTAATTTATCAAATTATGCTTTGAGACAAAACATAGAAGGTTTTGAATTTTATAGTGGTATTCCAGGATCGATAGGTGGAGCAGTTAAAATGAATGCAGGTTGTTATGGTTCAGAAACAGTAGATGTTATAAATAGTATTGAAATTTGCAATAATTTTGGTCAAAGAAAAACAATTACAAAAGATAAACTAAATCTACAATATAGATCCTCAAATATAAATAAAACAGATATAGTTACAAAAGCTATATTTAATTTTAATTATGGAAATCAAAATTTAATAAAAGACAAAATTAATGAAATAAAGAATAAACGTTTAGAATCTCAGCCAATTAAAAATAAAACTTCTGGTAGTACTTTTAAAAATCCTAAAAATTTTCATGCCGCAAAACTAATTGAGGAAGCAGGATGCAAAGGCACCAATTATGGAGATGCATATGTTAGTGATAAACATGCGAATTTTTTAATAAATAGGGGAAGTGCTTCAGCAACAGATATAGAAAACCTAGGTAAAAGTATCATTGAAAAAGTATATGCCAAATTTAATGTAAAATTAGAATGGGAAGTAAAAATAATAGGTGAGTAAAAAAAAATATTTAATTTTAGAAGGAGGTTATAATGAAGAGCATGATGTATCTTTAGTAACCTCAAGAGAAATTCAAAAAATTCTTAATCAAAATAAATTGAAGTTTAAGACATTAAGAGTTAATCCTAAAAACTTTCATAAAAAAATAATTAATTATAAAAATTTTGTTTGTATTAATGCTTTACATGGACCTTTTGGTGAAGATGGACAAACTCAAAAAATTTTAAAAAAAAATAAAATTCCTTTTTCTCATTCAAATATAAAATCATCTAATCTATGCTTTAGTAAATCTGCATCTAAGAATAAAATTATTAAAAATAAACTAATGTCACCAAAATATTATGTTTTAAATATAAATGATTTAGATGATAAGAAGTTAATTACTATCAAAAGTAAGTTAAAAAAATTTGTAATTAAGCCCAATAGAAGTGGTTCAAGTTTTGGTATAAAAATAATTAAAAATCAAAAAGAATTTGATATTTTAATTTCTAATTTAGAAGAATTTAAAAGGAATCTTACTAATCACAAAGAAATTTTAATAGAAGAGTATATATCTGGAAGAGAGCTTACTGTTTCAACTATTAAATTGGATAAAAAAATTCACGCACTTGCTGTTACAGAGATAAAATCGAAAAATAATTTTTTTGACTATAAAGCAAAATATTCAAAAGGCTACGCTGAACATATTTTGCCAGCTAAGTTAAATAAAATAAATTATGCTAAATGTCTTAAATTTGCTACTAAAGCTCATAAGCTTTTAGGTTGTAATTCACTAGCAAGAACTGATTTTATTTTTGATACAAAAAAAAATAAAATTTTCTTTTTAGAAACAAATACTCAACCTGGACTTACTCCTATATCCCTATTACCAGAACAAGCTAATTATAAAGGTTTATCTTTTGCAGAAATCATTTTTATTTTGATGAAAAATTTAAATTATTAGATGAACAATATTAATAGAAGAAGATATGTTTTAAGTATCAGATCATTTACTTATTTTTGTATTTTCCTATTTTTAATTATTTTTTCTTTATTAATATATTTTTACAAAAATAATTTAATTGAGACTTCTAAAAATATAATTCAGAGATTTTCAGAAAACTTCCAATATCAATTTACAAAATTTGATATTTCGGGTTTAGAGAAAATTGAATTAAGATTTGTAGAAGATAAAATACAAAAATATATACAGTCTTCAATTTTTTTATTACCATTAGATAAAATTAATAATTCAATCAAAGAAAACAATTGGGTTAAAGAAATTTATTTAAATACAAATTTTAAAGATACCCTATTTATCCAGATTGAAGAATATATACCAATAGGCATCTATTATTTTAATAATAATTATTTTTTTTTTGATGAAAATGGAAAAATTATAGATCAAACTTATATTACAGATTTGTCTAATGAGTCACTAATAATATTCAAGGGTAATAACTCAAATTTAAAAGCCAATTCTATAATTAATATTTTAAAAAATAATGATTTTATAAAAAAATATAAAATTGAGAATTTAGAATTTGTAAATAAAAGAAGATGGGATATAAATTTATTCAGTGATGTTAAATTAATGCTTTCAGAAGAAGATCCAAATGAATCTATAAAGAATTTTATTAAGATACAAAATAATCTTAGCGAAACAGATATTAATAATATAAAAACATATGATTTAAGAAATTTAAAAAAAACAATCTTAATTAATTTAAATGATTAAAGCTGGTCTAGATATTGGTAATTCAAAAATATCATGTGTCATTGCTGATTATAAGAATATCGATAATATTAATATCCTATCAATTGCTAGTGTTCCAAATAATAATATTAAAAAAAATATTATTTTAAATTTTGAAAATTTACATGATCAAATTAAATCTTTGGTTATAGATGCTGAAAAACAATCTCAAACTAAATTAAATTCTATTAATCTTAATCTATCTTTACTAAATTCTAATTCTCATTATTACAACTCGGCAATAGAATTGAAAAATGAGAAAATTTCAGATTTACATCTTAAAAAAATTATTAATCAATCAGAATATTTTAATAATCATCGTGAACAATTCGAAATATTTAATAATATAACTTCATACGATATAGATAATAACCTGTATTTTAATGCACCAATAGGAAATTACTCAGATAATATAAAAATTAATTTTTATAAAATAAATATACAAAAAAAATATGCAAATAATATTTCCACTGTTATCAAAAATTTGAAACTTAATATTGATAATTATATTCCTTCACCTTTATCTTCCTCTTTATCATCACTAACTGAAGATGAAAAAGAACTAGGAACTATTTGTATTGATTTAGGTCATTCAACATCCTCTATATCAGTTTTTGAAAATAATAAATTTGTATATGGAGACGCAATAGGTGTTGGCAGTAATAATGTTACATTAGATATTGCTCGAGGTTTATCTACTAATATATCCAGTGCTGAAAGATTAAAAACTTTATACGGTTCTCTAGTTTCATCACCCAGCGATGATCATGAAATAATAGAAATTCCAATAATTTCAGGTGACAAAAATACATTTAGACAAATAACAAGATCAAGCTTAAATGCAATTATTAGACCGCGTATTGAAGAAACTTTAGAGATGATATGGCAAAAAATTAAAGACAATAATTTAAATAATAAAAAATTAAATAATGTGGTTCTTACTGGTGGTGGGGCAATGATGGATAATATTGAAAAATATGTAGAAACAATTTTTGCTAGTGGTGTGAGAGTAGCAAATCCCATAGAACAATTAAATTTGGATAATAATTTTAAAAAACCCAATTTTTGCGATATTATTGGATCTATCTTGTATAACCAAGATCTATTTAAAATTGATTTTTTAGCAAATCAATCAAAAAATTCAAAAAAACGAGGAATACCAGGCTTTTTTTCTTGGCTTGATCAGTATATTTAGGTAATACTATATCTAGTAAATTATATTGACGATTTCGAACATAAATCGTTAAAAACTATTTAAAACGGCGGAGATTACAATGACTATCAATATTTCAATACAAGATGTAGCGCAAAACTTACATCCTAAAATAACAGTTTTGGGAGTAGGTGGATCTGGTGGAAATGCAGTTAACAACATGATTAATGCTAATTTAGAAGGTGTAGATTTCTTAATAGCTAATACAGATGCACAAGCTTTACAAATTTCAAGTTGTCCAAATAAAATTCAATTAGGATTAAACAGTACCAAAGGTTTGGGTGCGGGAATGAGACCTGATATTGGAAGACAGGCAGCAGAGGAAGCAATTCAAGATTTAAGTGAAAAGTTTGAAGGTAGTCATATGCTGTTTATAGCAGCTGGAATGGGTGGTGGTACTGGCACAGGAGCTGCACCAGTAATTGCTAAACTAGCAAGAGAAAAAGGAATACTAACTGTAGGTGTTGTAACTAAACCTTTTCATTTTGAAGGTTCTCAAAGGATGAAGTTAGCTGAGAAAGGCATTGAGGAACTGCAACAGTATGTTGACACATTACTAACAATACCTAATCAAAATTTATTTAGAATTGCTAATGAAAAAACTACTTTTTCTGATGCTTTTAAGATGGCAGACGATGTTTTATATGCGGGTGTTAGAGGCGTAACTGATCTTATGGTTCAGCCTGGAATGATAAATTTAGATTTCTCAGATATCAAAACTGTAATGTCTGAAATGGGTAAAGCTATGATGGGTACTGGTGAAGCACAAGGTGAAGGTAGAGCAATTGCAGCTGCTGAAGCAGCTATTGCAAACCCATTAATTGATGATGTGTCCTTAAAAGGTGCAAAAGGTCTAATAATTAATATTACTGGCGGTAAAGATATTACATTGTATGAAGTTGATGAAGCTGCAAATAGAATCAAGCAAGAAGTTGATGAAGAAGCAAACATTATTTACGGAACTACTTGCGATGATAGACTTGAAGGCGTTGTAAGAGTTAGCATTGTTGCTACAGGCATTGATGCAAACAATAATATATCAGCTAAACCGATAGAAAACTTTGCACCAATAAATATAAATAATGATATTTATAAACAAGATATAGAAAAATCTGAGTTATTGTCTGAAAGCGCTACTTTGCAGGAAAATGCCTCACAAGAAGAGAACATTCTAGATGAAGAGATTAATGAGATAGCAAATGAAGGAATGCTCAATAATCAAAATCCTGATAACTTTAATGAAGATGAGCAAACAAATATTAACCAATTAGATACTTCAATCTTAGAAGAAAATATTGATGATAAAGAATTTTTTCAAAACGAAGCTACAGAAACTTTAGATCAAATTGAGACTGATAATATCGCTGGTGAAGTATCAAGCTCGTCTTTGGGTATAGATAAACCAAATGAAGTAAGTGTAAGAAGGTTAAGTTTATTTGATACTCTTTCTACAGAAAATAAATCTGAAGATATAGCTGCAGAAAATAATATTCTTACAAAGACTGAACCTGTTTTTGCCTCCTCAGAGGAAAAGATTGAAGAAAATGACTCTCAGGAAAACAATTCTGAAGATAATAATTCAAGTATCATTGAAAAAGAGGAATTCAGTGCTGAAGAGAGTGAATCTTCTGAAATTGATGACGAGTTTAATCAGGAAACAGAGGAAGAACTTTTAGATATACCAACTTTCCTTAGAAGACAGGCTAATTAGTAAATATACTATAATCTGCAATATTTTGAAATATTAGGTTAGTTGTTAATAACGTTAAAAATATGTAATAAAAAAAGTGCTGAAAACAGCACTTTTTTTTAAAATGATAGACATATTATATAATTCTAAAAATCAACAAACAATAGCCGAACCAGTGTCAATCAATGGAATAGGATTACATTCAGGAGTTGATATAGCCATGAAATTATATCCTGCTGAAGCTGATTATGGAATAAAGTTTATCCGAAATGATCTTAATAAAAATAACATCATTGAAGCTATATGGTCAAATGTAACTAATACAAAATTAAGCACAACTATAAGTAATCAAAATGGTGCAAGTGTCTCAACAATTGAGCACTTGATGAGTGCTTTGTCTGGATTGCATATAGATAATATCAAAATTGAAATTGATGGACCAGAAGTCCCAATAATGGATGGAAGTTCAATAAAGTTTGTTGATCTTATTGATAAAGCTTCTACTCAAAATTTAAATAAAAGAAGAAAAATTTTAAAAATTAAAAAAAATATTAAAGTAGAAAATAATGACTCATCTGTAGAATTAAAACCGAATAATCAATTTTCAATTGATTTTGAAATTGATTTTCCTAGTAAATTAGTCAGCAAACAAAGCTGCCAACTGCAACTAGTAAACGGAAACTATAAAACTGATATTGCATCAGCACGCACTTTTGGATTTGAAAGAGATGTTGATATGCTGAGATCAAATGGTTTAGCACTAGGTGGTTCCTTAGATAACGCTGTTGTTGTTGGAGAAAGTAAAATACTTAATTCAGATGGATTGCGTTTTAAGGATGAGTTTGTAAGACATAAAATTCTTGATTCTATCGGAGATTTATATTTAGCTGGAGCTCCAATTCATGGATATTTCTTAGGTAACAAATCAGGTCATCATTTAAATAACTTATTATTAAGGTCTTTATTTGCTGACAAAGATAACTACGAATATATTTAGTTAAATCATTTTCTTTGGATCAACTATCTTATCAAATTCCTTTTCAGAAATTAATTTTAATTTTAATGCCGATTCTTTAAGAGTCAAATTTTCATCAAATGCTTTTTTAGCAATTTTTGCTGCATTATCATATCCAATACTTTTATTTAAGGCAGTTACAAGCATCAAAGAGTTATTTAAATGATTATTAATTATTTCTTTATTTGCTTTTAATCCCTTTAAACAATTTTTATCAAAACTTTTAATACCATCACTAAGGAGATTTATAGACTGTAGAATGTTAAATGCTATAACTGGTTTATATGTATTTAATTGAAAATGACCATTTGAACCAGCAAGATCTACAGTTGTGCTATTTCCTATTACTTGAACACATACCATGCTTAAGGCTTCAATTTGAGTAGGGTTTACCTTTCCAGGCATAATTGATGATCCAGGTTCATTAGCAGGCAAAATTAGCTCTCCTAAACCAGATCTAGGTCCAGATGCTAAAAATCGAATATCATTTATTATTTTTAATAATGAAATTGATAAAGTTTTTAAAGAATTTGAAAAATTAACTAGTGGATCATGAGAGGCTAAAGACTCAAATTTATTTTGAGATGGTTTATATTTATCTCTAGTAAGTTTATTTAAGTATTTACAAAATACCTTATCAAATTTTTTTGGTGCATTAATTCCAGAACCTACGGCAGTTCCACCCTGAGCAAGGTATCTCAATTCTGATTTTGAAATTTCTATTCTTCTTAAACAAGCTTGTAATTGAGTGCAAAATGCTGAAAACTCATCACCCAAAGTAATTGGTGTTGCATCTTGAGTATGCGTTCTTCCTATTTTAATTATATTTTGAAATATTTTTTTCTTTTTTTGAAATTCTTTTATTAGATCTTTAAGAGTTGGAATTAAATTTTTTATTGATAACTCATTAATTGCAACATGCATTATTGTTGGAAAGGTATCATTGGATGATTGAGATAAATTTACATGATCATTTGGGTGAATAGGTTTTTTACTTCCAATTTTTCCATTTAATGTTTTTATAATATGGTTACTAATTACTTCATTTGCATTCATATTGGTTTGAGTTCCAGATCCAGTTTGCCATACTGATAATGGAAACTCTTCAATAAGTTTTAAATTAATAATATTATCGCAGGCTTTAGATATTAATAAACCCAATTTTTTATCTATAACACCCAGTTCTATGTTTGCTAGTGCAGCTGCTTTCTTTTGTTTACCCAATGCGATAATCAATTCTGATGGTATTTTATCACTGCCAATTTTAAAATTTTCTAAGGATCTTTGAGTTTGTGCACCCCAGAGCTTATTTTTATCAATCTTTTTGGAACCTAAACTGTCAAATTCTATTCTTTTTTTATTAGCCATTACTTATTAACAAATTCTTTATAACATATTATATGTAACTTATGAACAAACTTGTTTTACTTAGACATGGTCAAAGTCAGTGGAATTTAGAAAATAGATTTACTGGTTGGAAAGATGTTCCATTAACTGAAAAAGGCATTAACGAAGCTAATAATGCAGGACGTCTATTAAAAAAACATAATATAAAAATTGATAAAGTTTTTAGTAGTGTTTTAGAAAGAGCAAATAAAACAGCAGAAATAGCTATGAAAGCATTAGAGATAGAAAATTTATATGAAAATGGAAATTTAATTTATGAAAAAAAACCAAAATCTAAATGAGAGGGATTATGGAGATTTAGTTGGTTTAAATAAAGCAGAAACTGCTGATAAATTTGGAAAAGAACAAGTACACATATGGAGAAGATCTTATGATATACCGCCTCCAAACGGGGAGAGTCTTAAGGATGTAGTTAATCGAGTTTCTCCTTATTTTACTGAAACAATTCAACCACATATTTTAAATAAAAAAAATGTTTTAATTGCAGCACATGGTAATTCCTTAAGAGCAATTATGATTAAAGTCGGTATGTACAAACCTGAAGAAATATCTTCTATAGAACTACCAACTGGTAGTCCATTGTGTTTAGACTACCAAAATGGCGAATTAATTGAACATTATTACTTAGATTAATTTTTTTTATAATTTGAAAAATTAATTACATTATCCTTCTTTGATATATTGGTCTCTGATTTTTTATTTACTTTCTTCTGCATTTTATTTTTTTGCAAAATTAAACCAAAATTAGATGAAGGATCTGCAAATGAAACAATAGCATTATAATTAATTTTTAAGTTTGTTTTGAAATCATCAAATGAGAGTGTAATAGAAAAATTATTTTTATTTATTTCTAAATCATAATATTCATATTGAATAATAATTGTCATTTGTTGGGGATATTTTTGTTTTAACCAATTAGGTAGTTCAACATTTTTATGATTAGTTAAAAATGTAATATAGAGATGATTATTATTTGATAATCCATTATCTTTTATGTTTTTCAGAATATCTTTAAATACATTTAACATATTTTTATCTAGTATTTTTTGATATTCAATCATTTCTGTTTTATTTTTTTATTAAATATTTAAAGTATTGCAATAAAATTTATGAGTTTAGACAAAAATAATTCGCAATATAGTAAAATAGCAAAATTATTTCATTGGGGTTTTGTTCTGTTATTTGTTTATGGTGTAGCAAAGCAAGTAGATGATATTAATCAACTTGAAGATCAAGCCTTTTTTAGATTTGAAATTATTTTTGCAGTAATTTTTCTATCTCTTCTATTAATCCGACTAATTTATATGAAAACAACACAAAAGACATCCTTACCTGAAGATACTCCTAAAGCTCAAAAATTAGCCGCTAAAATTGTTCACAACGGTATGTATGCTCTATTAATAGGTACTGTGTTATCAGGATTATTGATTGGTTTTTTATTTTGGATAGAACTCAAAGATGGAATTATAACTGACATTGTTATTATTTTTCACGAACTAAACATTAATTTACTTTATTGGTTTATAGGTATTCATATTTTAGCAGCATCTTATCATCGTTTAAAAAGAGATGGTGTTTGGAGTTCAATGGTGCCTTTTTTCAAAGAAAAAAACCCCAAATAAATTTTTAATTTAATGAAATTATTTTTTTAATTTTTCCCATTCAGCCATACCGCCAGTAATATTCTTAACATTTTTAATACCCATATCTTTCATTGTTTTAGTTGATAAAGTTCCTTGTCCACCTACACCACAAAATACTACATATTCTTTATCAGGATTTTCTTTGAAAAATTTATTTTCTAAAGGACTACCTTCTGCCAAATAAAATTCAAGAAAAGCTCTATCCAAATGAATTGCATTTCCTATTGTTCCTTTATCAAAACTTTCTTTATCCCTAACATCAATAAATTGTACATTTGTATCATTGAGTTTTTCTTTTGCTTCTTTTGCAGAAATATTTTCAATTTCATTTTTAACACTCATTAAATCTTCAAATTTTTTCATTTTTTCCTTACATTATTTAAATGGGCGTCTTTAGAACAACCTTAATTTTATTATATAAAGAAAATATTAGGTTTTTGGAAACTTCTTCGTAAAAACTTCGTAGATAGGTTTTTAGAAAAATTATTGATATTACTAGATAATATTAAAAAAGTGGGGCGTTCTGTTGCTCGGTGCGTGAACTTTTCTCAATGCAAGGACGCGTGAGCGAACACCCAAAAGTTTAAGCATTTCCTTTATTATTCGCTTATTCTTTCTTAAAAAAGTTTATAGCACATGGTTATTAAAATATAAAATTTTTAATTAAAAAGACGCGTATCGGCCGCGTAAATTGAGGGCAATTAATTCAAGTTCGTGGTATTATTATCAAGATGAAAAAAGTTTTGTTTATGTTTTTCTTGTTATTGTCGACAAATGTATTTTCTAAAAATCTTGATTACTTTAAAGGTAGTTGGCTTTGTATTGAAGAAAAGTCTTTAGGATACAATTGGAGTAATCTAGAGAGCAAATGGAAAAAAATAACAAATTTTAAGTTAGAAAAACGCATTTTTAAAACATTTGATGATAGTGAATGCGAAGGTGTTAAGAAGAATAGTTATAATTTTTGTGCTAGTGTTTATAAATTTGGACTAAAGCCATTATTCAAAACATATTTTTATCATGTTGATAAGAGTGAAAGTAATTGGTTAAATGAATCTTATGTTGGGGGTACTTCTTTTGGTGAATTTAAAATGTCCGAAAAAGGTGAATTTATTTATTCAGCTGGAATACCGGGCAACCCAACAAATTTAAATGATAAGGATTCAATGGTTATAAGTGTTGGTTCTTGTACGAAAATATAAATATGAATGAAAAAAATAAACACGCAAGATTTTTTGATTGTAAAACTTTAGAAGATTGTCACAACATTGGCATTTACCATCTAATGGATTTTCTTGAAATATTTGGTGGTGAAGATGTTGATGCATTCGTTGCCTCTGATGGTAGTCATTTTTTAGTTGATGCATATTCATTTAATGGAGATCAAATTGGTTTAACTTTAAACGAAGAAGCAACAAAACTTTACAATAAAAATATGCCTAAGGATCAACAAAGAAAAATTTGGGGGCATTGTGTTAAGCTTGCTGAAGGTATCTATGAGGAAATTATATAAAATGAAAAATAAAAAATTAATAATTGATACCATGACAAAATTTGTATTCGAAGTTACTAAAAATATTGATTATAAAAATGTATCTATAGTAATTATTGATGATCAAAAGTTTACTTCTTTTGATCAATTAAAAAATTTACTCATTTCTATTACTAAAAAAAATAAAAACTTACTTATAGTTAGACCAAATTGGCAAAAATGGGAAAATGCAATATTATCTGGAGATATTGCTGAGTTAGGAATTAAAAAAATTTCTCAAATATTCAAAAAAAATTTAGATGAAACAAAAAAATTGCTCGCTTCGTTTCCAAAAAGAAACAAAAATAAAGATAATTATTTTTATGGGGATGTTCTAAAAGAAGAAAATAGTGCAAATATTTTTAATTTAGTTTTTCAATTAAGATTAAGTTTTTATGATAAAACACCAAACGAACGTTCAAAATTATTAGATAAAAGTGATTGGTTTAGAGGCTATTATGAGCAAGTTATTCCCTTTCATAGAATTGGCAAAATAAAAATTATACCTATCTCAATAAATGATTTTAAAACTAAAAAGAATAAGCCTCAAGATAACCTTTTAAATATTTTCGCTAACTTTACTGGAGCAAAAATAATTAAATCTGTGAAAACCGCAAAAGAAAAAGATATAGGATTTGTAAAAAAAATTACTTTAAACAAACAACCGAAAAATATTTA
The DNA here is from genome assembly GCA_902539825.1 of uncultured Alphaproteobacteria bacterium. Taxonomy (GTDB): domain Bacteria; phylum Pseudomonadota; class Alphaproteobacteria; order HIMB59; genus CACPNW01. Next base: position 28,149 of record CACBMH010000002.1, read on the forward strand.
TAGTAGCGATAAAATTACTTTAGTGAATTAGATTTTTTTTAAAGCAATTATTAATATTATTTAATTTTTTCTTCGCAAGACGCGTATAGGACGCGTTTTATTGGAGCATTTCAGAAAGAACCCAATAATTAAAAGGAAATCTAGATTAACTAATGGGGCGTTCTGTTGCTCGGTGCGTGAACTTTTCTCAATGCAAGGACGCGTGAGCGAACACCCAAAAGTTTAAGCATTTCCTTTATTATTCGCTTATTCTTTCTAAAAAAAGTTTATATCATTAATTTGTAAAAACATAAAATTTTTAATTTAAATGACGCGTATAGGACGCGTAAATTAAAGGCAATTATTCCAAGTTTATGTTAATGTAAATTATATGAAAAAATTTTTAGTTTTGATAGTTCTAGTTTGTTTTTCACCATCAATTTTTACGAAAGAATTGAATTGTTTTTTGGGTACTAAAAATATTAATAGTAAAATACAGGGATTTACTGAGGATGGTAAATTTGTTGAATGGTATGATACACTAAAAATAGATAATCTTAATGAAGATTATGATTTAAATTTACATATATTAGAAGATAAAAATAATAATCTGATTATACAAAAGCAAAAATACATAAGTGATTTTAATACAAAACTATATCCTTTAGTACAATTCCCCGATGAAAATATTTTGATTTATTTAATAATACTTGGTGTACTTAAAGATCATAATAATGACTCACTAAATCCTCAATTAAGTTTATTAGAAATATCAGAAATAATTAAATCAAATAATTTCACCTATGACGATGTATTAAAAAACATTGAATACATCTATCAAAAAGATTTTAATTTAAAATATGAAGGAAATAATAATCTTGGTCCATATGGAATACTTTCTACTAGTTTAGATTTAGCTAAAATATTATTGGAAGATTATTCTAACGAACAAATTGTACAATATTTCAAACAAATAATGGATGTATACGATAATGATCTAAAAAAATGGAAACAAGGCATTACATTTAATGATCCAATTTATTTAAATTTAGATAATAAAGATATTGCTTCTACTTGTTACAATATGATGAGTGAAGATAAATTTCTAAATACTTCAATAGCAACAAGCGAAATAAAACTATGTTTACAAGAGAATAATTCAGATAATTTAAAAATGAACAATATATATGAAACTTTTAAAGATAAAAAAATAAATGATTATTCTTATCTAATTAATTATTCTCTAAATCAAAATTATTCAATTCATAAAGATGAAGGTTTTTTACGTGGTGAACATAATAGAATTCTAGAAAGATTTTATTATGGTTTTTGTGAGTGATTTAAGATTATTTCTTGTTATTTAAAATCCTAGTGTTTTAATTTACAATCATGAAGGCGATGTTTGATAATCAAATTTTTTAATTGAAATGACGCGTATATGACGCGTGAAGCTGGAGCATTTTAAAAAAAACTACAGAAATAAACTAAAAATCAAGAATGTAGTGGGGCGTTCTGTTGCTCGGTGCCCCCGACCGCGCTTACCTAGAATCTAGGCAGCAAGTGCTAATCTATTATCGTTAGCGTTTATAAAATAGCCCGATAACGGTGGTACAATACCGGATAAAGTCTTTGTCTTTGAATTACCGTCAAACCTATTTCGTCCCCATATTGGTGGAGACGCCGGGTACTGCCCCCGGGTCCGAATAACTTATTGCACAAAGCATTTATTATCTTAGTTGCAAGGCAACATATTCATTATACCTTAAACTATTTATACTTGAAAGATTTGTCTTGAAACCTAGCAATTAAAAAAAAAAATTGTTACTAATTAAGACATAAAATAAAAAAAATATGATCAAAGCAATAATGGCAGTAGACGAAAAAGGGGGGATAAGTAAGGGCCAAAGTATGCCCTGGCCAAAAAATTCAATTGACTTAAAATGGTTCAAAGAAAATACTCTAAATAATGTCGTTGTAATGGGAAGAAAGACTTGGGATGATCCTTTTATGCCTACACCTCTAAAATCAAGAATAAATGTTCTAATTACAAGTAAAGATAAAGAATTAATAGAAGGGGCAGATTATTACTTTAGTGGAAACATAAATGATCAAATTCAAAATCTTCAATCAGAATATAAAGATATGGATATTTTTATAATTGGAGGTTCAGAAATAATAAATTTAACTTTTAAATCCATAGAACAATTTTATCTCACTAGAATCTACGGTAATTATAATTGTGAAAAATTTATAAATGTTTCTTTAATAGAGAATAATATGAAAATGATTAAAAAAATTGATGGCGATTCAACTTGTCATTTTGAGATTTGGGAAAGATGAAACAATACCTAGATGCGTTAAGATTTTGTTATGATAATGGCTCTTATGTTGAAAGTAGAGCGGGTGGTGTTAGAAAATCATTTGGTTATCAAATGCATTATGATTTATCTAAAGGTTTTCCTGCTATAACGACTAAAAAACTAGCATGGAAATCTGTAGTTTCAGAATTATTATGGTTTATTGAAGGTTCAGACGATGAGAGAAGACTTGCTGAAATTTTATACAATGACTCAAGAGAAAATTTAAAAGATAAAAAAACAATTTGGACCCAAAATGCTCAATCTGATTATTGGAGATCAAAAGCTCGATTTGAAGGAGATGTTGGTAAAATTTATGGAGTTCAATGGAGAAATTTTAATGGAGAAGATCAAGTCTTAAATCTAATTAAAGGATTAAAAGAAGATCCAAATGGAAGGCGCCATATAATTTCTGCTTGGAACCCTCCAGAGATAAAAAATATGTCATTGCCAGCATGTCATGCATTTTCACAATTTTTTATTTCTAATAACAAATTAAGTTGCCAACTATATCAAAGATCATGTGACATGTTTTTGGGAGTTCCATTTAATATAGCCAGTTATAGTCTTTTAACTCATATGTTGGCTAGAGAGTGTAAATTAGAAGTTGGAACATTTATTCATTCTTTAGGTGATTTTCACATTTATAAAGAACATTTTGAGCAGGTTAAAATCCAATTAGAAAGAGTGCCTAAAAAATTACCTGAGCTTCAATTCGAAACAAAAGATTTTTTTAAATACAACGTAAATGATTTTAAATTAATAAACTATCAGCATCATGAAAAAATTGATGCTCTGATGAATGTTTAATTCAGAGATTTTTTTAAGATTTTAGCAATTGATATAAATTTTTTTGAAATTTCACCATCTGGATCATCTATCAAAGTAGGTATTCCATTGTCTGATTGAATTCTTAAATTTGTATCAATAGGAATTTCTCCTAAAAAAGGTATTTTAGATTCTTCAGCTTCTTTTTTCACACCATCTTTTGAAAATATATAATGTTTTTGATTACAATTATCACATATGAAATAACTCATATTTTCCACAATACCAAGAATATCAACATTAACTTTTTTAAACATATTTATTCCTTTTCTTGCATCAGTAAGTGCTACATCTTGAGGAGTAGAAATTACAATTGATCCAGAAAGTTTTGAACTTTGAGCTAAAGTTAATTGAGCATCTCCAGTCCCAGGAGGGAGATCAATTATAAGATAATCTAATTCACCCCACTCAACACCGTTGAACATTTGCTCTAAAGCTTTCATTACCATAGGCCCTCTCCAAATTGTTGGAGCCTCTGAGTCTAGAATAAAACCTATAGACATTAATTTTATTCCATAATTTTCTAATGGTATAAGTTTTTTGTTTTCATTCATTATTGGTTTTTTAGCAATACCCATCATTCTAGGAACACTAGGACCATAAATATCTGCATCAAGCAATCCAACTTTGAGATCTAGTGAGCTTAATGCTGTGGCAAGATTTACTGAAAATGTTGATTTTCCAACTCCACCCTTACCACTTGCAATTGCTACAATATTTTTTGCATCAATTTTGAATCTTTTCTTATCAGAAATATTTGTTTTATTAATATTTTTATCTGAGTTGATAATTACGTTTACTGAAAGAACGCCAGAAATTTGCTCAACATTATTTTTAAGTAATCTTGCTATATTTGTATATAAGTCTTCTTTTTGACCCTTTACAAGCAAGGAAATGTTTACATTACCCTCTTTTACAATTGCAGAAATGTTTTGATTTTTTGGATCAAAAGTAAGATCTGTTTCAGGATCACTAAATTTCTTAGAAAATGTATAAATTAAAGATAAAATTTCATCAGACATACTTGATTTTTCCAGATTTACTCAAATATTAGTTATTAAATAATATAATTAATGTTAGTAGATAGAACCGATATTTTCAATAATATATGAACTGGAATAAAAATAACAACGACAATAATCCTTGGGGTTCAGGTGGAAATAATAATCCCTGGGGCTCACGAGGATCTGGTGACGGTCCAAACAGAAGAGATTTTGAAGACTCCATTAGAAAAGCTAAAGATAGATTTGGCAATTTTAAATTTGGTGGCAGACGTAACCTTTCAATTTTTATAATAGTAGCTGTTTTACTATGGTTAGCTACTGGTTTTTATAGAGTTGAGCCTGATGAGCAAGGTGTAGAGCTTTTATTTGGAAGATGGAACGGTCAAACAACAGAACCAGGATTACATTACTTTTTTCCAACTCCAATCGGTCAAACTGTTACCCCTAAAGTTGAAGTAATTAGAAAAATCAACGTTGGATTTAGAAGTGCAAGTGATCTTGGTTTTGGCTCAAATTCAAATGCAGAGCGAAAAGTAATTGAAGAAAGTTTAATGCTTACGGGTGATCAAAACATTGCGGATGTTGCATTCACAGTACTATTCAAAATAAAAGACGCTGGAAATTTTCTATTCAAGCTTAGAAATCCAGAACTTACTGTTAAAGATATGTCTGAAAGTGTTGTACGTGAAGTTGTTGGTCAAAGAGATCTTCAATTCTTACTTACAGAAGGTCGTCAAGAGGTTGAACAAGTTGTAAGAAATGAATTACAACTAGTTTTAGATTCCTATGAAAGTGGTGTTTTAATTCAATCAGTACAGCTTCAAAGTGTTGATCCGCCCGATCAAGTTATTGATGCCTTTGATGAAGTTCAAAGAGCAAGACAAGATAAAGAAAGATTAGTTAACGAAGCAAACACTTATTTGAATAGAATTGTACCTAATGCTCGTGGTGAAGCAGCCAAACTTGTTGAAGCTGCTACAGCATATAAAGAGCAGGTGGTTAAACAAGCAGAAGGTGTGGCACAAAACTTTATTGATGTTTACAATAGTTATAAAGATGCGAAAGAAGTTACTAAAAGAAGAATTTATTTAGAAACTTTAAGAGAAGTTTTAGAGGGTAAGAACAAAATAATCTTAGATGATACTGGAAATGGACAGGGTGTGGTTCCTTACCTTCCATTGAATGAACTTAAAAACTCGGGAAACAATTAAGATGAGATTTAGTGCAAGAAATTTACTTATAGTTTTAGTTTTATTTATTCTTTTCCTTACTTTTACTGGAGCCTTTTTTATTGTAAATGAAACTAAGCAAGCATTAGTGCTCCAATTTGGTGACCCAAGAAAAGTTGTAACAAAACCTGGCCTTCAATTTAAAATTCCATTTATTCAAGATGCAGTTTTTTTAGATTCTAGATTACTTAATCTAGATCCCCAACCTGAAGAAATGATTCTTTCAGATCAAAAAAGAATTATTGTTGATTCATTTGCTAGATACAACATTGTTGATCCTCTAAAGTTTTATCAGACAGTTAGAAATGAAACTACTTTTTCAGATAGATTTGGAAGAATTATAAATGCGGCAGTTAGAGGTGTAATTGCACAATACTCTTTAACATCACTACTGAGTGATGAACGTATAAATATTATGAATGAAATTGAAAAACAAATCAAAGTTAATGAAGAATCTTTTGGTGTTAAAATTGTAGATATTAGAATTGGAAGAACAGATTTAACTGAACAAGTATCTAATAACGTTTATCAAAGAATGCGTTCTGAACGTGAAAAAGAAGCAAATTTATTAAGAGCAGAAGGTGAAGAACTTTCTAAAGAAATTGTTGCATCAGCGGATAGACAACAAACAGTTATCTTAGCTGAAGCAGAAAGAACATCTTCAATACTAAGAGGTGAAGGAGATGCTGCTAAAAATAGAATACTAGGTGATGCATATAGTCGTGATGAGGAATTTTTTGATTTCTTAAGAACAATGCAAGCTTGTAAAGATACTTTTGGAGATACAGAGATGTCCATGGTAATCGCTCCAGGGGAAGTCTGTGAAAAATTTTTTGGTGAAATAGATATCCAAAATTAATGTTTGAAATTCTACTAATAAGCATAGGTCTAGTGCTGATCATTGAAGGCATACTCTATTTTTTCTTAGCGAACAATTTAAAGAAATATCTCGATATGCTTTCTCTTATTAATCCACAAACTGTTAAAAATATTAGTTTATTTTTTGCACTACTTGGGTTGTGCCTTATTTATTTCACGTTCAAATACTATGACAATTAATATGAGAATTAAATTTTTATTCTTAATTTCTATTTTATTTTCGAAACCATTACTTGCAGTACCTGAGAGTTTTGCTGATTTAGTAGAAAAATTGTCTCCTGCAGTAGTTAGTATTGCATCAACTACTATTGTTGAAAATAATAACCAAAATCAAATACCACAATTTCCAGAGGGATCTCCTTTTGATGATTTTTTTAAAGAATATTTTGATCGTGATCAAAGACGATCACAACGACCAATGACAGGACTTGGTTCAGGTTTTATAATAAGTGAAGATGGTATAGTTGTTACAAATAATCATGTAATTGAAGGAGCTGATGAAATAACTGTTATACTAAATGATGAAACAGAGTTTACAGCTGAATTACTTGGAAGAGATCCTAAAGCAGACATAGCTGTATTGAAAATTGATCCAAAAAACAAAAAACTTACATATGTTGGTTGGGGAGATTCGGATAATATGAGAGTTGGAGATTGGTCAATTGCAATTGGAAATCCTCTTGGTTTGGGAGGAACTGTCACTGCAGGAATTATATCTGCAATTTCAAGAGATTTAGGTAGTGGGCCATATGTTAAATTTTTACAAACAGATGCATCTATTAATCGTGGTAATTCCGGCGGACCATTATTTAATTTAGATGGAGAGGTAATAGGAATTAATACGGCAATTGTTTCGCAAACAGGTGGAAGTATTGGTTTAGGATTTGCAATACCTGCGAACAGTGCCAAAAAAATAGTACAACAATTAAAAGATTTTGGAAAAACTAAGAGAGGTTGGTTAGGTGTACAAATTCAACCTGTTACAAAGGATTTTGCGGAAAGTCTTGGTTTACCTGATCAAAAAGGTGCATTCATATCCAATGTAAATCCTAATGGTCCCTCAAAAACTGCTGGATTAGAACCAGGTGATGTAATTTTAAAATTTAATAATATAGAAATTAAAAAGATGCCTGATTTACCAAGAGTTGTTGCAGAGTCAGATGTAGGCTCGACTGCAATATTAGAAGTTTGGAGAAAAAATAAAAAAATTCGTATTGAGGTAATATTAGGAGAATTACCTGGAGAGGTAGTTACTGAAAGAAAAACAATTACAAATATTGAAAAAAATTTAAAAATTGAATCTTTAGGAATTACTATTGAAGATCATGAAAGTGGGGTTAAAGTAATTTCAATTGATGACATCGATAGTAGTTTGCAAAATGGAGATATAATCGCAGAAGTTAATAGAGAGATTATTAACAATATGAATTCATTTGAAGAATTAGTAAATTCTTTAGAAAAAACAGGCAGATCCTCATTATTACTAAAAATAATTAGAGATGATGAGCAAAATTGGGTAACAATTAAATTTAAGAATAATTGAAAACTCAAATCTATTTTGTATTAGGCCCAACTGCATCAGGAAAATCAAAATTTGCTTTAAACCTAGCTACCAAATTAAATGGTGAAATTATAAATGCTGATAGTATGCAGATTTATAATGAGTTAAGTATCTTAACTGCTAGACCAACTATAAATGATCAAAAAAAAATCAATCATCATCTTTATGGTTTTGTTAAAGGTAATGTTAGATTTAATGTTCAAAAATGGTGTGAGGAAGCAACAAAAAAAATTAATTATTTAATAAATAAAAATAAAACTCCTATTTTAGTTGGAGGTACAGGTCTTTACATAGAATCTTTAATTAATGGAATAGTTTCAATTCCATCTATTCCAGAAAAAGTAAAAATAGAATCAGAAAAAATGATTTTAAAAATTGGTAAGGAAAATTTTTATAATTTAGTTAAAGAGTTTGACAGTGATGCAATGATTAATATTGCGCCTAACGATATTCAAAGAATAAGAAGAATATGGGAAGTAAATTTTTTTACTAACAAGAAATTTAGTGACTGGAAAAAAAATAAAAATAAAAATTTTATTAATTTAAAAAATTACAAAATATTATTATTTCTTCCAGATAGGAATGAAAACTATAAAAGAGTAGATCAGAGAACATATTTAATGATAGAAAATGGTGCGATAGAGGAAGTCAAAAATTTGCTTAAATTAAATTATCATATTAGTTTACCAATAATGAAAGCGCATGGAGTTCCAGAAATTCAATCTTATCTAAATAATGAGGTATCAATTGAAGAATGTATTTCTAAAATTCAACAGGTCACAAGAAACTATGTAAAAAGACAACACACTTGGTGGAGATCTTCTAATCTTAATATTTTTAAAAAATTCGAGCAGTTTCCAGACGAAATTGACATAAAATCCATTAATTTAGACCAAAATTGAACTAATTTATTGATTTTATTTTATCCACAGCCTATGAGCTAAGATCAATGAATAATGAAATAACAGGTGCTGAAATTGTCTTAAAAAGCTTAGCTGAACAAGGAGTAGAAGTTGTATTTGGATATCCTGGTGGTGCAGTATTACCCATATACGATACTTTATTTAAACAGAATTCAATTAAGCACGTATTAGTTAGACAAGAGGGTGGCGCTATACATGCAGCTGAAGGTTATGCTAGGTCCACTGGTAAAACTGGAGTAGTTCTTGTAACATCAGGACCTGGTGCAACAAATGTTGTAACTGGTTTAACTGATGCTATGATGGATAGCGTACCTATCGTATGCATAACTGGACAAGTACCACAGCACTTAATTGGTAGCGATGCTTTTCAAGAATGTGATACAACAGGTATAACGAGACCTTGCACAAAACATAATTATTTAGTTAAAGATGTTAATAAGTTGTCTTCTGTATTTCATGAAGCATTTACTATCGCTCAAAATGGAAGACCAGGACCTGTATTAATTGATATACCTAAAGATGTTCAATTTGCTTCAGGAAATTATGAAGAAAAAAATAAAATTATTATTCCTTCTCATAGATTATTTGAACCAAGTCCTGATTTTGAAAAAAATAAAATTGAAGAAGCGGTAGAATTAATTTCTAAAGCTAAAAAACCAATTTTTTATATTGGTGGTGGATGTATTAATTCTGGTCCAAAAGCTTCAAAATTAGTTAGAGAATTTATAAATATTGTTGGATCACCAGTAACAATGACATTAATGGGTCTAGGCGTTGTAGGTTCATCAGATAAAAACTCACTTGGCATGCTTGGAATGCACGGAATGTATGAAGCCAATATGGCAATGCATGAATGTGATGTTATGATTAATATTGGTGCAAGATTCGATGATCGAGTTACTGGAAGACTTGATGCATTCTCTCCAAATTCAAAAAAAATCCATATTGATATTGATGAAAGTAATATTAATAAAACTATAAATGTCGATGTTCCAGTAATTGGCGATGTTAAGCAAGTTGTTGAAAAAATGATTTCAATCTGGAAAGAAAAAAAATATAAAATAGATACTGAGTCATTAAAATTATGGTGGGATAAAATAAATAAATGGAAAGAAGTAGATTGTTTAAACTACAATAATGAAGGTAAACAGATTAAACCTCAGTATGCAGTTCAAAGGTTATATGAATTAACAAAAAATACGAAAACATTTATTACAACTGAAGTAGGTCAGCACCAAATGTGGGCTGCTCAATTTTATAAATTTGAGGAACCAAACAGATGGCTGACATCAGGTGGTTTAGGAACTATGGGATATGGATTTCCTGCTGCAATTGGAGCTCAAGTTGGGCACCCAGATGCTTTGGTAGTCGATATAGCAGGAGATGCATCTATACTCATGAACATTCAAGAAATGAGCACAGCTGTGCAATATAGATTGCCTGTTAAAATATTCATTTTAAACAATGAATACATGGGAATGGTTAGGCAATGGCAAGAACTTTTACATGGGGGAAGATATTCCGAAAGTTATACTGATAGTTTACCTGATTTTGTAAAGTTAGCTGAGAGTTATAAAGCTGTTGGATTAAGAGCAAAGACAACCGATGAACTTGACGATGTTATAACTCAAATGATTGAGACAAAAAATACAGTTATTGCTGATATTTGGGTTACTAAAGAAGAGAATTGTTTTCCAATGATACAAAGTGGATCTGCCCACAACGAAATGATGTTAAGTAAAGATCAAAAACAAGATAAAAAATCAGCAGAAAAAGGAAAAATTTTAGTTTAATGAATAAATCTGTTTATGACTCTCCTGATCAAGTATCAGAGACTAAGAGACATATATTGACTGTACTAGTCGATAATGAACCAGGCGTTTTAGCTAGAGTAATAGGAATGTTTTCTGGTAGAGGATATAACATTGATAGTTTGAATGTAGCTGAGGTTAGTAATGATGAAAATATTTCAAGAATAACTATTGTAACGCATGGTACATCAGAGGTAGTAAGTCAAATAGAAAAACAGTTACTTAGAATTGTCCCAGTTCATAGTGTTACAAATTTAGATCAAGAGGGTAGTTCTGTTGAAGCTGAGGTAGCCCTAGTTTACATTTATATTTCAGATACAAATAAAAAGAAAGTTTATCAACTATGTGATTTATACAGAGCTAGAAAAATTGAGAATGAAAATAATACTACAATTTTTGAAATAGCTGGTGCTTCAGAAAGAGTAAATAGATTTATAAAAGAAATTAATGAAATTACGAAAGTTGAAATTGTTCGAAGTGGTCCCGTTGCAATATCATCAATTCAAAAAAAAGAGGAGGAATAATGAGAGTATATTACGATAGAGATGCAGACTTAAACTTAATAAAAGATAAAAAAATATCAATTGTAGGATATGGAAGTCAAGGTCATGCGCATGCAATGAACTTGAGAGATTCTGGAATAGAAAATGTTTCAATTGCATTGAGAGAAGGTTCAAATTCAAGAAGTAAAGCAGAACAAGCTAATTTCAAAGTAATGACTCCTGCAGAGGCTGCAAGTTGGGCAGATGTGATTATGATGCTTACACCTGACGAACTTCAATCAGAAATATACAAAAATGACATAGCTGAAAATATTAAAGAAGGAACAACAATTGCATTTGCTCATGGGTTAAATATTCACTTTGACTTAATTAAACCTAAGGAAGGTATAGATGTAATCATGGTTGCACCTAAAGGTCCCGGTCATACAGTAAGAGCTGAATATGTAAGAGGTGCTGGAGTGCCTTGTTTAGTTGCTGTAGACAAAAACCCTTCAGGCAATGCTCTGGAAATAGGAATTGCTTACGCATCCGCTATTGGTGGGGGAAGAGCTGGAATTATAGAAACAACTTTTAAAGAAGAATGTGAAACTGATCTTTTTGGAGAGCAATCTGTTTTATGCGGAGGTTTAACACATTTAATTTTGGCAGGTTATGAAACTCTTGTTGAAGCAGGATATGCTCCCGAGATGGCTTATTTTGAATGTCTTCATGAAGTAAAACTTATTGTTGACCTATTATATGAAGGTGGAATGGCAAACATGAGATACTCAATCTCAAACACAGCAGAGTATGGAGATTATTCAAGAGGTCCAAGGCTTATTACTAATGAAACAAAAAAAGAGATGAAAAAAATTCTTTCAGAAATTCAATCTGGTCAATTTGCTAAAGAATGGATGCAAGAACATCAAAGTGGTCAAACCAAATTTAAAGTAATGAGAAAAGAACAAGCTGAGCATCCAATTGAAGCAGTTGGAGAAAAGTTGAGAACCTTGATGCCATGGATTGCTGAAGGAAAAATGGTTGATAAATCGAAAAACTAGATGAAAGTTTAATAAAATATTGATTAGTGTATAATTAAACAAATGACTGAAAAAATTTATATTTTTGATACAACTCTTCGTGATGGAGAGCAGTCTCCAGGCGCATCAATGAATTTAGATGAAAAACTTCAAATTGCTGAAGTTCTTGATTCAATGAAAGTTGATATTATTGAAGCAGGTTTTCCGATCGCTTCTAATGGAGATTTTGAAGCAGTTTCTGAAGTTAGCAAGCAGGTTAAAAATTCAACCATTGCTGGTTTAGCAAGAGCAAGTTTTAAAGATATCGATCGTGCTTGGGAAGCAGTACAACATGCTAAGTCTCCAAGAATTCATACTTTTATTGCAACAAGTCCTCTACATATGAAATATAAATTAAAGAAAACTGAAGAAGAGGTTTTAGAAGCTATTCAAAAGACTGTATCTCACGCAAGAAATCTTTGTGATAATATTGAATGGAGTTGTGAAGATGGTGGAAGATCAGAGTTAAAATTTCTATATAAATGTATTGAGCTTGCTATTAATTCAGGTGCTTCAACCATTAATATCCCTGATACTGTTGGTTATACATTACCAGAAGAGTTTGGTAAAATTTTTAAAAATGTAAAAAATAATGTTCCAAACATTGATAAAGCAATTCTTTCAACACATACACATAATGATTTAGGTTTAGCGACAGCAAATAATGTTGCTGCTATTAAAGAAGGTGCAAGACAAGTTGAGTGTACTATAAACGGTATGGGTGAAAGAGCTGGAAATTCATCATTAGAAGAAATTGTTATGACTTTAAAAGTAAAAAAAGATCTTATGCCTTATCATACAGATATTAAAACAGAGTCCATTATGAAAGCTTCTAGATTGGTGTCATCAATAACAGGTTTTCCAGTACAGCCAAATAAAGCTATAGTTGGAGCTAATGCTTTTGCTCATGAAGCTGGAATACATCAAGATGGTATGCTTAAACACGCTGGTACTTATGAAATTATGACTCCTGAGTCAATTGGACTTAACAAATCTTCACTAGTTCTTGGCAAACATTCAGGCAAACATGCTTTTTCAGAAAAATTAAAAGAACTTGGTTATGAAGTTGGTGATAATGCTTTGATGGAACTGTTTGGAAGATTTAAAGATTTAGCTGATAAGAAAAAAGAAATTTTTGAAGAAGATATAATAGCATTAGCAGAAGATAGAACTTCGTCATATGATGAACACATTAAATTTGTATCATTGGAAGTAAATGCTGGATCTGTTGAAAAAGCTGAAGCTAAATTAAAGATAGAAATTAACGAAAAAGTGGAAAATACAAAAATTAACGGTAATGGTCCCGTTGATGCAACATTCAACGCTATAAAAAAAACTTACAAATACTGAATTTAAACTTAAACTTTACCAAGTTAATGCAATTACAGCAGGTACTGATGCACAAGGAGAGGTAACTGTCAGACTTGAAGATGATAATTTATCATCACAAGCAAAAGGAAGTGATCCCGATATTATTGTAGCTTCTGCAAAAGCTTATATAAATGCCTTAAACAGATTGATCTTTAAAAAAACTAAATCTATTAAAGAGAATACAGCAAGTTTAAAAATAGAAGGAGTTTAATTCATGGTAATTGATCGTTTTTTCAGCTTATTTTCTAAAGATATGGCCATTGATTTAGGTACAGCAAATACTCTGGTATATGTAAAAGGGGAAGGTGTTATTCTTAATGAACCTTCAGTTGTTGCAACAATTGAAAATGAAGGGAATACCCAAGTTTTAGCTGTTGGTAATGAAGCAAAACAAATGCTTGGAAGAACTCCAGGTAAAATTAAAGCCATTCGTCCTATGAAAGATGGTGTAATAGCTGATTTTGATGTTGCTGAACAGATGATAAAAAGTTTTATTAAAAAAGTTCATAAAGGAAGATCTATATCAAATCCTCAAATTGTTATTTGTGTGCCATCTGGCGCAACTAATGTTGAAAGAAGAGCAATTAGAGAATCTGCTGATGCTGCTGGAGCCAGAAGAGTTTATTTAATTGAAGAGCCAGTTGCGGCAGCAATAGGAGCGGGTCTACCAGTTGCAGAACCAACAGGTTCTATGATTGTAGATATCGGAGGAGGAACGTCTGAGGTAGCAGTTTTATCTCTTGGAGGTGTGGTTAATTCAACTTCAGTTAAAGCTGCTGGAGACCGATTTGATGAGGCAATAATGGAATACATGAGAACAACACATAAATTAGCAATTGGAGAAACTACAGCTGAAAGAATGAAAAAGGATATTGGTTCTGCCTGTCCACCAGATGATGGTGATGGAAGATCAATGAGTGTCAAAGGAAGAGATTTAATTACTGGCCTACCAAAAGAAATAAGTATTTCCCAAAGACAAATAGCCGAAGCCCTTGCTGAACCTGTAGCTCAAATAATAGATACTATAAAAAGAGCTTTAGAACAAACACCTGCAGAATTATCTGCCGATATTGTAGAAAGAGGTATAATGTTAACTGGAGGAGGATCGCTTTTACATAATCTTGATAAAGTACTAAGAAGATCAACAAGTTTACCAATTTCAATAGCTGAAGATCCTCTTTTGTGTGTTGTTATGGGTACTGGCCAGGCACTCGAAGAAAAATCTCGATTGAGTGACGTTTTTGCTACTGATTAAAAATTGAAATGGCACCTAAGTTCCAAATAAAAGTTTTTCAAATTTCAACTTTTATAAAAAATTTGACAATAATTTCCATTGTTACAATTTCTTTCCTTTTAGTCTTTTTTTCAAAATCTGATTTGTATGTTATTAATGGGATCAAAAGTATATCTACATCAGTAATTATTCCAATTACAAGAGTAATTTCAGCACCAGTAAATGCTGTTTCAAATTTAGTTGATGAATACAATCAGTTTAGAAGTTTAAAATTTGAAAACAAACTTCTTCAAGAAGAAATAATACGTTTAAAAAAATGGCAAACATTAGCAATACAAAATTCAAGAGAGAATAAAGTCTTAAAAAAATTATTAAATGCAACTGATAATAACTTAAGTTTAGTAAAAACAGCATCTCTAATTAATAGAAATGATACAATTTATAGTAAATTAATAAATTTAAATGCAGGTTACGAAGATAAAATTGAAAAAAATATGTCAGCTATAAATGAGCGCGGATTATTAGGTAAGGTAATTGATACGACTTCAAATAATTCTAGAGTAATTCTTCTAACTGATCCTAATTTGTCTATTTCAGTAAAAACGATATCAGACGGTATTTTTTCTTTACTTTCTGGCAATGGAGATGGAAAATATTTAGTAAGTTCATTTATTAAAGAAAATAAAATGCCAAGATTAGGAGATATTGTAGTTACAAGTGGTACTGCGCAAATCTTTCCAGTAGATCTATTAGTTGGAAAAGTAGCTAAAGTTGAAAAAAATAGATTTTTTGTTTTACCATTTGTTGATTTTGAAAATATTGATTATGTACAAATCGTTACTTCAAAATAATGGAGTTTTCCAAATTTTTTAATTCCACTATTAAATTAAATATTATTTTAATAATAAGTTTTTCAATTTCTGTAAATTCTTTTATTTTACTGTCTAATGTCAATAACGCATTCTATGTATTATTTCATTTGACTTTTATTTATTTAATTTTTTACCATTATCATTATTATTTATATTTAGTTGCCCTGGTATATGGAATTCTATTTGATATATTACTATTAAATAATATTGGAGCTCATTTAATTACCTTTTTATCTCTTTTAATCTTATTTATATTGATTAGAAAATATTTAATTAGATTATCTTCGTATCAAATAATTTTTATTTATTTTATCACTCTAATTATTTTGTTTCTAATTGAGCAATTTTTAGCAAATCTAATACACAATTATAAATTTAATATGAGTTCAATTTTCAATTTTTTTTTAATTTCTTTAATTATATTTATTCCTACTATATTTTTGTTTACTAAATTAGATAAGTGAAATGTTTTACTCAGAAGATAAAAAACAATATTCAGTCCTAAATAGAAGAACTTTTTTATTATATTTATTAAAAGTATCTTTTTTTGGTATTGTAGGCTGGAGATTATATGATATTCAAATAAGGGATTCACAAAAATACAAAACTCTTTCAAAAAATAATCAAATAGATGTTGAGATTATATACCCTATTAGGGGTAAGATTTATGATATTAATAACAAGGTTTTAGCATCTAATATAAAAGTATTTGATGTATACTTAATTCCTGAAAATACAAAAAATATAAATAAATCTTTAAATGAATTAAATCAAATTATAAAAATTAATTTTAGTGATAGAAGGAAAATACTAGATTTATCTAAAAAAGTTAAAAAATTTCAAAAAATAAAAGTTTTAGAAAATATTAATTGGTCACAACTTGAAAAAATAGAATCAAACAAACTTAATATTGAGGGTATATTTATTTCTCAAGATTATATGCGAACTTATCAGTTTGATAATACTGTTTCACATTTGATAGGTTATACAAATAAACCCAATAGAGAAGAAGTTGAATTACCTTTTATTTCAAATATGCCCAATCTAGAGATAGGAAAAGATGGTATTGAAAAAA
The DNA here is from genome assembly GCA_902539825.1 of uncultured Alphaproteobacteria bacterium. Classification (GTDB taxonomy): domain Bacteria; phylum Pseudomonadota; class Alphaproteobacteria; order HIMB59; genus CACPNW01. The sequence goes on from CACBMH010000002.1 coordinate 44,833, forward strand.
GTTTTAACCCTAATTTAATTGGTAAATCAGGACAAAGAGAAATTGAAGTTAATTCTTATGGAAGAGTAATTCGTGAAATATCAAGGCAAGATAGTCAAAAAGGAAATGATATTCAGATAACTATCGATCTGAGAATTCAACAATATGCTTTAAATTTATTAAAAGAACACAAAGCAGGATCTGCAATACTTATGGATATAAACAATGGCAACTTATTATGTATGGCCTCAACTCCATCTTATAATCCAAATAAAATTATACAAAAACCAAATAAGGAATATTGGGATTCAATTTTAGAAAACGAACTTTCGCCACTTACTTACAGATGTATTCAAGGTTTATATGCTCCAGGCTCAACTTTTAAAATGGTTGTTGCTATAGCGGGGTTAGTACATGGAATTATTGATACAAATACCAAACATTTTTGTAGTGGAAAAATTGGTTTAGGTGATAGACTTTATCATTGTTGGAAAAACAATGGTCATGGCTCGATGAATGTTAGCGATGCAATCAAAGAATCATGTGATGTTTTCTTTTATGAAATTTCAAAAAAAATTGGGATAGATAAAATTGCTAAAGTTGCAGAAGATTTTGGTTTAGGAAAAATATATGACGTACCTTTATCTAATCAAAAAAAAGGTATCATCCCTTCACGTGATTGGAAAAAGAAAAAATACGATGAAAGCTGGTATCCTGGAGAGACTCTAATCTCAGCTATTGGTCAAGGCTTCGTATTAACAAATCCTCTACAACTTGCAGTAATGACTTCAATTATTGCTTCTAATGGAAAAAATGTAAAACCAAATATTATCAAGCAAAATAATGACGCTGAATTTGAAAAATTAGAAAAATACCAAAATGCAATCAAAATTATTAAAAGTTCGATGTTTAAAGTAGTAAATGAGAGTAAAGGTACTGCTTATAATTCGAGATCTGAGTCTGCGCCTTTTGCAGGTAAGACAGGAACTTCCCAAGTTAGAAGAATAACAGTAGCCGAAAGAGAAAGTGAAGATTTTAGGAAAAAAGAAGTAGAATGGAAAAAAAGGGATCATGCTTTATTTGTTGGATATATGCCAGTTGAAAATCCGAGATATGCTATTTCGGTTGTTATTGAACATGGGGGTTCAGGTGCATCAACTGCAGCACCTATAGCAAAAGAAATTTTTCAATTTACAAAAAAATTAGAAACTTAATGTTAAATAAAATTCAAAACTTAAATTATTTATTGATTTTTTTAATAATATTAATTTCATTTATAGGAGCAGCAGGCTTATATTCTGCAGCAGGAGGATCATATAGTCCTTGGGCATCAAGACATTTAATAAGATTACTAGTTTTTATTTTTTTAGCAATTGTCTTAGCTTTAATAAATATAAAATTTATTTATCAATTTGCTTATGTCTTTTTTATTTTATCATTATTACTCTTGCTTTCAGTGGAATTAATTGGTGTTTTTGGTAAAGGTGCAACTAGATGGATAAACCTATTTGGTTTTAGTATCCAACCGTCAGAATTAATAAAAATAACTATAATACTAGCGCTAGCAAGATTTTATCATGATTTAAAATTTGATGAAATTAAGCGAATAAAAAATTTATTTTTTCCAATATTAATTTTATTTTTACCGTTTACTTTAGTCGTTATACAACCAGATCTTGGAACTGCTTTAAGTATAACAATGCTTGGAGTTCTCATTCTATTTGCAAGTGGAATAAGAATTTGGAAGTTTGTATTAGGTTTTTTTGTTCTAATTTTATCAATTCCTTTGTTATTAAATTACTTACAACCATATCAAAAAGATAGAATTTTTTCTTTTTTAAATCCTGAGGCAGATGCTCTTGGAAGAGGATATCAACTAATACAATCTAAAATTGCTTTAGGTTCTGGCGGTCTAACTGGCAAAGGTTTTTTAGAGGGATCTCAAGCTTATCTCCAGTATTTACCTGAAAAACAAACTGATTTTATATTTACGTTAATTGGAGAAGAATTTGGTTTTATTGGTACTATGTTTATAATTTTACTTTTTCTTTTATTAATTTCAGTGTGTTTTTATGTAAGCATTAAATCAAATCATATCTTTGGTAGGATTCTTTCTATCGGAGTTGGCAGCAATTTATTTATTTATGTGATGATGAACATATCTATGGTATCTGGATTAATGCCTGTTGTTGGAATTCCATTACCTTTAGTTTCTTATGGGGGATCAGCAATGCTTGCTATAATTATATCTCTAGGATTAGTTCTTAATGCAGAATTGAATGGAAATTTAAAGAAATTACATAATGCTTGAAATAAATAAGGTTAATAAATATTTTGGAGGATTAAAAGCAGTTCATAACGCATCAATGAAAGTTGAAATGGGTTCAATTACAGGTTTAATAGGCCCAAATGGCGCAGGAAAAACAACATTATTTAATACTATTGCAGGATTATATGATCCAGATGAGGGAAACATAATTCTTAATAATGAAGATATTTCTTTTTTAAAACCTCACGAGTTATTTGCTAAAGGAGTTCTAAGAACTTTTCAAATTGCCCATGAATTTTCAACTTTAACTGTTCTCGAAAATTTAATGATGGTACCACCAAATCAATTTGGTGAAAAATTATCATATGCTTTATTAAGTAATGCTAAAGTAAAACAACAAGAAGAAGAAATAAGACAAAAAGCTATCGACGTAATAAATTTTTTAAATTTAAATCATTTAACGCAAGAACTTGCAGGCAACTTATCTGGTGGTCAAAAAAAACTACTTGAGTTAGGGAGAACAATGATGGTTGATCCTAAAATCGTTTTACTTGATGAAGTAGGAGCTGGAGTAAATAGAACACTTCTTAATGAAATTACAGATGCAATATTAAGATTAAATAAAGAAAAGAATTATACTTTTTTTGTAATTGAACATGATATGGATCTCATAGAAAAAATCTGTGATCCTGTTATTGTGATGGCAGAAGGTTCAGTTTTATTTAAAGGAAAATTTAATGAAGTCAAAAATAACGAAACAGTTATAGAGGCTTATTTAGGAAAAGGTATTAATAAGAATTAGAATTTTATGACTAATTTAATTGGTAAAAATTTAACAGCTGGATATGGAGGTGTCGATATTATTAAAGACATTAATTTAGAAATAAACGAAGGTGAAATTGTTGTCATCGTTGGTCCAAATGGAGCAGGGAAATCAACAGCAATGAAAGCATTACTTGGCATGTTAAGTTTAACATCAGGTTCTGTTGAATATTCAAATGAGGAAATTTCTTCAATGCTACCTCAAAACAGAATTAATTTAGGATTGGCATTTGTTCCTCAAACAAACAATGTGTTTACTGGTATGACAGTAGAAGAAAACTTAGAAATGGGAGGTTTTTTGAGAGATGATGACATTATTCATACAATTAATGATGTTTATGATCTTTTTCCTATTTTAAAAGAAAAAAGAAATCAAAGTGCAGGAGAATTATCAGGAGGTCAAAGACAACAAGTAGCTTTTGGGAGAGCTCTTATGACTCAACCTAAAATTTTGATGTTAGATGAACCAACTGCAGGAGTATCACCAATTGTAATGGATGAGTTATTTTCAAGAATTATACAAGTTCGTAAAACTGGTGTTGGCATACTAATGGTTGAACAAAATGCAAAACAAGCACTTGGTATTGCTGATAGAGGGTATGTATTAGTAAATGGAAAAAATAGCAGAGAAGGTACAGGTGAAGAACTATTAAATAATCCAGAAGTTAGAAAGTCTTTTTTAGGAGGTTAAAATGATTGATTTTCTAAATTCTATAATCGTACTTCTAAATTTTATTATCATTCCTGGTATTTCTTATGGCTCTCAACTTGCCCTTGGTGCGCTTGGAGTTACATTTGTTTACGCTATACTTCGTTTTGCCAATTTTGCACATGGAGAAATCATGTCATTTGGAGCGATGATAACAATTTTATTTACGTGGTTTTTTCAATCACAAAATATTGGTTTAGGAATTTTCCCTACTGCTCTGTTGGCGTTACCTATAGGAATAATAGTGACAATTATCTTATGCATTATTTCTGATAAATTTGTTTTTCAATATTACAGATATCAAAAAAGTGTTCCTGTTGTTTTAGCAATGGTTTCAATAGGGGTTATGTTCGTAATTAATGCAATAATAAGAATCATAATTGGAACAGAAACTATAAAATTTTCCGATGGACAGAAATTTATAATGAAAGCCAAACAGTTTAAAGTAATGACAGGTTTAAATGAAGGATTAGCATTAAAATCTTCTCAAGTTATTACAATATTAATTACTGTATTACTTTTAACTTTTACTTTCTGGTTTTTGCAAAAAACAAAAACTGGAAAATCAATGAGAGCATTTTCTGATAATGAAGATTTAGCATTATTGTCAGGTATTAATCCTGATAGAGTAGTATTCACTACTTGGATTATTGTAGGAGTCTTAGCTTGTGTTGCGGGAACACTTTATGGTTTAGATAAAAGTTATAAACCTATTATTTATCTCAATTTAGTCTTGCCAATATTTGCCTCAGCTATTGTTGGAGGCATTGGCAGTCCCTTTGGGGCTGTAGTAGGTGGATATGTTATAGCCTTTTCAGAAATCATGGTCACATATGCTTATAAAAAATTTTTTGTCTATTTGCTTCCAAGTTCTATGGAGCCAACTGGTCTAGTGCAATTACTTTCAACTGATTATAAATTTGCTGTATCATTTTCAATTTTAGTCATCGTTTTACTAATAAGACCATCGGGAATATTTAAAGGAAGAGTTTTATGATGAAGTTTGAAAGATATGAATGGGTAGCCATTACAATCATGATCTCACTATTTATTTTTGTAGGTTTTATCCAAGGGTGGTCTGTAAGTTTAGTAATTTTAAATATGTGTATTATTTCAGCAATAATGACAATGGGGGTCAATATTTCTTGGGGTTATGCAGGAGTAATTAATTTTGGTGTAATGGGTTTTCTTGCCATGGGTGGATTAGCGGCAGTCCTTGTATCTTACCCTCCCATTTCAGAGTCATGGCAGGCTGGAGGTAGAGGGCTAGGTATCAGTTTTGCTTTGTTAATCGTATTGGTAATTGCTGTAATGTATATCAATAAAACGGTAATCCAAAAAAGAAATAGGTATATTTTAAATTCCCTCATAATTTTTTTTGGAATTTTAATTATCAGACACTTTTATTTAAACGCTACACACAATATTGAAGATGTTAATCCAGCAATTGCAGGTTTTTTAGGCGGTCTTGGACTGCCAATAATTTTCTCTTGGATTGTAGGAGGTTTATTTGCTGCTGGCGTTGCATTTCTAATTGGTAAAGTAGCTCTTGGATTACGATCAGATTATCTTGCTATTGTTACTCTTGGTATTTCAGAAATAGTTGTTAGTGTTTTAAAACATGAAGAATGGCTATCTAGGGGAGTAAAAAATGTCATCGGTTTAAAGAGGCCAGTTCCTTATGAAATTGATTTACAAAATGCAGATTGGTTTATAAACTTGGTTACTTATCTAAACTCGTCAAAGTTAAATAATATTATTGATGTAACTGATAGACAACAAGTATTAAACAATCTTATTATTGATGGCTCAGGAATTTTTGTAAAACTATCTTACGCGATTTTATTTCTGATTGTTATGTTAATAATTTTTTATTTTGCCAACAAAGCTCAATTATCTCCTTGGGGAAGAATGATGAGAGCTATCAGAGATAATGAAACAGCTGCAAATGCTATGGGGAAAGATGTTGTGAAACAACATTTAATTATTTTTGTAATAGGGGCTGCAATTGTAGGTGTTGCGGGTGCAATGCTTGTTACTCTAGATGGATTATTTACTCCTTCAGGATATCGACCACTTCGTTTCACTTTTATTATTTGGATTATGGTTATTGTAGGCGGTAGTGGAAATAATTTAGGCGCTATATTTGGTGGTTTTGTTATATGGTTTTCTTGGATTGAGGCAGCACCACTTACAACATTTATTATTAATCAACTTACAATAGGATTAGAGCCCACTAATGCTTTAAAATTACATTTACTTGATAGTGTTCCTTACTTTAGATACCTATTTATGGGTTTAATTTTATTATTAATTTTACGATATAGGCCGAAGGGAATTATACCAGAGAAAGTTAGGCACTCATAAAAAAACCCCAGCTAAAAGCTGGGGTTAAATTAAATAATTTTTAACTATTAAAGAGCGCCAACAGTAACGAATTCGCCACCACTAACTTCTAACTCTTTAAACGCACCAGCTGCATCACCAAACGCATTAAATTCTACGTCTGTTGCGCCTTGGTAATCAATATCTTTACCAGCAGCTAACATTTGTAAGCCGTATGATAATTGACCAGGGTTAATTACAATACCTGGAGCGTTAGATACTTTAGCAATATTGTTTAAGATTGATTGCTTATCAGCAGATCCACCAGCTTGAATTGCAAGAGCAATTATTGCTGCAGCATCATAAGACTCTCCAACATATGGAGCACTTCCATCCATGCCATTTGCAGCTGCTAGTTCACCAAACTTAGCTGAACCTTTTGAAATTGCACCTGGCATAGAGCCAAATGATCCTTCAAGATCAGCACCAATATTATCTACAATTGATTGACCAATCATACCATCAGAAAGAACAAAAGTGTCAAATGCACCTGAGTCTAAAGATGCTTCGATCATTCCTTTTCCACCGTCATCGATATAACCAATTACTAGTAGTGCGTCTCCACCAGCTGATGCAAGAACACCTACTTCTGATGAATAATCCGCTTTGCCATCTTCGTGTGCAGCTGATGCTGTAATAGTTCCACCACCACGAGCAAATGAAGCTTCAAATACTTCAGCTAAACCTTTTCCGTAGTCATTGTTAGTATACGTTACAGCTATACTTTCAATTCCTCTGCTTAAAGCAAGTTTAGCTAATACTTGACCACCTTTTGCATCAGATGGAGCAGTACGCCAAAAAGTTCCATTATCAGGAACTTTACTTAGACCTGGTGAAGTTGCTGACGGAGATACCATTAAGATACCATTAGGTACTGCAACATTTGCATTAATCGCACCTGTTACACCTGAACAGTCAGCACCCATAATAGCAGTTACACCTTGTGCAACTAGATCCTCAGCAGCAGCAGTTGCAGCAGCAGAGTCTACACAAGTTGAGTCAGCTTCTAAGATAGTAATTGATTCACCACCTAAAAGATTTCCAGAGTTTGATGCTTCATCGAATGCCATTCTCGCACCATCTCTCATAGCAGGAGTTAAAGATTCAATTGGTCCTGTAAAACCAAGAATAATTCCTACTTTAATTTCTGCTAATGCAGCAGTCGTTACAGTCGACAAACTTACAATAACAGCTAGAAGTAATTTTTTCATATTTCCTCCAAAAAAGTATACTTTTATATATGGTACCTCATATACTAGTTCCAAAAATCAATCATGCAGTTTTTTAATAAAAATACCCAAGATTTTAGCCAAAAACCATAAATTGACTTCATTTGCCTCACCGGATAAAGATCAAACGTATGACAATTGGAATTTTAGGCGGAGGAGTTTGGGGGAGTGCACTTGCCCGAGTATTAAGTAATAATAAAGTTATAATTTATGCTCGAGATGAAAAAATTGTTAAATCAATAAATGAACATAAAATTAATCCGAAATTAAAATACAGTTCATTTAATGAAAATGTCACCGCTACTACCTCTTTAAAAGAAATTAGAAATGTTAAATTTTTATTTATAACTTTACCGGTACAAAATATTAGGGAGGTAATTAAGGATTCATCATTACATAATAAAAATCATCATATTGTTATATGTTCTAAAGGCATTGAAATATCGTCATCAAAATTTTTAACAGATGTATTTCAAGAAGTAATGCCGTTTAAATCAATTAGTATTTTATCAGGCCCATCTTTTTCAAATGAAGTATCTCAAAGTTTACCAACTGCAGTCACGCTTGCAACAAAAGATAAAAAAGATTTTGAGAATATTTCTAAACTTATACCTAACAAAGAGTTCAGAATTTATTATTCAAATGATTTAATCGGAACGCAAATAGGTGGTGCGTTAAAGAATATATATGCAATAGCTGCAGGTGTTTCAGAAGGATTGAATTTAGGTGAAAATGCTAAAAGTGCACTCATTTCAAGATCTTTTGCAGAAATGACACGATATGCAAAAAAATTTAAAGCTGATAAAAATACTTTATTTGGTTTATCAGGGCTTGGTGATCTAATTTTAACATGCAGTTCTAAAAATTCTCGCAATACACAGTTTGGTATTAAATTAGCTTCTTCAAAATATGATAATTTTTTAGATCTTTTAAAATCGCAAGAAGTAACAGAGGGTTATTATACTGTTAAAGCAGTCTATAATATTTCACAAAAAAAAAATATTGATATGCCAATTATGGAGTCTGTATACAATATACTTTATAAGCAACATGATTTAAAAGAAGAACTAAGTAATTTACTGAGAAGACCAATAACAGAAGAGAAAATTTAATTTGATGACAAAGAAAACATTTTATAACTTAGATACAAGCTGGGTCAAAAATACGCAAATTAATTTGAGTGCTGTAGAGCGTCGAACATCTACCTTAACTAAAAGAAGAACTGTAAAAAAGGAATTTCAAGTTGCTTGGTTGTTAAAAGCTATTACTTTGATTGATCTTACTACACTAAGTGGCGACGACACTTTTGGAAAAGTTGAAAGACTATGCAATAAAGCTCTTAATCCCATCGATGATTATATTCTTGAAGACTTAGGGTTAGTAAAAAATACAGTAAGAGTAGGAGCTGTATGTGTCTATCACCATCTAATAAAAGATTGTACAAAACTTATTAAAAATAAACTCCCAATTGCTGCTGTTTCTACAGGTTTTCCTGCAGGTTTATCATCTTATATGACTAGAAAAAAAGAAATTTCTGACTCTATTAAAGATGGTGCTGATGAAATCGATATTGTTATCAATAGAGGATATGTTCTCCAAAATAACTGGAAAAAATTATACGAAGAGGTTCGTAGTTTTAAAGAAACTGCAGGTAAAACAAAAATAAAAGCTATTCTTGGTGTTGGCGATCTTGAAACTCTTCGAAATGTAGCAAAAGCATCTTTGGTTTGTATGATGGCTGGTGCAGATTTTATAAAAACATCAACTGGAAAAGAAAGTGTAAATGCTAACTTAAATAATAGTCTTGTTATGTTGAGAATGATTAGAGATTTTCATACAAAAACTGGAAAAAAAATTGGTTTTAAACCTGCAGGTGGAATATCAACGGCCAAATCTGTTTTAGAATTTTTAATATTAGTAGCAGAAGAACTAGGATTTGAATGGGTAAATTCTAAATTATTGCGAATTGGTGCTTCTAGTTTATTAATTGATATAGAAAGACAACTCTATCACTACACTAGTGGCAGGTATGCAAACAAAGAGAAACTTGCAATAGGATAATATGGATAAAGTTATTAAAAATTTTCAAAATATAACGTATGGACCAGCACCAGAGGATAGCAAGGAAGTTACCAATTGGATTAAAAATTTAAAAAATCCAAATAATATTTTTATAAATGGAAAGTTTGTAAAATCATCTAGCTCAAAAAAATTAAATATAATAAATCCTTCCACAAATAAAAAAATTGCGACATTGTCTGTTGCTTCAAAAAAAGATGTAAATGCTGCAGTCAGTGCTGCCAAAAAAGCTCATATCAAATGGTCAAAACTTTCATCTTTTAATCGATCAAAATATTTATATGCCCTCGCCCGTCTAATACAAAAAAATTCAAGATTTATTTCTGTTTTAGAGACTATTGATAATGGTAAACCAATACGTGAAACAAGAGATATAGATATTCCACTTGTTGCTAGGCATTTTTATTATCATGCCGGGTGGGCTGCGAGGAATACAAATAATTCTGATTACTCTATTGGTGTTGTTGGGCAAATTATACCGTGGAACTTTCCATTATTAATGTTAGCGTGGAAAATTGCTCCTGCAATTGCTCTTGGAAATACAGTAGTCTTAAAGCCTGCAGAATATACTTCTTTGACAGCGCTTTATTTTGCTGAACTTTGTGAAAAAGCTAAAATTCCACAAGGTGTAATTAATATTATTACGGGAGATGGTTCTACTGGTGAACATATAACATCACATAAAGATATTAAAAAAATTGCCTTTACTGGATCAACTGAAGTTGGAAAGAAAATAATTCAAACAAATACTAATCCAGATAAAAAAATGACAATGGAACTTGGAGGCAAATCACCTTTTATTGTTTTTGAAGATGCTGATTTAGATAGTGCAGTAGAAGGTGTTGTTGATGCGATTTGGTTTAACCAAGGTCAAGTATGTTGTGCTGGATCAAGACTCTTAGTACAAGAAAGTATTGAGAAAAAATTTATCCAAAAACTTAAGAAAAGAATGGAAAAACTTCGTGTTGGTGATCCATTAGATAAGTCTATTGATATTGGCGCTATAGTTGCTCCAGTCCAACTTAAAAAAATTAATTCTCTAGTAAATAAAGCACAAAAGGATGGAAATAAATTATGGCAACCTTCATGGTCATGTCCAACAAATGGTTTATTTTATCCTCCATCTTTATTTACAAATGTAACACCGTCATCTTTTATTGCTCAAGTAGAAATATTTGGACCAGTTTTAACAACGATGACATTTAGAACACCTAGTGAAGCCGTATCAATTGCTAATAATACACCATACGGACTTGCTGCAAGTATTTGGTCTGAAAATATTAATTTAGCTTTAGATATTGCTCCAAAAGTAAAAGCTGGAGTCATTTGGATTAATTCTACAAACTTATTTGATGCTGCTTGTGGTTTTGGCGGATACAAAGAAAGTGGTTTTGGAAGAGAAGGTGGCTCAGAAGGTTTAAGAGCATATTCAAAATTACCCCTTCCTCTTGTTCAGTCAAAAAGAGGAAAGAAATTATCTAAAGCTCATTCATCTAACTCTATCGATAGAACACCAAAATTATACATTGGAGGAAAACAAAAAAGACCTGATAGCGGTTATTCCTTTTCTTCTTACGATGCTCAAAATAATTTTATTTGTGATGTTCCAAATGCAAATCGCAAAGATGTAAGAGACACAGTTGAAGTTGCTTCTAAAGCAATTAGCAAATCTTCTACTAACTTTAATAGAGCTCAAATTCTTTATTTCTTAGCTGAAAATTTACAAGATCGAAAAACTACCTTTTCTAATTTGCTATCTTCTTTAGTCGGTATCTCTTCAAAAGATGCTGAAAAAGAATTTGATCTATCAATTGAAAGATTATTTTATTACGGTGCTATGGCTGATAAGTTTGAAGGCTCTATACATAATCCTCCTATAAGAGGTTTAACACTAGCTGTTAAAGAGCCGATAGGAGTTGTTGCAAATATTTTAAATGATGATTATCCACTTTTAAGTTTAATAACTACATTAGGATCAAATTTTGCAGCAGGAAATGCTAGTATTATTGTTCCAGGACAAAAGACATCTCTTTTAGCAACCGAATTGTATCAACTACTTGAAACTTCTGATGTTCCAGCTGGGTATATTAATATCCTTACAACTAAACAAAATAGTTTGAATAAAATCTTATCTGAACATGAAAATATTGATGGTATTTGGTTTTTTAGTGAAAATAATAATGAGCGCCTGATGGTTATTCAAAGCACAACATCAAATTTAAAAAGAACTTGGTGTCCACAATCAAAAAATCTTGATTGGTCTTCGAAAAAAGAAGATTTCTTAGAAGAGTTTTTATATCAAAGTACACAAGTAAAAAATATTTGGATCCCTTACGGAGAGTGATATACTAAAAATATGTTAATTAACGTCGACCCTATTTTAAGTCCTGATATATTAAAAACATTACGTGAAATGGGTCATGGTGATAGACTCGTTATATCTGATATTAATTATCCCGCTCATTCGAACCACAATAGAGTTCACCGATTAGATGGACTTGATATGACAACTGTCATGAGAGCTGTTTTATCTGTTTTTCCATTGGATAGTTTCGTAGACTCAGCCGTTCACCGAATGGAAGTTGATAATCAACCAGATGAAATTAATGATGCTAATAAAGAAGTAATTGATGCAATTAAGGAAGTGTCAGGAGATCATTGGAAAATTGGTTCATACGAAAGACAAGAATTTTATAAGCAATCAAGATCAACCTATGCCTATATTACAACAAGTGAAAGACGACCTTACTGTAATTTTATTTTAACAAAAGGTGTTATTAAACCAGATGGTACAGTTTGGATAATCGATAAATAATTATGTCGATTAGTATTCTTGGTATTTTTGTTGCTGATCTCGTTTTTTTTGGAGAAAAAATTCCCGTTGAGGGAGAAACTATTCTTGGTAAAAATTTTGTTATTGGTCCTGGTGGCAAAGGATCAAACCAAGCTGTAGCTGCATCTAAGGCTGGTGCAAAAACTTTTTTTATTTCAAAGATTGGTGATGATCAATTTGGCTCTATGGCAACAGAGATTTATGAAAATTCTGGTGTTGATTATAGCAATGTTATTATTTCAAAAGATCATTCAACCGGTTCAGCTGGCATACTTGTTAATGAAGGAACAGGAGCTAATGCTATTAATGTTTTTCCTGGGGCAGCAGGTGCAATCACTATTGAAGATATAGATAAAGCAGAAGAGGCAATTAAAAACTCAATTATATTTCTTACACAACTAGAGGCACCAAAGGATGTTATTACCTATGCATTAAAAAAAGCACATAGTTTAAATGTAAAAACAATTTTAAATCCTGCGCCAGCAGCTGAAATAGACGAATCTTTATTTTCAATGATTGATTATTTTACACCAAATGAAACAGAAGCGAGTTTTTATGTTGATCACAATGTTGAAACTCATGAGGATGCTGAAAAAGCTGCAATTCAATTATTAGAAAAGGGAATTAAAAATGTCGTTATTACTCTTGGAGATAAAGGAGCTTTTTTTGCGAACAATGAAGAAAAATTTTCTTTACCTGTAGCTAATCTTTCAAATCCAGTAGTCGACACAACAGGTGCTGGCGATGCTTTCAATGCAGGTTTTGCTGCAGCACTTATTGAGGGTCAAAATATTAAAGATGCTCTAAAATTTGCTAGTGCTACTGCTGGCTTATCAACGACTAAAATTGGTACGGCAAATTCTATGCCTTCTCGAGAGGAAATTGATAAACTTCTATAATTATTATATAATAGAAGGATTATGCAATTATTCTTAGAAAGACTGATCTATTTTTGGGCTGGGATTACAGCTATTGGTCTTTTAATAGCCGTAGCTTACTGGGCAATCGCAACTATAATTTACGTTGCCTTTATCTCTCTTTTTGTTGCTATCGCAGCTACTCTTTTCTATCATTTTTATTGGTCCAAAAGAGATAATTAATAGTCTATAAATACCACTAAGGTTATTTATCAGTGTCAAAATATATATTTTACGATTTGGAAACGTCAGGAAGAGGTAAGAAAGAATATCCAACTGCTTTTGGTACTACTCCAAAATGGGAGCAGATAATGCAAATTGCAGCAATAGTTACTGACTCCAAGTTTAATCAAACAAATCAAAATATGAATGAGTTCTGCAGACCTCGAACATCAGTGATTTCTCAACCTGGTGCATTAATAACAACACTTAAAGGTATGAGAGAGGCACTTGATGCCCCACAGTCATCTTACGAATTAATGAAAAAAATTAATAAAACTTTTGATGAATGGAAAAAAGATGATCCAAGTTCTACTTTTATAGGACACAACATAATAGAGTTTGATGAATCAGTTCTCGAATACAATTTGTTTAGTCATATGTTTTATCCGTATGTAACAAGAAAGAGTAGGGGAGATACATTAAATTTAGCGAGAGGTTTATATGCCATCAACCCATCAAGCATAAAAACACCTTTAACAGAAAGAGGTAATCCTAGTTTTAAATTAGAAAAAATTGCAGAGATGAACAACTTGCCTGTTGAATTTGCTCACGATGCATTTTCAGATGTTAAGACATCAATTGCTCTAACTAAATATATTAACGAAGCAGACACAACTAATTGGAATCAACTTCAAATGACAATGAGTAAAGAAGATGCCATTGAATATATAAATAAAAATAAAGGTTTTTGTTTTATGACAAGTTTTGGAGGAAGAATTAAACTTCAAGCATTGTCGATGGTATGTGAGTCACAATATAATGGTTGGTTTCATACAATTGATTTAGCTCATGATCCGACACCATTACTAGAAGCTAATTCTGAAGAATTTAAAAAACTTATCAAAAGGAAAAATAGATACGTTATTACTAATCAGCATCCTATTATTCTGCCAGGTAAGATTGCTTCTAATTATGAACCTTACGATGAGATTGGTTCAGATATTCTTAATGAAAGAGCAAAAATAGTTTTTAAAAATAAAGATTTAGCAGACAAGTTTAAACTTATGGAAATTGACAGGCGTATTGAAAAAGAAGATGAAAAATCACAAGATAATGTATTTCCTGAAAGTGCAGCAAATGCTTTTCTTGATTTTAAACAGTCAAGCGAAATAGCTAAATTTCATGAACAAAATGATTGGAATGAAAAATATAAAATTGCTCTTTCGATTAAAGAGCCAAGAGCAAACTTTATTTTAAAAAGACTTATATTTGATGAAAGCCCAAAAACTCTATCAAAAGAAGATTTTAAAATGGTTCACCGAGAGTTACATGAAAGGTTAGTTATTAATCAAGAAAGACCTTTTACAACGATACCGGAAGCAATGTCTCAAACTGATACGGAATTAGTTAAAATAGAAGACAGTAATGATGAACATAAAGCTCAAAAAATGCAAATTTTAAAAGATTACAATGTTTATTTGAATTTTATGGATAAATATTTTTCTAATAAAAATGCTGAACCTCTTCCAAGTGGCAAGGAGCTGAGCAAAATAATCTTTGGTTAATGTTTGAACTTCAATATTTTATCATTGGCATTGTCCAAGGCTTTACTGAATTTTTGCCAATTAGTTCCTCTGGGCATTTAGTTCTCGTATCAGAATTAACAAGTTGGCAGGATCAAGGTCTCTTTACTGATGTTGCCGTTCATGTTGGAACATTATTGGCAGTCATAATTTATCTCAGATCACATATAATAGCACTAGCTAAAAATTTTTTTTCTTTTCAGGTTAATAAAAATGATAATTTAATTAAAATTATTATTGCAACTATACCTGCGGTTATAGTTGGATTCTTTATTTTTGATTTTGTTCAATTTTATTTTCGAGATATTAAAGTTGTTGCAGTCACAAGCGTCGTTTTTGCTGCTCTATTATTTGTAGCAGATCATTTTAAAATGAAAATATCTTCCTGGGAGAATATGAGTTATGCTCAAGCCTTTATCATAGGTATGGTTCAAGTTTTAGCTTTTATACCTGGGGCAAGTAGAGCAGGTGTTACAATTACTGGGGCACGTTTTTTAGGATTTGATAGATCATCTGCAGCAATTTTTTCTATGCTTTTATCTATTCCTATTATTTTAGCATCCTTAGTTTTAACAAGTTTCAATTTAATGGGCAGTGATGAGTTAAATATAAATTTATACAAATCTTTATTTGCAGCATTTGTTGCTTGTATTACTGCTCTAGTATCAATAAACATCATGATGCGAATAATACAAAATTCAACCTTTAATATTTTTATTATTTATAGAGTTTTATTAGGATTTATCTTATTATATTTCTATGCATAAAATATCTGGTGTCTTTAGTGCTGCACTAACACCTATTAAAAGTGATTTATCGATCAACAAAGATCTCTATCTTCGTCATTGCCAATATTTAATGAGACAAGGTCATGACGGTCTTGCCATTTTTGGTACAACAGGTGAAGCAAATAGTTTTTCTGTTCAAGAAAAAAAAGATCATATAGATTTTTTAATTTCAAATAGAATAGATCCAAAAATTCTTATGCCAGGCACAGGATCATCTTCATTGAAAGAAGCAATTGATATGACAAAACATGCTTCCTCACATAAAGTAAGAGCAGTCCTTTTATTACCACCATTTTATTATAAGAATGTTACAGATGAAGGAGTAATTAACTATTATCGTCATTTAATTGAAAATGTTGGTGATAGTGAACTTCATTATGTTTTATATCACATACCGCAAAATACATATGTTCCCATAAGTTTCAAAACTATTGAAACACTATTAAAATTGTATCCAAATAATATTGTTGGTTTAAAAGATTCAAGTGGTGACGGTGAACGTATGATGAAAGTTATAAAATATTTCAATAATTTTTCAGTATTTTGTGGTCATGATAGTTTAGCATTAAGCATAAGCAAAAGGGGAGGAGCTGGAGCAATTACTGCAGGTACAAATGTGTGTGGAAAATTACTTAGCTTTATTTTGAAAAATTATAAAAATGAAAATTCATTTAAAAATTTTAATGAATTACAGAACCTTTTAGAAAAAATAAGACAAGTGATTACGACACATGAACCTATTAGTTTAATGAAGGCTTATTTTTCCATTGTAGATAATATTTCTGAATGGAATAATGTATTACCACCATTAAAAAAAATTGATGATCCTGAAAATCATAAACTTGTTTTAATATTAAATGAGTTGGTAAAAAAAATAGATCCGTTAATAGCGAATACGTGAGTTAAAATATTTTTTTGCTTGAGTTGCGATTAAATTTTGGACAGGTTTTAAAAAGACAGCAAAACCAATACAATCAGTAAAGAAACCAGGAGTAATTAATAGTAATCCTGATACTAATAGAAAAATACCCCCTTTAATTTCTTCGGTGGGCATTACACCTTGTGATAAGTTTCGTTGTGCATCAAATAATAATTTGATCCCTTGTCTACGAACAAGAAATATTCCCACTAAAGCGGTGGTTAGTATAATTGCAATAGTATTTAAAATTCCAATATTGGAACCGATTGTAATAAAAATACTTATTTCAATTATTGGAATAATAATAAACGCTAGGAAAATCACTAACGTACTATACCAGTTTTTTCATCCTGAATGTTTTTTTCTATTTTATTCTCAAATTCTCTTAATCTTTTATAGACACTAGCCAGTTCAATAATTGTAGGCCATGCTCTGAATAAATATTGTAGTGAGCCTTCCACTCTTCCAAAAGCTCTTATAATTTGTTGCATAACACCAAGCGTCATTACACCCGCAACAATTGCTGGTGCTAAAAAAATATACGCTGCAAGAACGTTAGCTTGTAGATAAGCCAATCTTCCAATACTAAAATAGAGATAATACAAATAACTCTTGAAATGAATTTCTCTTACACCTTGAAAAAGTTCTTCTAAAGATTTAGGTCTAATGCTTCCATCATCTTCAGCAATAACCAGAATTTTTCTATAAGCAGCCTCTTTTTTTTGAAGATCGTATTCAATGCCAACTAATCTTAATAACCAAGCTAACACAATCATTAAAATCGTGCCTCCTACAGCCCATATAAATGCTCCAGATACTAAACCATACTGCCAGTCACCAAACCATAAGATAGGTATACCAACTGAAAGAGTCATTAAGAGAGGGAAGAACTCTACAAGCACAAGAACAGATTCAATTAAGCTTGTTCCAAGTCCTTCCATAATTCTACTAAACTTAATTGTATCTTCCTGAACCCTTTGACTTGCACCTTCAATGGTTCTTGCTTGATCATAAACACTATGGTACCACTCAACCATTGCTGTTCTCCATCTAAAAAGAAAATGTGAAGTTAGGAATGAAATTGCTAGCCCTAATGCAATTGAAATAGCAGCAAGTTGAGCAAAACTAAATAACGCACCCATATATTCTTGCATAGTTATGGCATTTGGTGTTCCAAGAGCTTTTTGGATCATGTCATAAAATTCACCAAACCATTCGTTGATCTGAACATCAATCTGAACTTGAACCCATATTGAGGTAAGTATTACTATAGAGCCTACATAAGCCCATATGTACCATTTTGGTTCAGTGAAAAATTTAAACATTTAGTATATATAGACTGAATTATTATTTAAGAAAGAAGCTGTAAGTATTAATTATTTCTTCTTTTGACGCCTTTTATTTCTTCTATATTTAGAGCCTCTTTTGCGTCTACCTCTATGTTTTTTTGGATATCCCATAATCAAGATACGGTATACAAAAATAAAAAATTAAGTCAAAGACTAATAATGCCAATCTTTAGCTTCATTAAATAAAAAATCCCTAAAAACTTCAAGTCTTCTATCGTTTTTAAAAGATTCAGAATAAACAAAGTATGTTTGATAAGACGGTCCTTCTAAGTTAGGTAGAACGCGTACAAGCTGAGGTTTATCTGCAACCATGTAATCAGGCAAAGATGCTAAACCACCACCTTTTTCAATTGCAAGTGACATCGCGTAAATACTATTTACTCTAAATTTAGGTCGTCTTTTTGTTCCTTCTTTTCCAATTTTTAGTATCCAATCAATATTTGAAACAGGAGACGGCAACCCAGCTCCAAAGCAAATTAAATCATGTTTATCTAAATCATTTACATTTCTTGGTATTCCACTTTTCTGTAAGTAATCTGAAGAACCATAAATGTGGTTATGGAAATTAACAAATTTTTTAAAAATTAAATTTGCTTGCGTTGGTTTCTTTACTCTAACTGCAACATCAGCAACTCTTGCAGATAAATCAACTTCCTCGTCACTCATTATTAAATTTACATCTATCTCTGGGTATTGATTAGCAAATTTGGTTATTCTTGGTGTTAACCATGCTGATCCAAAACCAACAGTTGTACTAACTGTTAATTTACCTACTGGTTTAGTTTTTTTATCTAATAATTTTTTTTCAAAATCAGAAATTGAAAAATTAATTTGATTTACAGTATTAAATAAATTTTCACCTTGCTCAGTTAACCTGACACCTTTTTGATGCCTTATAAATAAAGGTGTCTTTAAATCATATTCAAGATCCTGAATTTGTCTACTAAGCGCAGATTGACTTATATTAAGTTTTGCACTTGCTTTAGAAATACTTCTTAAGATTGCAATTTCGTAAAATGATTTTAATTTATCCCAGTCCATTATCTTAAAGAATTTATAATTTCATTATAGTTATCTTGATTTTGAGTTAATAAATAAGATCCAACTGCTAACACATTAGCTCCATTATCTTTACATATTTTTGCATTTTCAATATTTACTCCACCATCAACGGCTATCTCATAGTTATAATTATTATTTTTTCTAATTTCATCTAAATCTTTAATTTTTTGCACTTGATCATGCATAAATTTTTGACCACCAAAACCAGGTGTGACTGTCATAACTATTATTTGTTGGACTTTACTAAATAAATGATCAATATCTGTAATATTTACCTTAGGGTGAATGGCAATTCCTGCTTTAATTTCAGCATCACTTATAATTTTAATAATTTCTTCTGGGTTATCATCAGCTTCAGGATGAAAAGTAATGATATCTGAACCCGCTTCTACAAAGTCATTAATATATTGCTTTACTGGTTTAATCATAAGATGCACATCTAAAATTTTAGAGGTAATCTTTCTTAATGATTTAACTATATTTGGTCCAAAAGTAATATTGGGGACATAATGGCCATCCATGATATCTATATGAATATAATCAGCGCCATTGAGGTCTAAAGATCTAACCTCTTCTTCTAATTTAAGAATATCCGCTGATAATATTGATGGTGAGATTTTTATCATTTATAAAGAGATATATAATATATAAATAAACATTCATAATGAATTCTATCACAGAAAAACCTTGGGGATCATTTGAGATACTAAAGTCGGGTAAAAAATTCCTAGTAAAAAAAATTTTTGTAAAACCAGGAGGAGTTTTATCTCTTCAAAGTCATGAACATAGATCTGAGCATTGGATTGTAGCCGAAGGTGAGGCTGAAGTCACAATTGACAAAAAAGTAATTAATTTAAAAGAAAATGAGAACATTTTTATTCCTAAAGGGGCAATTCATAGAATGGCTAATATAAAAGATCGTGATTTAGTTATTATAGAAATGTGGTACGGTGATAATCTTGATGAAAATGATATTAAAAGATACGAAGATATTTATGAAAGAATTTAATGCTTATTAATACTCCTATTTCGCTTGGTGAACTTGTAGATAAAATTTCTATATTAATTATTAAACAGAAAAATATAACTGATGAAACTAAGCTTGATCATGTCAAAAAAGAATTAGATTTTCTCCAAAAAACATTAATGAATTATGTTAAACAAGAAGAAATAAATAATTATTTAGAAAATTTGATAAATATTAATTCTAAACTTTGGAATATAGAAGACGATATTAGAGAATGTGAAAGAAAAAAATTATTTGATCAAACATTTATTGATCTAGCTAGAAGTGTCTATTTTACCAATGATGAAAGAGCAAAAGTAAAAAATGATATAAATAAAACCTTTGGTTCTGAATTAGTGGAGGTAAAATCTTATGAGGAATATTAATTAATAAATTCTCGAGACACTTTTTGAAACAAGAGATACTAATTTTTCTTTGTAAATGTTATCTTTGAATATATCAACTGAGTCTACAGCTACATTTGAAAAGTGATTTGCTCTTGTAAGAGTGTCTTCAATACATTGATATTTATTAATTATTTCTAATGCCATTTCAAAATCACCATCATTTTGGTTAAGATCAGATATTGTTCTTTCCCAAAATTTTTTCTCTTTATCATTTGATCTTCCGTATGCTAATATTATTGGAAGGGTAATTTTACCTTCTTTAAAATCATCTCCAGTATTCTTTCCTAATATTTTTTTGTTTGAGGAATAATCAATAGCATCGTCAATTAATTGAAAAGTCATGCCAAAGTTTGTTCCAAATGATTTTAATGCATTAACCTCAGCTTCTGTTCCAAGAGCACTAATTGATCCAACTTGACATGCTGCACTAAATAAAGAAGCAGTCTTTGCGTTTACAACTTCAAAATAAATATTTTCATTTATTTCTAAATTTTTATCATTAGCAAGTTCTAAAACCTCTCCTTCAGAAATTACAACACTAGTATCAGCTAATATTTTTAATGTTTCACTATTGCCATATTTAGTCATTAATTGGAAAGCCCTACTGAATAAAAAATCACCAACTAATACACTTGTTTTATTTTTCCATTTCTCATTTGCTGTAGGTTTTCCTCTTCTTTGTTTACTTTCATCTATTACATCATCATGTAATAGTGTTGCTGTATGAATAAATTCTACTGCTGCAGATAGACCGATATGATTCATTTTATTTTCAATTTCACTAGTTTCATTTCTTGTCATATGAAAACTTGAAACAGTTAAAAGAGGTCGTAATCGTTTTCCCCCTGATAAGATAAGGTATTTTCCAACTTCATGAACTAAAGGTACATTACTATCTAATTTATCAAGGATTATGGTATTTACTGATACCAAATCTTCTTTACATAGATCTGTCAATTCTCTGATTTCATTTTCAAATGAAAAATCTTTTTTTCTAAGTGGAAGAACGTTATCCATATTATCTAACTATTAGAATATTATGTTAATTCATTAACTTAATTGACGCACTTAAACTCTAATTACTAAAATTACAAACAAATGCTACATAACACTTTAAGAAAAGATTAACATTTGTTATTAGATATTATGTTTAAAAGGTTATTTTCGAAGAGCACTACAATACCGGTTTTACGTTTATCTGGAATTATATCATCACAGTCAGGCTTAACAGGCTCTGGTTTATCAATCAATAATTTAGAAAAGTTAATTGATAAGTTATTTGCTGATAAAAAATCTCCTGTTGTAGGTTTAGTCATTAATTCACCTGGAGGCTCTCCTACACAATCCTCTTTAATAGCAAAAAGGATCATTGATCTGGCAGAGGAAAAAAACAAAAAAGTTTTAGCATTCGTTGAAGATGTTGCAGCTTCTGGTGGTTATTGGTTAGCATGTGCTGCTGATGAAATATATATTGATCAAAACTCTGTTATTGGATCAATAGGGGTTATTTCACCAGGTTTTGGTTTTGTTGATCTTTTAAAAAAAGTTGGAATTGAAAGAAGAGTGTATACATCTGGAAAAAGTAAAAGTTTTCTTGACCCTTTCAAAGAAGAAAAACAGGAAGACATTGATAGATTAAAAAATATTCAAGAACAAATTCATGATAATTTTATTAATTATGTAAAAGATAGAAGAGGTTCAAAACTCGATCAGAATAAATTAGATGACATCTTTTCTGGTTTATTTTGGGTTGGTAATAAAGCTATCGATTTAGGTTTAGCTGATGGTATTGGTGCAATAAAACCAATTTTAGAAGAGAAGTTTGGAAAAAAAATTAAAATTAAAATAATCAGTCAAAAAAAATCATTTTTACAACGTAGGTTTTCTTCTTCAATATTTAATTCTGATGAGATTTTAAATAAAATTGAAGAACGTATTATGTTTTCTAGGTTTGGTTTGTAATGAAATTTCTAGTTTTAGTTGTAATTTTAGCTTCTATTTTATTATTTTTAAGATTTAAGAAAAAAAAACAAGACAAATTCACTAATAATAAAGTAAATAATGACTCAGTAATCGATTTAGAGAAAGATCCAAGAACGAAAGAATATAAACCAAAAGATTAAGAGTTATATGACTGCACAAACAATGGAAGAGTTAGTTTCTCTTTGTAAAAGAAGAGGTTTTCTATTTCAATCAAATGACATCTATGGTGGTATTAAGGGGTTATATGATTATGGACCAATGGGAGTTGAATTCAAAAATAATCTTAAACAAGCTTGGTGGAAATCAATGGTATATGAACGAGATGATACCGAAGGTTTGGATGCCTCAATTTTAAGTTCTCCAGTAGTTCTAAAACATTCAGGCCATGAAGATACTTTTACCGATCCTCTGGTTGATTGTCGGGCATGTAAGTCAAGGTGGAGAGCAGATCAATTATTGGAAAATAACAAATGCCCAAATTGTAAATCAGAAGATCTTACTGAGCCAAGACCTTTTAATTTAATGTTTAAAACTGCAATTGGGCCAGTAGATGATGGTTCGTCATTCGCATATTTAAGACCAGAAACGTGTCAGCAAATTTTTACTAATTTTAAAAATATATTAGATTCAACTTCTAGAACTGTTCCTTTTGGTATCGCACAAATGGGAAAAGCTTTTAGAAATGAAATTACACCTCGTAATTTTATCTTTAGAGTTAGAGAGTTTGAACAAATGGAATTAGAGTTTTTTGTTAAACCAGGAACTGATGATGAATGGCATGAATATTGGATAAATAAGAGAATAGAATGGTGGGTTAATCAAGGAATAAAAAAAGAAAATTTAAAAAAAATTGAAGTAGAAAAAAATGAATTAGCTCACTACTCAAAAAGAACTGTTGATATTAATTATGTGTTTCCTCATGGAGAAGAGGAACTAGAAGGAGTAGCCAATAGAACTGACTTTGACTTAGGTTCTCATACTAAAAATCAAAACGATTTCAAAATTACATCGGAAGTTATGAAAAACTTTTCTTCAACGACAAAACTAGCTGTCCAAGATTTAGAAGAAAAAAAATGGTATATTCCTTATGTCATTGAGCCATCAGCTGGTGTTGATAGAGGAGTTCTTGCTTTGTTAAATGAAGCTTATCGTGAAGAAAATGTAGATAAAGACAATAAAAGAATTCTTTTATCTCTAAAACCTCATCTTTCACCTATTAAAGCTGCAGTTATTCCTCTTAAAAAGAATAATGATGATTTAGTTAATTTATCTAAAGAAATAAAATCTAATCTGCAGACATTGGGATTGGGTAGAGTTGTTTTAGAAAATTCAGGAAACATTGGTAAGAATTATAGAAGACATGATGAAATAGGAACACCAATTTGTTTAACTGTTGATTTTGAATCTCTAGAAGATAAAAGTGTTACTGTCAGGGATAGGGATACTATGAAACAGGAAAGAGTTTCTATAGAAAATTTATCTGAATATTACAAAAAATATTTCAATTAATAAAATTGCATGAAAAAAGTTAGTGATATTCATGCAATAAAAATTATTTTTTTTATAACTGCTAGTTATGTAGGTTTATGGGCTATTAGGATACCTACCATAAAGGATCAACTTCAAACTGATTATGTTGGTGTTGGATATATTATGTTATCCTTTGCAATTGGATCAATCGTTGCAATGATTTTTGCAAATGCTCTTATTCTTAAAACTTCTACAAAATCTATTTTAACATGCACCTTAATTGCGGAAGGTTGTTTGTGGTTGCCAGTACCTTTCATTGAAGAGTTATGGCTTTTTATGGTTTTCTCATTTGTTTTTGGTATGAGTTATGGTGCATTCGAAATAGCATGTAATGTCTATGCATCAAATTTAGAAATTAGAGAAAAAAAATCTATGATGTCAGGATTTCATGCATTTTGGAGTCTTGGTGTTTTATTTGGTTCCTTAATTACAAGTTTTTTACTAGAGTGGAATTATTCTTTTATTTTTAATATACTTTTGTATGTCATCATTCTTCTTCCTTTGAGTTTGTATTTTGTCCTCTGTTTAGAATCACAAGTTGAAACAAAATCGGAAGACTCCAGTAAAAAAAATATATTTTTTATTTGGCCCTTACTTATTTTTTTGTTGGCATTAATTGCAATGGCAAACGCTTTAACGGAAGGAAGTGTTGATGCATGGGGGGCTCTCTATATGAGAGATTTTATTCAAGTTGATGGTTTCTATATCGGCTTAGCAACTCTAAGTTTTAATATTTTTATGGTTATCGGAAGATTTAGTGGTGATTGGGTAAGAGATAAAATCGGGGTTTTTCTTTTGATTTTCTTTTTATTTTTATCGACGATTACAAGTTTAATAATTTTATCTAATTTCAGCAGTATTTATGCAGCTATTATTGGTTTTTCATTATTAGGTATCGGAGCATCCTCAATTGTTCCTATCGCATATAGTTTAGCTGGAAAAATTGAGGGAATTGACAGTGGAGTAGGGATAACAATAATTTCAATTGCAGTTTACGGAACATTTATAGGGGCCCCAGCTTCATTAGGATTTATTGCAAACAACTATGGAATTAATAATATATTTATTCCAATGCTAATAATTTTTATAATTTTAATAATTCCAATAAGTTTTTATAGAAAAAAATTTTCAGTTTAAAAAATCAAAAGATAATGAATCATTAATTACTAAATTTTGATTTTTATTTTTTAAATCATTAACAAAATTAATATTTAATGCTGCAAAAATATTTGAATTTGCTTTTGATACAATTGTACCTATTTTTTTATTATCTACTATCAACTCATCTCCCTCTAGCACATCTCCACTTTTTATTTTTAAAGCGTAAAGTTTTTTCTTGAGTAATCCACGGTATTTCATTCTTGCAGTAATTTCTTGACCAACATAGCATCCCTTATTCCAATCAATAGCATTTAAATTATCAAAATTATTTTCTAATAATAAAGATTTATTTTCTAAAATATCAATTGGTGAATAGGGTGTTGTATGATTAATTAATATTTCATGATATTCTATTTCATTAATTTCTTTAAATCTCTCTTTTTTGATTAAAATTTTTTTATCCGTTATAAGTTTTTTACCTAAGTTTATATTTCTAGGATCATTTAAGTAAACATTATAATCACCTTCATAATCTATATTAAATAATGAATAAGAATTTAGATTATTAATTTCTTTAATTTCTATTTCAGAGCGAAGTTTATAAATTTTTAATCGTCCTAATAAATTACTATAAAATTTATCATTAGTTTCAAAAATATAGTTTTCATTTGTATTGAATACAAAAAAATCTGCTAAAAATTTACCTTGAGGTGTTAATAGACATGAATAAATAATTGACCCATCGTTACATTTTTCAATGTCATTAGTAATTAAATTTTGAATAAATGATTTACTATCTTTTCCAGAAATCTCAAAAAATCTTGAATTCTGATGATGAAAAAAGTATTTATCTTTCATAATTATCTAAATATATATTGAATATATTAAAAGTGTAATATTTCTGTGAAAATTCTTGTTATTTCGTCAAATCTTATTGGAGATACAATTCTATCAACTGGAGTAATAAATTATTTTAGTAAAAAATATCCAGAAACTAAATTTACATTTGTAATTGGTCCATCTGCTAAATCAATTTTCAAAAACTTTAAATCTGTAGAAACCATAATCACTGTTTCAAAAAAAAGATACAATATGCATTGGTTAGATATAATTTCTAATTGTTATGGAAAGAAGTGGGATATAATTATTGATTTTAGAAGTTCGTTGTTATCATATTTTTTAAAACATAAGAAAAAATTTATTTTTAAAAAAAAATCTAATCTAAACCATATACAGCAATTATCTAATTACTTTAAATTTGATTGTTCAGATTTGTTTATTGAGACAAATACAGAAGAAGAAGAAATAGTTACAAAACATTTGTCTGATGATTTTAAATATTTTGTTATATTTCCAGGTGGAAATTGGAAACCAAAAATTTGGAGTATTAAAAATTATAATTCACTATTAATCAAAATTTTATCTCAAAATAAAAATATTAAATTTATTTTAGTTGGTTCAAAGTCAGAAGAAGAAAATTATTTAAATGAAATAACAAAAAATATTAATAGTAATAAGATAATTAATTTATTTGGTTCATCATTGACTCAAACTGCTGCTTATATGAAGAAATCAAAATTATTTATTGGAAATGATTCAGGATTATCACATATGGCTTCAGCTACAAAATTAAAGTCTATAGTATTATTTGGCCCAACAAATGATGTAATTTACGGTCCATTTATGCAAGATTCACAAGTTATAAGAACAAATGAAAGCTATGACTATTTTAAAAGTATAAATATTGATAAAACAAAGTCCTATATGGACTCTATAAGCGTAGAAAAGATTTATTTTACATTACAAAAAAATAATTATTGTGAATAAAAATATTGAAATAATTCAGCCTGATGATTGGCATGTGCATTTTAGAGAAGGCGACATGTTAAAAATGGTTACTAATTTCTCCTCAAGAATAAATAAAAGATGTGTGGCAATGCCAAATACAGAAATTCCCATAACAGATACTAATAAAGCCTCTGCTTATAAAAAGCTTTTAAATAAAGCATCTAGTAATAATTTTGAACCACTTATACCTTGTTATTTGAATGAAAATTTAGATTTGGAAGATTTTAGAAAAGGTATGCAAAATAAAGTTTTCTTTGGGTCTAAGCTTTATCCTTCAAATGCAACTACAAACTCAAGTAATGGAGTGAGTGACATTTCAAAAATCTTTAAATTTTTAGAGATACTAGAAGAAGAAAAAAGTCCATTACTAATACACGGTGAAAAAGTAGCCGAAGATATAGATATTTTTGATAGAGAAAAATATTTTATAGATGATGAATTAAGCATTATTAGAAAAAAATTTCCCCTTTTAAAAATCACACTTGAACATGTATCAACTTCATATGGAGTTAATTATGTGAAAGAAAACAAAAATATTGCAGGAACAATTACACCTCACCACATGCTTTTAACAAAAAAAGATGTATTTCATGATGATTCTATTAATCCTCACCATTTTTGTATGCCAGTTGTTAAAAACGAAACAGATTTAATAGAATTAAGAAAAGCTGCATGTCACAATAATTCTAAATTTTTTTTAGGTACGGACTCAGCTCCACATCCAATTCAAGAAAAAAAACCAGATATGTCATCTAAGCCAGGAATATTTTCATCTCCTTGCTCAATAGAATTATATGCAGAAATTTTTGACCAAGAAAATGCAATTGATAAGTTAGAGATATTTTGTTCAATTAATGGTGCAAAACATTATAGTTTTCCAATTAATGATAAAAAAATTAAATTAGAAAAAAAAGAATGGATTATGTCAGAATTATCTAGTTATAATGATATTCGGGTTAAGAATTTTTATGCTAATAAAAAAATTAATTGGAAAGTAGTCCATTAATCTTTATAGAAATATTAATGTCATTAGGAACAAAAATTTATACTTGGTTTAAGGGCAACTTAGTTGCTAGTGATGAATTAGGAAATAAATATTACTGCAACTCTAAAGATTTTAAAAATTTAAAAGCAAAAAGATGGGTAATTTTTAATGGCGAAATAGAAGCGTCAAATATTCCGCCGCACTGGCATGCCTGGCTTCATAAATCGATTGATAATCCTCCACTTGACTATTCACATAAATATAAATGGCAAAAAAATCATAAACCAAATATGACTGGTACTAGTGATGCGTATTTTCCATCATCTCATCCTCTTTCAAAAAATTATGACCCAGAAAAAAAAGAAGAAGAATATAAATCTTGGAATCCTAATTAGAGTAACATTTTTTTTTCTCCTACCGCTAACTGTTTCTGCTGAGACTATTGAAAAAAAATATGCTTCTTTTAAGTTATTAAATAAAAGTTCTAATAAAGTTTCTACAAAAGATATTTTGGTAGGTTCTAAAATATCATGGGAAACTTTAAATATTGAAGTTTTGTATTGCGGCAGCACTCCTCCAACTGAAATTCCTGAAGATTATGTCTTGATAGATGTCTACGATACTATCAATAATGAAAATATTAATATTTATAAAGGCTGGATGATTTCTTCTTCCCCCGATGTTACTCCGTTAGAAAATCCTATTTATGATCTTTGGTTAGTTGATTGTATTAACGATAAGACTTCTTGAAAATTATTAACTTCCTTAAAACAACTTTCAATCTCTAAACTTTTTTTTAGTTTATTTTCATAAATTTCAGTTTCTATTTCATACGCTCCAAACTGAACTAAATGAGGATTGAAAAACTGTGAATCTAAAATAGAAAAATTATTTTTTTTCAATATTGCCAATAAATAAAGTAGACAAAACTTGCTTGTATTGGTCTTTAAACTAAACATGCTTTCACCAAAAAAACATGATCCTATATGTAAACCGTATAAACCACCAATTAGATTATCATCTTCATAACATTCTACACTGTGACATTTACCTATTTTATGTAATTCAATATATGTATCTAAAATAATTTCATTAATCCAAGTATCTTGATCTTTTCTTTTAATTTCTTTGCATAACTCTATAACTTTTGCAAAATCTTGATCAATTTTAAAACTATATTTTGTTTTTTTAAATTCATTAAATAGTTTTTTAGGATATTGAAAATTAGAAATTGGAATAATGAATCTAAGTCTTGGCTTATAAAATTTTATTTCTTCAGAGTACTTACTATCAGCCATTGGAAAGTAAGCTTTTTTGTATAATTCTATTAAGCTGTTTAAATCAATTATTTTACTCAATTAAATTTGACATAAAATTAATGTTGTAACTACCTCTTTTAAATTCATCGGTTTGAATAATTTTTTGATGTAGTTGAATATTTGTATTTATTCCCATAATTACATATTCTTCTAGTGCTCTATTCATTTTTTTTAGAGCTTCTGATCTCGTTGCACCGTAGGTAATTAGCTTACCAATCATACTATCATAGTGGGATGGAATTGAGTATCCATCATAAACAGCTGAGTCTACTCGAATACCTAGTCCTCCAGGTTGATGATATTGTGTAATCTTGCCAGGTGATGGTATAAAACTCTCTGGATGTTCGGCATTAATTCGACATTCAATTGAGCTACCTTTAAGTTTTATATCTTCTTGTTTTATTGTAAGTTTTTCTCCATTAGCAACGAGAATTTGCTCCTTAACAAGATCTATTCCAGTAACCATTTCTGTTACTGGGTGTTCAACTTGTAATCTAGTATTCATTTCCATAAAATAAAATTCATTATTTTCATATAAAAATTCTAATGTTCCAACTCCTTCATATCCGATTTCTTTCATAGATTTTCTACAAAGTTCAGAAATTTTTTCTCTATTTTCATTTGTTAGAACTGAACTTGGACTTTCTTCAATAAGTTTTTGATGCTTCCTTTGAATTGAGCAATCTCTTTCTCCAAGAGTAACTACATTTCCAAATGAATCACAAAGAACTTGAATTTCAATATGTTTAGGAGATGTTAAAAATTTCTCTAAATAAACATTTTCATCATTAAATGATTTTTTTGCTTCAATTTTTGCTTCATTTATAGCTTTATTTAAATCATCTTCTTCTGTAACAATTCTCATTCCTTTTCCACCACCACCACTCGCTGCTTTTACTATAATTGGGTATTTTACTTTTTTTATAAAATCTTCAATTTTATTTTTATCGCTTAAGTCATTTATACCTTTTACTGTTGGGACCCCAGTTTTATCCATTATTTTTTTTGCATCAATTTTGTTACCCATCATTTTGATATGTTCTGATTTTGGCCCAATAAATTTAATATTGTGTTCTTCAATAATTTCAGCAAACCTTTGATTTTCACTTAAAAAACCATATCCTGGATGAATTGCATCTACATCAGTTAATGTTGCAGCAGTTATAATTGCAGGTATGTTTAAATAACTAGATTGTGCAGACGCTGGTCCGACACAAATACTCTCATCTGCCATTCTTACATGCATTGCATTTTCATCAACATCAGAGTGAATGGCTACAGTTTTTATTCCTAATTCTCTGCAGGCTCTAAGAACACGTAAAGCTATTTCTCCTCTATTAGCAATCAGTATTTTTTTGAACATTATTCAAAAATTATAAGAGTATCACCATATTCAACGGGCTGGCTGTTTAACGTAACTATTTTTTTGATAATACCAGATCTAGGAGCTTTGATTTCATTAAAAGTTTTCATTGCTTCAATTAACAATAAAGTATCACCGGCTTTAACATGTTGACCAACTTTAACATAAGGTTGCGAATTTGGATCAGCAGAAAGATAAGCAACTCCTACCATTGGAGACTTAACAATATTATCTTCATTTACAACATCATTTGTTTTTTCCACCTCTTTAACTTCAGTATTTTTTTCTATTTTTTGAACGGAAACATTGTTTTCAACGAAGTCATTTGAGGTAATCTCAATTTCATAATCATTTTTTTTTATTTTTATTTTAGCAACACTATTAATTTTTGATTCTTTAACGATTAACTTAATATTCTCTAAATCTGTTTTATCTATTTTAGTCATACTTATTTATAAATTAATTTGCATATTGCTTCAATTCCTAGAAGATAACTATTTCCACCAAATCCACATATTAACCCATGCACTCCTTCTGAGGTAATACTTTTTTTTCTATACTCTTCTCTTGAATAAATATTTGAAAGATGAATTTCTATCTTGGGCTTATGTATTGCTCTTAATGAATCTAGAATGGCTATTGATGAATGAGTAAAAGCTGCTGGATTAATAATTAGACCATCAAATTTATCATTTACTTCATGAATCTTATCAATTATTTCCCCTTCATTATTAGACTGGAAAAAAATAATTTCTAATTTCTTATCTATACCTTTTTTTTCACAATCAGATTTAATTTTATCTAAACTGTCCTTACCATAAATATCATCTTCTCTTTTACCTAATAGATTTAGGTTAGGGCCATTAATAATTAATATTTTTTTCATTCTATTTAAAATGCTTACTTAATTTTAAACCTTGATTTTGATAGTTTGATTTAATATCTTTTCCGTATACAATATTACTATTTTTGTTCAACTTTTCATATTTAATTCTAGCTATTGTTTGACCATCTTCTAATAAAAAAGGTACTTCATTTGTTTTTAATTCTAAAACTGCATATGATCCTTTACCTAGACCAAAACCAGGATCAAAAAAACCTGCATAATGTGCTCTGAAGTCTCCAATGCCCGTATCGTACGGTATCATTTCACCAGCTAAATTTGATGGTATCACAACCTTCTCTTTTGATCTTAAAATATAAAACTTGTTTTTTTCAATTACTAATTTTTTATTATTTTTTTTAATTACATTCCAAAAATCATTTATTTTATGAGATTTAATTTTAGAGAAATTTAGAACTGGAGTATGTTCTTTGGCTACGTAAGCAACTATATTTGACCCAGATAGATCAACTGATAACTTTAATCCATTATCAATTTTAAAATTGTCTCTAGTTTTATTTGAAATTTTTTTATTCAGGTTAATTAATTGTTTATCTGTCAAATAATTATGATTTTTATTTATAAGTCTTATTTGATTTAAAGAATTATTTTTTTTAAAAGATACATCAAATGATCTTGATGTTATTTCTAAAAATATCTCACCTTTATAATTTTTAGGAATTTTTTCGTATTCTTCTGCATAATCAACAAGTGTTCTACAAAAAATATCTAATCTGCCCGTACTACTTTTAGGGTTGCAGTGACCAAATATATTATTTTTTAAGTTAAGACTTTCATTAAGTCTAACAATGTAAGTCTTGTTTTTT
>CACBMH010000003.1 GCA_902539825.1 uncultured Alphaproteobacteria bacterium
TAGCCACAAAAGGAATGACTAAATTTGCAAGGAAAATAGGGATAGATAATTTAAAAATATTTTGAATAGATGATTTCGATGGCATTTTTAATGTAACAAGAATTTATATTAGTAAAATTTGATAATAAGTAATTAAGGCTACTTTCTTATCAAAATATTCACTTTCTTTATTTATCAAATCTTATAAAGCTTTACATACTTTAATGAAAATTGGCAGATACAAATACGAGTTTGATTTCTTTAGTTGGATCAAAAAAACGGAGCTAGTAGAACTAGATGGTGTTAATCCATCAGATGATCCAGTACGCCCAGAACTTAATAATGACTTTCGTACATCAAAAGGAAGAAAAATTTTTGGCCTCAAATATAAAGATGATATTGAAGGTATTGCCTGCTTTGCTTTTACAAATGAAATACCTGCAACCATTAAAGAAATGGATTTAATGAGTGTTGAAGAAGATCAAGCAACCATTCCAATTGCCTATACGTTATGGTCTTTTAAAAAAGGGGCAGGAAAAAAAATTATGAAAGAGCTGCAAAAATATATAAAATCAAAAGAGCAGTTTGAAAGTATAATTACCATTTCTCCTTTGACTCCCGTTGCTACCCATTATCATATTCGAAATGGCGCAAGATTAATAAAGATTAACCCGACAACACAGAACTTCGAATACAAAATTTAAGACGTAGGGGTTCAAAAATTATTATTTGAACTATTTATTTTACAAATCGAAACAAAATAAATATTGTTGGAAATGGCCTACCAGATAAATACTAATTATTCCATTACTTTTGATGATGTTCTGCTCTCACCAGCGTATTCGGAGATAAAACCAAAAGATGTAGATACGTCGATTACCATTGGAAAAATAAATTTACATATTCCTATACTCTCTGCTGCTATGGATACCGTGACAGAGAATAAAATGGCTATCAATCTCGCACTTAATGGTGGTCTTGGTGTTATTCACCGTAATATGCCAATTGATAAACAAGCAAGTGAAGTCAAAAAAGCTCATAGTTTTAAAGTTAATGTTAAAAAATTTCAAAATGCTGTAATTAATTCTAACAAACAGATTGCAGTAGGTGCTGCAATCGGAGTTGAAAATAATGCTTACCTACGACTATTAGAATTATTAAAAGTCGGCGTTGATATAGTCTTTATTGATGTTGCTCATGCACATACAAAAACAACTTTACAGTTTATTGAAAAAGCAAAAAAAGTATTAAAGAAAACTCCTCTTATAGTTGGAAACATTGCTACAAAACAAGCTGCATCAGATTTAATTAGTGCTGGTGTAGATGCCATTAAAGTAGGTATTGGACCAGGATCAATTTGTACAACAAGGGTTGTAACTGGTGTTGGTATTCCTCAACTCTCTGCTGTGATGGATACATATCAAGTTGCCAAAAAATTTAAAATTCCTGTGATTGCAGATGGAGGAATAAAAACATCAGGTGATATTGCGAAAGCTATAGCTGGTGGTGCAAGTGCTTGCATGATAGGGTCTTTATTTGCTGGTACTGAAGAATCACCAGGGAAATTATTAACGATTAAAGGTAAAAAATTTAAATCATATAGAGGTATGGGTTCGGTAGGAGCAATGCAAAAAGGATCTTTTGATCGATACTCGCAAGAAGAAACTAAGAATGCAAAAAAATTAGTAGCAGAAGGTGTGGAAGGGATGGTTCCATACAAAGGTAAAATAGAAGATGTAGCGTATCAACTTGTTGGTGGCTTAAGATCTGCTATGGGGTACACTGGTCATAAAACGATAAAGAAAATGCAAGGGAATTGTAAATTTGTCTTTATTTCAAAAGCAGGAGCCCGCGAAAGTAATGTCCACGATGTCATTATGTAATAATGTATCGAATCATCATTGAATTGATACAATAAAATAAAAATGATCTCAGCATCAACAAAACATAAGGTAGCAATTGTGATGGGTAGCAAGTCTGATTATGCTACCATGAAAAATTGTGAAAAAATTTTAAAATTACTAAAAGTTAAGTTTGAAACCAAAATTGTTTCTGCACACCGCACTCCAGAGAGAATGTTTAAATTTGCCAAAGCAGCGGAAGACAATAATATTTCTGTCATTATTGCCGGTGCAGGAGGCTCTGCGCATTTACCAGGAATGATTGCATCGTTGACAACTATACCTGTAATCGGCGTACCAGTAGAAAGTCGTAAATTAAAAGGATTAGATAGTTTGTTATCAATAGTACAAATGCCAAAAGGTATCCCTGTTGGCAGTGTAGCAATCGGTGAGGACGGCGCAATGAATGCTGGTTTATATGCAGCTTCCATTATTGCTCTTACGAATAAAGAAATTAAGAAAAATCTAAAAAATTATCGAAGTAAACAATCAAAAGCTGTTAAACAAAAACCATAAGTCATGAATACACCCACACTTGGCATTATCGGTGGTGGACAATTAGGAAGTCTTTTAGCAGATGCTGCAAAAAAAATAGATATACAAACCGTCATACTAAGTGATGATCCTGATGCACCCGGGAAACACTTTGCGACTAAATTTATTTTTGGTCAGTATGATGATGATACAACGATAAATAATTTTATTAATGCAGTTGATCTTGTTACATATGAATTTGAAAATATTCCCTTCACAATATTAAAAAAAATTAATGAAAACAAAAAAGTTCTACCAAAACCTGAAATTAATCAACTCATTCAACACCGAGAAACAGAAAAAAAATTTCTAAATGTTAATAATATAACAACAACAAAATATGTAATTGTCAAAAATGAAAAGGATTTGAGTGAAAATGTAGACTTGCTTCCTGGTTTGTTAAAAACCACAACGTTAGGATATGATGGTAAAGGTCAGTATAAATTAAACACTGTAGATGATATTACGAAAGAAATTGATTTTACAAAAGAATATATTTTAGAAAAACTGATTCATCTTAAAAAAGAAATTTCAGTTGTCATTACTCGTTATGATCAAAATAGTTATGAGATCTATGATCCTATTGAGAATGTTCATGAAGAACAAATTTTAAAATATTCAACAATACCAAGTGATATCTCTGATGACATACGAATAAAATCAATTGAGTGGGCAAAACAAGTTGCAGAAAAACTAGATTATATTGGAACGTTATGTGTAGAATTTTTTATTGATTCTGATGATAATTTATATGCTAACGAAATTGCTCCTCGTGTTCACAATTCTGGACATCTAACAATGAACTCTCATAATATTAGTCAATTTGAAAATCATGTACGAGCAGTATGCGGCTTAGAAAAAATTGAGACAAAAAAATTGTATAATGCCAAAATGATTAATTTAATTGGAGATGATATAACACCGTATCGAAATAAAACTTTTAAGGATAATGAATTTTTTTATGACTATTTAAAAACAGAAATTAAACATAAAAGAAAAATGGGTCATATAACGATTATTGAAAAATAAATTATTAAACTAAATTAAATTGATCAGTTAGTTGTGTTACCAGTTGATATTTATTAGCAACATTTACTAAATCTTCTCCTTCACGAAAAGATTGTTTATCTAATTGTTTATTGGGATCTCCACCAGGCCATATTCGCCAACTATCATTATCAACAACATCAGATAAAACTAACGAGTTATCCGAAATTTTAAAACCAAGCTCAAACTTAATATCGACTAAATGTATAGGACCATCAATTGTCTCAATAGTTTTCCATTTGTCTTCTATAAGCTCGAAACTTGGAAGAATAATTCCATTAATAGCTATTTCTAATTCTTGATCAGACAATAATTTTTTGGTTTTCATTAAGCTATTGCTTGTAACAGGTTGTTTGGCTGAAAATAACTCCCATTCTTCTCCAGTTTTTACAAATGGATCCGTAAATACACCCTCTTCCCATTTTCCATCTTTCAAAAATTGTCTTCTCGCTTCACTCTCATCCATTTGAACAGGTTCTGAAACATGCGGAGGGATAACAACGGCTTGTTTATGAAATATTTCCCAAACTAAGTTTTCAAATTGATGAGGATTACTTTTATCTTTTGCAAATTGAGTGTTTCTACTTAAATAACTTCCCCACGCATAGCGTCTTACTACAAATTCTAAAGGAAGCATATTACAGTTATGACTTAAAAGACTATTTGGCGAATCTTGCTCAATAAATGATGTTGCAATACCTGCCTTGGTTAGCATACTAAACACATTACTTGTTTGTTTTGTCTTTTGTATTCCAATATCTTTAATTTCATCTTTCTTCGCTGCATCCCCACCTGTTAAAAAATCTTTTGTTACAATTCGAATGATATTTTGATCATTTGTTTTCTCAATAATTTTTGTTTTTCCTTCAACTAAAAAAGAATTACTCATTAATATATCTCCAACCAATATCTTTTCGATAATATCCCTCATCCCAATTAATTTGATTGATTATATTGTGAATATTTTCTCTAATAGTTTTTAAATCCTTACCCGTATTAGAGATATTTAAAACACGCCCACCATTAGAGAGCCATTTGTTTTCTTTAAGCATTGTTCCTGCATGAAATAGATAGTCATCAGTTGTTAAAGTAAGATTTTCCAAATTATTAATTGGTGTCAATTTTTTATAATTCTCAGGATATCCATGAGCAGCCATTACTACTGTCATGGCATAATCATTTTTCCACTTAATTTTTTTTATTTCATTTAAGGTGCCTATCGCTGATGCATGAAGGAGTTCTAATAAATCTGTTTCTAATAGTGGAATAATTGCTTGTGTTTCAGGATCGCCGAAACGAACATTAATTTCTAGTAAATTTGGACCCTTATCTGTTAGAATTAATCCTGCATAAAACATTCCTTGATACTTGATTCCTTGTTCAGCAAGATGTTGAACGATAGGCTCAACAAATGTTTTGGATAATTCATTCATTTTATTTGATGAAATAGAAGGAACAGGTGTGTAGGCTCCCATACCACCAGTATTTAAGCCTTTTTCTCCTTCCAAGATTTTTTTATGATCTTGTGCTGTTGTAAGTGGCAACACAAATCCATTTTTATCAACAAGTGAAAATAAACTTACCTCTTCACCAACTAAAAATTCTTCAATAACAACAACTGAACCAGCATCACCAAAAGAATTATCTTTAAAACATTTAATTAGCGCATCCTTTGCATCATCCCTTTTTTGACAAATAATAACTCCTTTTCCTGCTGCTAAACCATCAGCTTTGATAACAAGAGGATAGGATTGGTTTTGACAAAAATTTAAGGCATCATCATAGTTGTCAAATACGTCATAGGCAGCTGTTGCAATATTTAATTTTTTACAAATATTTTTTGTAAACTTTTTTGATTTTTCTAGTTCAGCTCCCATTTGATCAGGACCAAAAACTAATATAGCATTGTTCATTAAAAGGTTTGACAATCCTTTAGTTAAAGGCAATTCTGGACCTATCACCACTAAATCAATTTTACTTTCTATACAAAATTGAAGAATAGCATCATGATCATTAACATCTGTGATAATCGAAGAGGCAATTTCACTGATACTATCACTTCCAGGAATACAATATAAATTAGAACAATTAGGAGATTGTTTTATACCATAACATAATGCGTGCTCTCTTCCACCATTACCAATGACAAGAACGTTCATGAAAAAAAATAATTCATTAATTAATTATTTGAAGCAAGACTTAAAAATGAAAGTTTTTTTAAGCTTTCGTCATTCAAGTAATCTAAAGGTCTGACTGGATACTCTCCTGTAAAATAATGATCGGTAAATTGAGGATTATCATTATCTCTCTCATCATAACCAAGAGCTTGATACAGACCATCTAATGATAAAAATTTTAATGATTTAGCTCCAATATATTTACACATTTCCTCTAAATTTTTGTTTGCAGCCAATAATTCTTCTTGGGTGGGAGTATCAACTCCGTAAAAGTCAGGGTATTTAATTGCAGGTGAAGCAATACGCATATGGACTTCTTTTGCTCCAAAATCATAAAGCATTTTTATTATCTTTGTGGATGTTGTTCCTCGAACCAATGAGTCGTCAATTAAAACAACTTTCTTTTTTTTAATAGAACTTTGGTTAGGATTTAGTTTTAACTTTACACCTAAGCTTCTAATTTGCTGAGTTGGCTCAATAAATGTCCTCCCCACATAATGATTTCGTATTAATCCTAACTCAAAAGGAATACCAGACTCTTGACTAAAACCAAGCGCAGCAGGAACACCAGAATCTGGAACTGGTACGACTACATCAGGTTTTATATCAGTTTCTTTTGCTAAGTATGTACCTAAATTTTTTCTATATTCATAGGCGGTTTTATTTTTTAAAATACTATCTGGCCGCGAAAAATAAATATATTCAAATACACATGGTTTGATTTGTTTTTTTGGAAAAGGTCTTCTACTTTCAACTTTATTATTGTTAATAACTACAACTTCTCCATTTTCAATTTCACGGATAAATTTTGCACCAATAATGTCTAGCGCGCAAGTTTCAGAGGCAAGGATAAATGCATTTTTAAATTTACCTAAAACAAGTGGTCGAATACCTAATGGATCTCTTGCGCCAATCAACTTACCATTAGCAATAATTGATAAAGCATAACCACCTTGAATTTGCATTAAAGCATCAATAATTTTATTTAAAATATCTTTCTTTTTTGAACGAGCTACAAGTTGAACAATTGTTTCGGTATCTGATGTTGTTTGAAATATTGCACCTTCGCGTACCATTTGCTCTCTTAGAAGGAGTGCATTGGTTAGATTTCCATTATGAGCAATACTAATAGCTCCACCATGAAGGTCAGCATAAAAAGGTTGTATATTCCTTATTGTTTCACCACCCGTGGTTGAATAACGATTATGTCCAATTGCAATTTTTCCCTTTAACTTTTCTAATGAGTGTTTCTTCGTAAAATTATCACCAACCAATCCAAATTTTCTTTCTGAGTGATAGGAGTTGCCATCATAACTTACAATTCCACAACCTTCTTGACCACGATGTTGCAACGCATGCAAACCAAGAGCTGTTAAGGCTGCAGCATCTTTGGTTCCACTTATTCCAAAAACACCACACTCCTCATTAAATCTGGGAACATGAGATTGCCTTACCTCGAATTTTTTTAAGAAATTTTGTCGATTTTTCATCTTACTGTTGTTTTGTTAAAAGTGTTTTTGCAACCATCTGTAATGCTCTTGGATAAACCTTATGCTCTTCTATCAATATTTTCTTTAAGAGTGATTCGGTATTATCTTTCTTCAAAATCTTTACTTTTTTTTGCAATATAATCTTTCCAGAGTCAATTTTAGTGCTTACGTAATGAACACTACAACCAGAATAGCTCGCTTTAGCCTTTATGGCCTGATCCTGAGCATTTAAACCTTTGAAAGCTGGAAGATAAGATGGATGAATATTGATTAATCGTGATCGCCACTGCCTTACAAATTTTGAGTCTAAAACTTGCATAAAACCAGCCAAACAAATGATATCTATATTTTCTAGATACTTGATGACTTTGTTTTCGAAATTTTTCCTTGGAATAAAATGTATGAATGGAATTTTATTTTTTT
The DNA here is from genome assembly GCA_902539825.1 of uncultured Alphaproteobacteria bacterium. GTDB lineage: Bacteria > Pseudomonadota > Alphaproteobacteria > HIMB59 > CACPNW01. The sequence continues at coordinate 7,552 of CACBMH010000003.1, forward strand.
TGGCAATAGTTAAACCTTTTGCTCTGGAGTTATTGGATACGACTAATTGAATATCTACTAAACTTTGTTTTTTAAATGATGATTGTATTAGTGATTCTAAATTTGAACCTCTTCCTGATATGAAAATAGCAACTTGTAATTTTTTCAACTAATTGTGCACCTTGATGATTTGTTAACTTCTATTTTCCCAATTTCAAAAATATCTAAATTTTCATCTTTTATTAATTGCTCGAATTCTTTGTAATTATTTTTTGAAATAGTCATTATTAAACCTATTCCACAATTAAAGGTCTTTAACATTTCTTCATCTGAAATGTTAGATAAACTTTGAAACCATTGGAAAATTTCTTCATCACAAATAAATTTTTTATCAATCCTTACTGATAAATTTTCAGATAGCATTCTTGGTGCATTACCAATAATACCTCCACCTGTAATATGAGAAATACCGTTGATAAGATTTGTTGTTAAAATTTTTTTTAAAAAAGGAAAATATAATTTTGTTGGAGCCATTAAGGCTGCTGCATTTGTTTCGTAAGATGATTGAAATTCTGTTTTTTCATGTAGATCGATATTTTTATCTTTTAAAACTTTTCGAATGAGAGAATATCCATTTGAATGAAAACCCGAAGATCTAATCCCATATAGAAGATCATCTTCTTTGATGAGATCTCTTTTAGGTAGAATTTTTTTTCTCTCTACTGCACCAACACAAAATCCAGCAAAATCAAAATCATCTTTTTTATAGAGCCCAGGCATCTCTGCTGTTTCACCACCAATAAGGGAGCAATTATTTATCCTGCAAGCTTCAGTGATACTTTTCATAATTTTTAAAAAAGAATTTTTATCAATCTTGGAAGAAGCATAGTAATCTAAAAAAAATAATGGCTCTGCACCGTGGCAAAGAATATCATTAAGGCACATACCAACAAGATCATGACCCAAACCATCTAAAATGTCAGTTTCAATCCCTAGTAATATTTTTGTCCCTATGCCGTCTGTACCAGAGACCAATAAAGGATCTTCATATCCACAATTTTTAAGATCAAAAATACCACCAAATCCGCCAATTTTATCAAAATTTCCGTTTCTGTTCGTTGATTTGCTTAGCTCAGAAATATCATCAACAAGGGCATCTGTATTTTCTATATCAACACCTGCTTCTTTATATGTTGTCATATTTAATTAGTTTTAAACGAATCGTTAATGAGTAAACTATTAATATAGTAAATTAAGTTGATTCGTACTCATAATGACAAATACAATTCAAATTCTCTCCATTGAGAAGACAGGGAAAGAAAGTTCACTACAAAAAGAACACAATAATAAATCCATCAAAATTATAGATGGATATTTCTTTTCGAGAAATCTTGATGATCAAAAGTTTACTAAAATAAGTAAACTTATTTCTAATGACGTTTCTCAAACAATATTAACAAAAAAAAATGTAAATAAGGTATTATCTAGTTATTGTAATTTCAACTGGGTTGTAGAAATAAAATTTTTACCAGGTGTAACTGATAATATAGCTACAACTGTAAAAGAAATAATCAAAGATAATCTAAAAAGTAGTTTTAAAAGCTTTGAACTTGGTTCAACAAAAATTATTTTAATAAAAGGAAGAAAAGAAGATATTACCAAAATATCTAAAAATGAAGCAAATCCCTTAATTCAAACAATTAAGATTTATCCATTTAAACAATATTTAAATAATTTTAAAAAAAATCAGTTCAAAATAGAAAAGGTAAAATTACCGAAAAAAAAATATAGTAAAAAAGAAATTAATTTAGATATTTCTGATTATAATCTCAGCCTCATTGGTAAACTTGGTATTGAAGAAAATGATAAATCTAGAAGAGGAACACTTGGCTTAGATCTAGAATCTTTAAAAACCATAAGAAATTATTTTTCCACTATAAAACGTAAACCAACAGATGTAGAAATTGAAACATTAGCTCAGACATGGTCCGAGCACTGTAAACACAAAATATTTTCAGCTAAAATTGATGATATTCAAGAAGGTATATTTAAAAAATATATTAAAGGCGCTACTGAAAAAATTATTCAATTAAGAAAAGATAATTTTTGTGTTTCTCTTTTTACGGATAATGCTGGTGGAATAGAATTTAATAAAGATTGGATTATTTGTCATAAAGTTGAAACACATAATACACCTTCAGCCTTAGATCCATTTGGTGGTGCAATCACTGGAATTGTTGGTGTTAATAGGGATTGTCTTGGGTTTGGGAAAGGAGCAAAACCTATAGCGAACACGTATGCATATTATTTAGCAGACCCGAATAAGAAATATCAATTGTATCGTCAAAAAAATAAGGATCCAATGCTTCCAGCAAATTTTATTGCGAAGGGTATTATAAGTGGTGTTAGAGTTGGGGGAAATTGTTCGGGTATTCCTACTCCTCAAGGTAATGTATATTTTGATGACCGGTTTGCAGGAAAGCCACTTGTATTTTGTGGAACAGTTGGGATTATTCCGAAAAAAATTAAAGGAAAATTATCACATAAGAAAAAAGCTAATCCAGGGGATATCATACTAATGGCTGGAGGCAGAGTGGGAAAAGATGGTATTCACGGTGCAACATTTTCTTCAGAGGAATTAGATCCTAATAGTCCAGTTTCTGCCGTACAAATTGGTGATCCAATAACACAAAAGAAAATGTCTGATGTGATCATTAGAGAATTGCGTGATGAAAATCTTTACTCGAGCATAACAGATAATGGAGCTGGAGGATTATCATCATCAATTGGAGAAATGGCAAAAGAAAGTGGCGGTTTTATAGTTAATCTTGAAAAAGTTCCTCTTAAATATAATGGATTATATCCTTGGGAAATTTGGGTTTCTGAATCGCAAGAAAGAATGACACTAGCAGTACCTCCAGCGAACGTAAAAAAAGTTATAAATAGATTTAATGCAAGAGGTGTGGAAGCAACAATAATTGGTAAGTTTATTAAAAAAGAAAAAGCCATAGTAAAATACAATAAAACTGAAATTCTCAATTTAGATATGGAATTTCTTCATGAAGGTTATCCAAAATTAAATTTAAAAACATCTTTTCCAAAAATTAAAAAAGAAAAGAAAAAAATAATTAAGAAAAGTTCTTTGATAGATAAGCTACATAAACTTCTCTCTAGTCCAAATATTGTATCAAAAGAATTTATAGCCACGCAATATGATCACGAAGTACAAGCTACCTCTATTATAAAACCATTACAAGGCGAAGGCAGAGTTTTTGGAAATGCTACTGCTATTAAACCTCTATTTGATGATGAAAAATCAATAGCTCTTTCACAAGCTGCATATCCTCAGTACGCCGAAACAAATCCTTATGATATGGCTGGGTGCTCTATTGATACAGCATATAAAAATTTAATTGTAAGTGGTGCCAACTCAAAAAAAATTGCAATTCTTGATAACTTTTGTTGGTGCAGCTCAGATGAACCTGATCGCTTATATCAATTGAAAGAAGCAGCAAAAGCTTGTTATGATTATGCAGTTGCTTACCAAACACCTTTTATTTCAGGAAAAGATAGTATGTTTAATGATTTTAAAGGTTTTGATAAAACTGGAAAATCAGTAAAAATTTCAATACCTCCAACATTGCTGATTTCTTCTATTGGAGTGGTAGATAAAATTTCACACTTAACAAAAATGACATCCGATGATGGTGATATACTTTTAGTTTTAGGAAATACCCGTAATGAATTACGGGATAGTGTTTATTCCAAAATTATAGGTTATGAAAAATCAAAAAATCCAGTTGTAAATAGCAATGATGCACTTCGCACATATAGAAATTTTGAAAAAGCTAATAAACTAGGAATTATAAATTCTGCAATTGGAATAGATTTGGGTGGAATTGGAATTGCAGTTACAAAGATGGCAATTGCTTCAAAGAAAGGTTTAACAATTGATTTAAAACTAAAAAATAAAATCTCAGTTGACCAATTTTTATTTTCTGAATCACAAAGTAGAATTCTTGTTTCCCTGAAAAAAAATAAGTTAGCCAATTTTAAAAAAATATTTAAAGGTTCTGATTATACAATTATTGGCAAATGTACGGGCTCAGATGTAGTTGAGTTTAAAGATAACAAAAAAATTATTAGAGGTAAAATTTCAGATTTTGCTAAGTCATACAAACAAAATATTAAAGGGTTATGAACGTATTAGTCTTATCAGGTTATGGTATTAATTGTGAAAATGAAACACTACATGCATTTGAAGTAGTAGGCTTTAAAGGAAAAATTGTTCATATTAATGATCTAATACAAAATCCTAAACAACTTAATAACTATCAAGTATTCGCTATACCTGGTGGTTTTTCGTATGGCGATGATACAGGCTCAGGAAATGCAATGGCGAAAAAAATTCTGACCAATTTGTATGATCAGCTAATAGATTTTTCATTAAAAGATAAATTAATTATAGGCATTTGTAATGGATGCCAGATATTAATTAATCTTGGGTTAGTTCCAAGCCTAAATAAAAAAGATCCAGAAATTGCAATGATTGAAAATAAATCTGGGAGCTATGAGTGTCGATGGGTTGATGTAAAAGTAAATAATAATAAATCACCATGGCTAAAAAATATTACTATCTTGAACTTGCCTGTCGCCCATCAAGAGGGGCAATTCATGATACCTATTAATCTACTTAAAAGTATCAAAGCTAATAACCTTATTGGCTTACAATACATTAATAACCATAAAAAATTAGCAAAAGGTCAGTTTCCTTTTAATCCTAATGGATCTAAAGATGATATAGCTGCGTTAACAAATCAAAATGGGAATGTTCTTGCAATGATGCCTCACCCAGAAAGAGCATTTTATCATTATCATGTTCCTAATTGGCAAAACAATACTTCTAAAAAATTCGGTGATGGGTATAAAATTTTTATGAACGCAAAAAAATTCTTTGCATAAATTATACTGCTATATCTACTATTTTTTTCATAACAGTTGGCATTCTAGAACTAGAATAAGATGATTTCTTTATCCAATTACTTTTTGTTAATTTCGCTTTTTTAACATTTCCATAAAAAATTTCTGTTTCTAAATCAAAATGACTAAATGAATATTCAAATGAACCTTTAGATTGTAATTTTGTTTTTATTTTTTGTATGTCTTCATCAGTAGTTAGCAATTTTTTATTTTTAACCCAGACATCATTTGGTACTTCAAGCATAGAGGCCAACATTCCTTTATTTGGTCTACTTCGTACTAGGATTTCATTCTTTTCATTCACAATTACGTAAGCTCTTGTGTACTTTACTGGCTTATTACTTTTCTTTTTTTGTTTAAAAGGAATTTTTTGCTGTAAATTCTTTTTATATGATTGGCAAAATTTATTAATTCCACAAATATTACATTTAGGGTTTCGTGGAAGGCATATCTCTGACCCGTAATCCATAAAAGACTGAATTAAGTTTGAAGAATATTTATCTGTGATGAATTTATTTCCCAAATCTTTAAGTTTATTTTTTACTTTATTAATTGGTTTATCGATAGCATGTAACCTAACCAAAATTCTCTCAATATTAGCATCAAGTGGCATGACTGATTTATTATATCCAATTCCAAGAATTGCTTTTGCAGTGTAATCTCCAATACCAGGAAGTAGGATGAGTTCATCATAAGTTTCTGGTATGTTATTTTTAAAATTATTTTTAATTATTTTTGCAGACTTTAATAAATTTCTTGCTCTTGAATAATAACCAAGACCTGACCAGAATTTCAAGATATTTGGCTCTGAAGTTTGCGCTAATTTATTTAGTGAAGGCCATTTTAAAATAAATTCATTAAATTTATTTTTTACGGTATTTACTGTTGTTTGTTGAAGCATATACTCACTTACAAACACAAAGTATGGATGAGGTAAATTTAGATTATTTTTCTTCCGCCATGGTAGTTTTCTGGCATTCATAGAATACCATTGAAGTAAAAACTTTATTACTTGTGTTTCGTGTTTAAACATATTGCTTTCATATTTAGGTACTATAAATTATTTATGCATATGGACAAAAAAAATTTAAAACAAAAAAGAACATTTGTTCCACAATCTATTGGCGATACTCTGAGGAAGGTAAATAGAAAATTTTCCTCTAAATATAATCGTACAGAATTTGTAATTAACTCCAAATGGCCTGAAATTGCTGGTAGTTATTTTAAAGAATATTCAGAGCCGTTAAATGTTTCAAGGGTGCGTGATTTTGAAAATGATTTAGGTGAGACGGTATATAAAAATTATCTAAATGTGAGTGTTGCACCGGCCGCAGCCATTGAGTTTCAACACTTTAAGGACACTATAATTGAAAAAATTAATACTTATTTTGGCTATAAAGCTATAATGGACTTGAGAATTCATCAAAATTACATACCTAAACATACGTATATGAAACAAAGTAAGAAAAAACAAATAAACAAAGATGACATAAGATTTGTTGAAGAAAACGTTAAAGAATTTCAAAATTTAGATTTGAAAAAATCGCTATTAAATTTAGGTAATAAAATTACAACTGAGGACAAATGATGAAAATTAGAATTTTATTAACTTCTATTATACTATCACTACTTTTTATTAATGCCAAAGCAGCTGAAAATTCAATACTAGATGTTAAAGATAATGATTTTTATATTGGAGAAGAAAATGCTCCAATCACAATTATAGAATATGCTTCAATGTCTTGTAGTCACTGTGCAGATTTTCATAATGATACTCTAGCAGAATTAAAAAAAGAGTTTATTGATACTGGTAAAGTTAAGTTTATTTTTCGTGATTTTCCCTTTAATTATCCGGCTCTTGCTGGAAGTATGATTTTAAGATGTGTCCCCGAAGATGTAAGATACGATTATATGAATGGGCTTTATAAACTTCAAAATAGTTGGGTTAATAGAGATCATTCAAAAACAAGATCTGAGTTATACAAAATAATGCAAAGTGGCGGTATGCAACAAGAAGATTTTGATGCATGTTTAAGTAATGTGGATTTAGAGAATCAATTACTTGAAGGTGTAATGGAAGCGCAAAGAGAATATAAAATAGGCTCCACTCCGTCATTCATAGTTAATGGAGTTTTATATTCCGGGAATAAAAACATAAAAGAGTTTAGACAAATCATCGATAAAATATTATCACAATAGTTGATGATTAATTTTAGGACCCTTAAGGTCAAAGGCTTTAAGTCTTTTGTTGAACCAACAGAAATTTTGATTGAAAATGGCTTAACAGGTATTGTTGGTCCAAACGGATGTGGTAAATCGAATCTTGTAGAGGCTTTTAGGTTTGTTATGGGTGAACTTTCTCCGAAACAAATGAGAGGAAGTGAATTAGACGATGTAATCTTTAATGGAACAGATGATAGACCAGCGTGGGATATTGCCGAGGTTACTATAGATTTAGATAATAAAGCAAGAAAAGCACCAAGTATTTTCAATGAAAATGATACCATTGAAGTAACTAGAAGAATTTGGCGAGGTGAAGGTTCAGAATATAGAGTTAATGGCAAGGAGGTGCGATTAAAAGATGTACAATTGCTATTTGCTGATGCAGCAACAGGTGCTCGTTCAACATCGATGGTTAGTCAAGGAAGAGTTGGAGCTATTATCGCTGCTAAACCTGAACAAAGAAGGACATTACTGGAAGAGGCTGCAGGAATTACAGGTCTGCATTCAAGAAGACACGAAGCTGAATTACGATTAAATGCTACTGAAAATAACTTAGAGCGTGTTAAGGACGTATTAAAAGCACAAGATGAACAACTTACAATATTAAAGAAACAATCAAAACAAGCTGAAAGATATAAGTATATTCAAAAAGATATTACAAAAGCAAGAGCAAGATTATTTTACAAAAAATGGATTGATGAAAAAGATAAATTAAAAAATGCAAATGAAAAAATTCAATCTGAAACAAATATTGTAAATGACCAAACACAAGTTGTAGCACAAATAAATGTTGAATTTGAAAAAGTTCAAGAAAGTCTTCCAAACCTTAGACTCCAAGAAAGTAAGATTGCAGCTGAGCTGCAGAAATATTCAATTAGTTTAGAAAATCAAGAAAAAGAAATTGAAAGAGCAAATATTGCAGTAGATGAAACGAAAGTCCGTATAGAGCAAATTAAAAATGATATTGATAGAGAGAAGTTTTTATTCGAAGATGCAAAACAGAATCTTGAAAGAGTACAAGAAGAAAAATCAATTTTGTTAAAACAACAAGGTGATCTTTTTATTCAAACTGATGATGATTTAAATACTGAAAATGGTACTAATAAAAAAAATAATAATCCAATAATTGATTATCTAGACTTTGAAGATGGTCTTGAACAAGCAATTGCTGCAGTTTTTTCAGATGAGTTAATTGCATCTATCGATGAAGAACAAAGTATTTTTTGGAGAAAATTGGATGTGGAAGATTCTTCCTTTAATTCAGAAATTACAAAATTTTCCTCTCTAATCAAAGCTCCAGATAATTTGAAAAAGAAGTTAGAATTTGTTGGATTAATAGAAAATAAAGAAAATATTTTAGAAATTCAAAAAAACTTAAAACCAGGACAAATATTAGTTAGCAAACTAGGAGAAATTTGGAGATGGGATGGATATGTATCTAAAGGTAAACAAAATAATTCTACTAAAGCTATATTAGAGCAACTAAAAAATAGAAGAATAAAGCAATTGAGTGCAGAAGAAAAACAATGGAATGATATTTCTGCAAAAGCAAATCAAAGAATAGAAGAATTAAATTCAAGGCAAAGTTCATTAATTGGTGAATTATCAAATCTCCAATCCGTTCCTGAAGATGTATCAAGTGAAAAATTAAAAATACAAAAATTGATTGATGAAAATAAGAATTCTTACGAGCAAATAGCTGAGCAACTTCGTCAAACTGAACAAAATTCTAATGAAATCAATAAGAAATTAAAACTAGAGGAGATTAAATTAAATGAATTGAGAGAAGAGAGAATTAGAACTGAAGGTCAAATCAATACTATTAATGAAGCAATTAAATTATTATCTACTCAAGTAAAAGAAAGATTGAGTGTAGATCTAGAAGAACTTTACAATATTGGAGAAATCAATCCAAATAAAGTTTTAGGCGAGACTGATGATTTAGAAAAAAAGTTAGAGAGACTAATTGGAGAGCAAGAACGTTTAGGTGGTGTAAATCTTCTCGCAGAACAAGAGTCAAAAGATTTAGAAGAAAAAGTTAATACGATAAAGAAAGATCAAAGCGACCTTTTAAGTGCAATTGCAAAACTAAGAGAAGCAATTGACTCACTGAATACAGAAGGTAGACAACGCTTACTTGCTGCATATGGCATAGTAAATGAAAATTTTCAAAAGTTATTTACCAGGTTGTTTGGTGGTGGAAAGGCTTATCTAAAGTTTACAGATGAGTCAGATCCTCTTCAAGCTGGTTTAGAAATATTTGCTAGTCCTCCTGGAAAAAAATTACAAAATCTAAATTTACTTTCTGGAGGTGAGCAAGCTCTTACAGCCTTATCATTATTATTTGCTGTATTTTTATCAAATCCAGCTCCCATTTGTGTACTTGATGAGGTTGACGCTCCATTGGATGATACTAATGTTGATAGATTTTGTTCATTAGTGGAGGAAATAGCTAAAACTTCTTCAACAAAATTCTTAGTAATAACTCACCATAGAATGACAATGGCAAGAGTAAATAGATTATTTGGTGTTACTATGCCCGAGAAAGGTGTATCACAATTAGTTTCCGTTGATCTTGAAAAAGCAATTGAGATAAAAGAGCAAGACACTACAAATGAATTATAAAAATAAAAATTTAGAAGAATTAGGTAAAAAAATTGATGATTTAGATAATCAAAATAAAGAACCTAATATTAAAAAAAAAGAAAGTGGTGCAGGATTTGGTTTTAAAATTAGTACAGAAATTATAGCTGCACTAGTTGTTGGAGTTGGAATTGGGCTTATTGTGGATAATTACTTTAATACTAAACCAATAGGCTTAATTATTTTCTTCATATTTGGCGCATTAGCTGGATTTTTGAACGTTTATCGTGTAATGCGTCGCATTGAAAAGCAAAGGTAATTTTAATATTCAATATCAATTATGGCCGCAAAAGATAGTCCCCTAAAACAGTTCGAAATAGATCCAATATCTAATATTGAACTTGGAGGTTATAACATTTCTTTCACAAACTCATCTTTTGCAATGCTAATTACTGTTTTAGTGATTACTCTATTTTTAACTTTAACAGTGAACACAAGATCAATTATCCCTTCTAGGATGCAGCTTATCTCAGAGCTTATGTATAATTTTATTGCTCAGTTACTCTCTGATACAGTTGGAGATAATGGAAAAAGATATTTCCCATTTGTTTTCTCTTTATTCATGTTTGTACTAATTGGAAATATGGTTGGAATGATACCATATCAATTTACTTTCACGAGTCACATCATTGTTACATTTGCATTAGCAGCAGTTGTATTTATTGGCGTAACTATTCTTGGATTTATTAACCATGGTATTAAATTTTTTACTTTTTTTTATATACCAGGTGTACCGTTTTACATGCATCCACTGCTTATTCCCATTGAGGTAATTTCTTATTTATCAAGACCTATAAGTTTATCAGTTAGATTATTTGCAAACATGCTGGCTGGTCACACACTACTCAAAGTATTTGCAGGCTTTGTTGTTTCCATGCCATTTTTTACAGGAGTTTTTCCTTTAGCTTTCATTGTAGCTTTAACAGGATTAGAAATTTTAATTGCTTTTTTGCAAGCATATGTGTTTGCAATACTGACGTGTTTATATATTAACGATGCTTATCATTTACATTAATTTAAAATAGGAGGACTTATGGAAATTGAAGCAGCAAAAGTAATCGGAGCGGGTTTAGCCGTTATCGGTGTTATTGGATCAGGGATTGGAATTGGGAATATTTTCTCATCTTTTATTCAAGCAGTTGGAAGAAATCCGGCAGCAAGAGGTGAAGTTTTTACAATGACAATGTTAGGTTTCGCATTAGTTGAAGCGATTGCACTTTTCGCGCTAGTTATTGCGTTAGTTATTTTGTTTGGATAGAACTCAATAATTAATTAATGCCTCAATTAAATCCAGAGTTTTTTGTTTCACAGCTCTTTTGGTTAGCTGTATTTTTTACTTTTCTATTTGTATTTTTATGGAGGGTATCACTTCCAAGAATAGCTACAGTTTTAGAGAGAAGACAAAATAAAATAGATGAAAATTTATCTTCAGCAAAAGAGCTTCAAGAACAGGCAATGGAAATTGAAAAAAAAATTAATGATCAGATCAATAAGACTAAACTAGAAACAGATGAGAAAATTAAAGAAACAATCAATGCTTTACAAGAAAATGTTTCTTCTCAACTTTCTTCACTTGATAAAGATTTAGAAAAAAAAGTTTCTGATGCAGAAAAAGAAATTTTAAAAAGTAAAGATGATCAAATGAAAAATATTAACAATGAAATAGTTAATATTACAAAACTGACTGTTGGAAAAATTACAGATATAGAATTGTCAGACAATGAACTTAATAAAGTTATTGAAACACATAAAGGTAATTTTAACTAATGTTTTCTGATCCTCAATTTTGGGTAGCGGTATCTTTTATATTATTTATTGCAGCAATTTTTAATCCAGTACGAAAAATTCTTACATCCAGTTTAGATGCACAAATAAAAGATATAAAAAATAAAATAGATGAAGTTGAGAATTTAAAAAACGAGGCTCAAAAAGCTTTGGATGAACTTAGGGAGAGAGAATCTAAAGTAGAGAAAGAAATACAAAATCTAAAGTTAGAATCTGAGAAAAGAATTGCTGAATTGAAAGATATATCTGCCACTAAATTAACTGATCAAATTGAGAAAAGAAAAATATTGGCAGAAAATAAAATTGAACAATTAGTTCGAGATACTAATAATTCTATCAAAAGTTATATTTCAAGTGTTGCAATAGAGGCTACTAGAAATATTCTACTTCAAAATCTAAGTAAGGATAAAAAATCTGCTTTAATTGAAGAGTCAATTACCGAATTTAACTCTGTTCTAAAGAACTAGTAGTAGACTTAGTTATTCCAAAATCTACTTACAATATTAATAATTTAATATTAAAAGATTTTCAAAATCTATAGTATTATTAAGTAACCAAAATTAATGGTAACAAATTTGGATGACAAAAAAACTTAATATATTTCTTGCAGGACCTCGGGGATTTTGTGCAGGTGTAGATAGGGCTATAGAAATGGTAAAGGGTGCTCTAAAAAAATATGGAGCGCCCGTATACGTTCGTCATGAAATAGTGCATAATAAATTTGTTGTTGAAAATCTCAAATCACAGGGAGCTATTTTTGTAGAAGAATTAAATGAGATTGAAGATAGAAGTAGGCCAGTTATCTTTTCTGCACATGGTGTTCCAAAAGCAGTCCCTGAGGAAGCATTAAGTTTAAATTTAGTATATTATGATGCAACATGTCCGCTTGTTAGCAAAATCCATAAAGAAGTTGAAAATTTTGATAAAAAAAATCTGCCAGTAATTTTAATTGGTCATAGAAATCATCCTGAAGTTATTGGAACTATGGGTCAAACAGATAAAAAAATTCATTTAGTAGAAAAAGTTGAAGATGTAAAAAAATTGCCTTTAAACCAAAATGATGAGATTGCATATGTTACTCAGACAACGCTATCAGTAGATGATACAAAAGATATAATAAAAGAGATAAAATTACATTTTAGTAATGTCATAGAACCAAAAAAAAATGATATTTGTTATGCTACGACAAATAGACAAGAAGCGGTTAAAAAGATAGCGAATCAATGTGATTATTTTTTAGTCATTGGTGCAAGTAACTCATCAAATTCCCTAAGATTAGTTGAAGTAGCAAAAAATTATGGATCAAAAAAAGCTATTTTAGTAGAAGATGTAGATTCCTTAAATTTAAATATATTTCAAGAATCTGAAAATATAGGAATAACAGCAAGTGCATCATCGCCAGAAGTACTTGTTAAAAAACTTCTTGATAATTTGAAAAGAAATTTTGAAATACATATAAATGAAGGATCTTACCAAAAAGAAGATGTATTTTTTAAAGTGCCGCAAAAACTAAACGTATAGAAGATGGCAGTCTTTACTAAATTACTTAAAGAAGATATTGAAATCTTTATTTCTGAATACTCAATTGGAAATTTAGACAGCTTTGAAGAAATTGTAGATGGGATAGAGAACTCTAATTTTAAAATTTTTTGTAATAATCAACCATATATTTTAACAATTTTTGAAAAAAGAGTAACTGAGCAAGAATTACCTTTTTTTATAAATTTAAAAAACTTTTTAAATAAAAACAATTTTAAATGTCCAAAAGCTATCTCAGATAAAAATGGAAAAATTTTAAAAAGAATAAAAAATAAAACAGCTGTAATAATATCTTTTCTAGAAGGTAAAAGTATTGAAGAACCTAACGCTGAAATGTGTAGAGAAGTTGGAAAAATGGTTGCTGATTTACACAATCTTACCATAAATTTTGATGAAAAAAGACCTAACAGTTTAGATCTACAGGATTGGAAAGAAATTTACAAAAAGTGCCTTAATAATAAATCCGAAAAGTTTAATGAAACAATGTATTTGTTAAAAAATGAATTAGACTATTTAGAAAATTATTGGCCAACAAATATTCCTTGTGGTGTCATACATGCTGATTTGTTTAGAGATAATATTTTTTTTAAAGATGAAAAAATTTCTGGAGTAATAGATTTCTATTTTGCATGTTATTATTTTTATATTTACGATTTAGCTATAGTTATTAATGATTGGTGTTTTAGTGAAAATGGACAATACTTTAACAAAGAGAACTGCTTAATAATTCTTGGGGAATATCAAAAGTTGAGGGAATTAAGTGATATTGAAAAGAAATCATTAAATATTTTATTAAGAGCTGCTGCTGTTAGAATATTATGTACGAGAATGCACGATTATATTTTTCATCCGCCTGATGCGGTAGTTGTTAAAAAAGATCCATTTGAATATTTGAATATTTTAAGATGGCATCAACAAAATGATATTTTTGAATAATGATTAATATTTATACAGATGGCGCATGTTCTGGAAATCCTGGTATAGGTGGATGGGGTGTCGTGATATTAGATAATAATAAAGAAATTTTATTAAATGGTGGTGATCAACACACAACTAATAATAAAATGGAACTTACAGCAGCAATAAAAGCGCTGGAATATTTTGAGATAAAAAAAGAATTAATCATTTATACCGATAGCAAATATGTAAAGGATGGTATTGAATCATGGATTACAAATTGGAAAAAAAATGGATGGAAAACTTCAACAAAAAAAATAGTGAAAAATAAAGAATTATGGATGCAATTAGATAATCTAATTAATAAACATAATGTAAAATGGAAATGGGTTAAAGGACACGCTGGTTTCGAATTTAATGAGAAAGCTGATGAACTAGCAAGGAAATATATTGAAAGTTATATTTAGTTTATTTTTTATATTTCTGTATTGTAAGCAGAGTGCAGCTAATGATTTATGGACTATTGATAAAAATATTTCTAGTATAGAATTTGAAGTTCCAGTTTTGTTAACGAAAAATGTTATCGGTAAATTTAATGAATTTGATGGTTTTGTTTCCTTAGATTTGTCAAATCAAAATAATAATAAAGCTCTTATAAATGTTAGAATTGATAGTTTAGATATAAATTACAAACGATATAAAGATTTAGTTCTTAGTGAAGTTTTTTTTGATGCTAAAAAATATCCTTTAGGTCTTATTGATACAAATAATTTTAAATTTAATTATGAAGACAATAAAATTAATTTAATAGGTGAGTTAACAATAAAAGGAAAAAGTCAAAATATTCCTATTAATATTGAAGTAATAAAATTGGCCAGTGAGTTGGTTCAGGTAAAAAGTGAAATATCTTTTTCTAGAAATGACTTTAAAATAGGCACTGGTAATTGGAAAAACACAACAGTCCTCAAAGATAAAATAAAGATAAAGGCAAATATTTTTCTTTTTAAAGAATAATTTTTTTTAAGATAAATTTACTAAAAATTAAAATTTTTAGCAATTTTATTATTACTGTTATATAAATCTTTCCAAATTGAATACCTTTGTAATAAAAGATCAATTTTATCTTCATTAGGTTCATAAGTTTTACTTATTTTTATTTCACTAATAATATTTTCTTTATTATCAATAGTAGCATCCTGATACATTGCTAATCTTGCAACGCCAAGTGCGGCACCAAATTCGCTTTGATCACAAACACTTAACTTTCTATTTAAAAGTGCTGCAAGCAATTCAATCCAAAATAAACTTTTTGAACCACCTCCAACCATAAATATTTTATCAAAGTTATTATTAACTTTCAAAATAGAATTTACTCCATCTAATATTCCAAAACTGACACCTTCAATTACTGCATACTGTAAATCTGTTGCATTTGTAGTTGTTTTTAAAGAATGGAGTGAACCTCTAATATGAGGATCATTATGTGGAGTCCTTTCTCCAGACAAATAAGGTAAAAAATATGATGAATTTTTTATAGAATTTTTATCATTATAAAATTGCTCTACATTATTAAGTGTATCAGCAATTGAAGTATTGGTAATAGCGCAAATCCAATCTAAACAATTACTTGCACTTAACATAACGGACATAAGGTGCCATTTATTTGGTAAACAATGACAAAAAGAATGTACTGCATCACCAGTATTACTTAAAAAATTTTCAGTGGGGGTAAAAAAAACGCCTGAAGTACCAAGAGATATAAATGATTGATTTTTATTTGTTATACCCATACCAGTTGCTGCAGCAGCATTATCCCCTGCTCCACCCACAACTTTAACATTATTATTAAAATTAAATTTCTCTTTTAAATCTTTTTTTAAAAATCCTGTCTGCTCATTGCCTTCAACTAGATCTGGCATGTGTTTTTCTTCTAAAAATGAGCAAGATAAAAGCTGATTGGACCATTTTCTTTTTTGGATATCTAGCCATAATGTTCCAGATGCATCTGACATTTCAGAAAAAAATTCACCAGTAAGAACAAATCGTAAATAATCTTTAGGGAGTAAAACTTTAAAAATTTTTTTAAAATTATCTATTTCATTATTTTTTATCCAATTTATTTTTGGTGCAGTAAAACCAGGCATAGCAATATTTCCTGAGATTGATCGTACATCAAAATTTTGTTTTTCAAATTCTTCACACTCTTGATATGATCTTGTATCATTCCAAAGAATACATGGTCTAATAACATTTCCATCCTTATCTATTAACGTAGCTCCATGCATATGACCTGATATTCCTATTGAAATAGTTTGTGAAAATTCTTTTGGTTTTTTTGACTTTAAAGCCTCCAAACATTCCATTGTTGAGTCAATCCATTCTTGTGGATTTTGTTCACTAAAACCATCTTTAGGTGATTGTACAGTAAGACTTGAATTAGCAGATGCAAGGATGCTTTGATTTTGATCTATTAAAATCATTTTGATTGATGAAGTTCCAAGATCAATTCCAATAAACATAGATTAAATTTATAACATTAATTTTTTAATTGATACAAAGAAATTAAAACTACTTGTAAGAATATCTAAATATAAATATTCCTGATGAAACAATAATGATTGCTCCTATTATTGTAAATATATCTGGGATTTCTCCATATACTAATAAGCCAAAAATTATTCCCCAAACAATTATAGTATAATTATAAGGCGCTAGAATACTTGCTGGTGTTATACTCAATGCTTTAATTTGTAAAAATAAACCAGTACAAAAAAAGATACCCAAAAAAATAAAAAAGATAAAAGAAAATGAATGTAGAGGTTGCCAGAAAAAAAGTGATAGTACAAATGTAATGATAGCACCTATAAGGCCATTATAGAATAACATAGTTTCGTTATCATCATACTTAGCATTTAATCTTGTTGCTATTTGAAATAGTGAATAAAAAAAAGCAGCACATAATGGGATAATTAGATATGGATTAAATATAGTTAGTCCAGGTCGCATAATTAAAATAACTCCACAAAAACTTACACAAATTGCTAACCAAGTGGCTACATTTATTTTTTCTTTTAAAATAAAATAAGAAAAAACTAAAACTAGAACAGGGGCTAAAGATCCTATTGTGTGAGCATCTGCCAGAGCTAAGTGCCTAAAAGACAATACAAAAAAACAAGATTCGCATACAGATAAAATACATCTGGTTATTTGTATCTTGTAATTATTTGAAAGATAAAATTTTTTAACTTTATTTTTTTTTGCAATAAAAAAAGAAAAAATAAAACAGAAAGTAAATTTTACAAATAATAATACAAAAACAGAGTGATATTGAACTGCTGTTTTTTGAATTGTATCTAAAATACCAAAAGATAAGTAAGTTAAAAGAGTTAAAATTATTCCATAGGTATAGGGATTTGATTTCATATTTATTAAAGATTTTTAAAGATATTATTGTAAAAATCTTTTTTAATATTCTTATCTGCATCTAAAATTTGCATCATTAAAACAGCTGACAAATTATTTTTTGGATCTGCCAAAAAATAAGTAGCGGCATAACCTGACCATCCAAATTCTCCAACTGGACCAAACTTATTTTGAGAGGTATTATTCATTAAAACTCTAAATCCTAAACCCCAACCATATCCATCTAGATCATTTTCATAATCTTCATCTTTATTTGTATTAATTGATGTGATTTCAATTGGAAATAACTCTTTATTTAAAGAATTATTTCGCATTAATTCTAAACTTTGAGAATTAATGAGCTCTTTTCCATTTTTATTTTTACCATCGATAAGCATTGTAGCAAATTTTTCATAATCTTCAGCTGTAGAAAACAAACCATGGCCTCCTCTGGAATAATTTTTATTATTTGCTGGGTACCCGTATAATATTAACTTTCTTTTATCGTAATTTAAATTTGTTAGTTTTAATTTTTCGCTGTTATATTCAAATGTTTCAACTAACTCACTATTACTATTTTCATCAATATAAAAATTTGTATTATTCATTTCTAAAGGTAAAAAAATATTTTCGTTTAAAACGTCAAAAATTTTATCTTTTGTTACAACTTCTATAATTCTGGCTAAAACATCAATAGATATAGAATAATGCCATTTTGAACCAGGTTCATATAACAGTGGTAATTCGGAAATTTTACTAATCTCTTCCTCCAAACTTGAAGATGCAGAATGAAATAAACTTCTATCCTCATATTCTTGAGCTAAAAAATTATCACAACTGTTATATGTAAAGCCTGCTGTATGTTGTAAAAGTTGTCTAACAGTAGGTTTATTTTCTAGAGAAGTTGTATTTTTTAATTTACTCTCAATACTACTAAGTTTTTTTAAATTTTTAAAATCAGATAAATGTTTATCTATAGTATCATCAAGAGATAAGAAATTTTTTTCAATTAATTGCATTGCTGCAAAACCAATAATTGGCTTTGTCATTGACCAAATTCTATAATATGAATTTTTATTGAGCTTATTTTTTAATTCCAAATCTTTGTAACCAATTACTTCATGATAAATATTATTTTTATGATTTATTATCCATTCAGCTCCATTACATCTTCCTGCATCAATATGTTTTTGAAAATCTAATTTAATATTATCCATAAATGGATTAGATTAGACTCTTTATCTTTTCTATTAGCTCTGAATTAATTTGTCTTGGACCTTTATCTTGCCTATTAGTGTGTCTTCGTTGTCCAGGTAAACGCACACCGTCTAAAGATGTCATTTGTTCAAAAAATTTCTCAGCATGTTCATTCCAATTTTTTCCTGCAATAAGCTCTGGAGATAATGCCATAATAAATTCACCACCCCTTGCAGGACCGCCATCATTATTGTCTTCTTCTTTAGCTTCAAAACTAAATAAATCTCCTACTAGACCTGCAGCTAATAACTCAATCATCATTGCTATTGCAGAACCTTTGTAGTCGCCAAATGTTAAAAGGACTCCTCCATTTGCAATTTCAGATGGATTATCAGTTTTTTCTCCATCTTTATTTAGGCCTGTTCCAAATGGAACTTTGTGACCATCACGTGCTGCAACCTGAACCTCTCCCATCGCCATTGTTGAAGTTGCCATATCGTAGACTACAGGGGTGTTATTTTTTCTTGGCCAAGCAAATGATATTGGATTAGTTCCAAATAGTGGTTTCTTTGCACCAGCTGGAGCCACACTTGGTTTATATGCAGTACAAGCAATTCCAATTAAATTATTTTCTGCTAATGATTCAGTTTCATGCCATAAGGCTGCAAAGTGATGAGTATTAGTTATAGTTAAAACACCAACTCCATGTTTATTTGTCGTTTTTATCAATTCAGGCAAACCAACTTTGATTCCTACAGGAGCAAACCCATAATCACCTTCAACACGAATTGCGTTTTGTGTAAGATAGGTATTTGAAGGTCGTGAAGCTCCATTTACTTTTTTACTTTTTAGCGAAGCTACATAACCAGGAATACGAAACAATCCATGAGAAACACTTCCATCTCTTTCAGCATGTGAAACTGTTGTTGCTACAGAATCAGCATTGAAATGATCACATCCATGGGCTGATAGTGCTTTATATGCTAAATCATATATATTTTCTAATTCTAATGCTGTGGTATTCATTTACTTTTATTGAATAATTAATATTATTAATTCATGGATAGAGGATTATTGGACAATTTAAAAGATATTTTACAAGAAAGAATATCATTTTCAGAAAGTGTCAGAAATAATCATGCAAAAGGTGAAGATGCTTATGACCCTGTTCTACCTAGGGCAGTTTTGTTTCCAAAAAACAATGAAGAACTCTCAAAAATATTAAAAATTTGTAATGAATTTAAAGTACCAGTAACTGCGTATGGCACTGGTACATCGTTAGAAGGTCATGTGGTTGGAAATGATGAAGGATTTACAATTTCAATGGAAAATTTTAACAAAATTATTTCTATTAATGAGGCGGACTTTGATTGTCGAGTACAAGCAAATGTATCTAGAGAAGAACTAAATGAAACTTTAAAAGATAAAGGAGTTTTTTTTCCAATTGATCCTGGTGCAAACGCATCTCTTGGAGGTATGGCAGCTTGTTCAGCCTCTGGGACGATGGCTGTGAGATATGGAACTATGAAAACAACAGTACTTGGTTTAACCGTTGTAATGGCCAATGGTGAAATTATAAATACAGGAACAAGGTCCAAAAAAACCTCTGCAGGGTATAATCTTACTAACCTTTTTGTTGGTTCAGAGGGAACTTTAGGAATAATAACTGAAGTGCATCTTCGATTATCTCCAATACCAGAGAGCATAATGAGTGCTGTTTGTCAGTTCCCTGATCTAGACTCCGCAGTTTTAACCGCACAAGAAATCATTCAGTATGGTGTCCCTATTGCAAGAGTAGAATTATTAAATAAAGATCAAATGGATATAAGTATAAAATACTCAAAGCTAGAAAATTTAGAAAGTTTGCCAACACTATTCTATGAATTTCATGGCAGCGAAATTTCAAATAAAGAATCAATTGATGTAGTGGAAGAAATTTCTAAAAATAATAATGGCAGTGAATTTAAATGGGCTGCAAATACAGAAGAAAGAAACAAAATCTGGAAAGCAAGACATAACGTGTATTATTCTGTTAAAGCACAGGGTGATAATATTAGAGTGTATGTCACTGATGTTTGTGTACCTATTTCAAACATAGTGGAATGTATTAAATTTGCAGAAACAGAACTTCGGGATACGGGATTAAAGGCACCAATGGTTGGTCATGTTGGTGATGGAAATTTTCATGTATCCATTGTCTACGATCCAAGTAAACAAAATGAATACAAATATATTAGAGAATTTAGCAATAGATTAATTGATAAAGCTTTAGAGATGGATGGAACTATTACAGGTGAACATGGTATTGGTCTTCAAAAGAAAGAATATTTACTGAAGCAACACCCTGATAATGTTCCTCTCATGAAATTAATTAAGAAAAGCTTTGATCCAAATAATATTTTGAATCCTGGTAAAGTATTTGATCTTTAATTTACTTATTTAAATTTGTTGTAATTTTTTACTTTCAATAGATTTATACATAGCTTCTAATATTTTTACTGTTTTTAAAGCAAGTGTCCCATCTGAATGATTTTTTACATCTTTATTAAGACATAAATCAACAAAAGTATTCAATGCTTCTTTAGTTCCATAACTAAATGTACCATCACCCTCCTCTATTTCATAATTTATATTATCTCCGTTATTCAGACGCACAAATAACCGTTCTCTTTTTACTTCCATATCTAAATATAAAACACCAAGTGTGCCATGAACTGTAATATAAAAAGTACCTCCAAAATCTTTTGGTACAAATGCACTTCCGGAAAAAGAACCAGTTGCACCATTTGAAAATTTCATAGAAACTGCATTGGTATAATCAACATTTGTTGGTGAAGGCACAGATAGACAGAATACTTGATCTGGTTCAAGATGAGTAATCTTTAAAACACCTGCAAACATGTGTGACAATTGCCCCCAACCATATCCTCCTCCTTTATTTGGATCTGACCATGTAGAAGCATGGGGTTGGAATGTATGATTATTAGACTCACTCAATGGTATCCCTTGAAATAAATCTGTCAAAGATGATGAAAAAGCTGCATCAACATGTTTTATTTCACCTATTTTTTTATTTATTATAATTTCCTCAGCCTTAGACATAAAATTTTTAAAATTAAAACCATTTGGGATTAAAATATGTTTATTCTTTTTTTTTGCTAATTGGAGAAGTGTTTCAGCTTCTCTAGAAACTGTAGTCATAGGTTTCTCAATCATTACATGACAATTTTTTTCAAGCGCTGCTTTTGCATTCTCATAATGTGCATGATGCGGTGAAGAAATTACTACTCCATCTAAATATGATAAATTTAACATTTCTTTAAAATCAGTAGATGCATATTTAAAATTAAATTTATTCTTTACAAAAGTTAATTGGTCTTCTTCAAGCTTACATACACTTGTTAATTCAACTTCATCTCTTTCTGCTAAATGCGGGATATGATTTTCTGTTGCCCACCAACCTGCTCCTATGACTCCAATTTTTACTTTATTCATTATTTGTTTTTAATCTAAATGCATTTGTAATGGCAACAAGTATGGAAAATTTGTTTTCGGATCAATATCTACTTTCATTATGGGCTCCATATATTTAGACCATTTTTTATTAATTTCGCTTTTAGATATAAAGTTAATGGATTTTTTAAGATCATCAGTTTCAAAATATCCAAATAATTTTAATCCATATCTAAAAATATTATAATTTCGTAATCCAGCTTCTTTAAGCATTTGAACCATTTCTGGCCAAATTTCATCATGTCTCTTTTTATATTCTTCCTCATATCCTGGTCGGATTTCAAGAATCCATGCATAATTCATAATACCTCTTTTCAAATAAATTATATGTATTAATTTTATAAACTTATAGATAAAATTAAATTCTATAAAAAATATAAATGAAAAAAATAGCTATTGTTGATTCACATCATCATCTATGGGACCTTGGTTCTAAAGAAACACATTATCCTTGGTTAAGTGGTAATGAGGATGAAGCTTTTTATGGAAGTTTTAAAAGTATTAAAAAGAGTTATTTATTAGATGATTATTTAAATGATGCAAAAAATCAAAATCTCGTGAAATCAATACATGTTCAGGCTGAACATGATGCAATGAACCCGATAGAAGAAACAAAATGGTTACAAAATATTTCAGATAATAATAATTTAAAAATCCCAAATGGGATTGTTGCATTTGCTGATTTTTCTGAAGAAAAAGTCAGTGAAGTTCTTGATCAACACCTTGAATATAAAAATGTACGAGGAATTAGACAAATTTTGTCATTTGATAAAGATAAACCGCAATATTCTCATGCTAAAAAAGATTATTTAAAAGATGAGTTATGGCAAGATAACTTTAGACATTTGACCAATAGAAAATTATCTTTTGATATACAAATATATCCTCATCAGTTTGATGATGCTTGTAAATTAGCAAAACGTTACCCAAATGTACAATTTATCTTAAACCATACTGGTGAACCTTGTTTCCAAACAGAAGAATATAAAAAATATTGGATGAGAAAGATGCAATCTTTAGCCGAACATGAAAATTTTGTTTGTAAAATATCAGGGTTGGGGATGTTTAATCCTAGTTGGACAATTATTTCTACTGAATATTTTATTCTTAATACAATTGAAATTTTTGGTATTGATAGGTGTATGTTTGGATCAAATTTTCCTGTAGATAAAATTTTTAATACTTTTGATAATTATTGGAGTTCATACTTTAATATTGTAAAAAATTTTTCACAAAATGAACATGATAAAATTTTTTTAAAAAATGCAGAGAAGTTTTATAGAATTTAATGAGAAATAAAAAAAGTATAGCTATTCTTTTAGGTGATCCATCTGGAATCGGTCCTGAATTAATTTCTAAAATTCTATCTCATAATATTTTAAAAAAAATAAATATTGTAATTATTGGAGAAAAATCTGTATTTGATGGACATTTAACAAAACAAAAAAATAAAAAAAATATTAAGTTTATTAATAATTTTGATCAAATAGAATTTAAAAGTACTAGTAAGATTTTCTTTGATATTACTAAAAAAAAAGTAAGATATCCAATTGGAAAAGCAAATATAAAATCAGGAATTTCTGTTTTAAATTCTATCGATATAGCGGTTGATTTATATAATAAGAAAAAAATAGATGGAATTAATTTTGCTCCGTTTAATAAAACAAGTTTAGATCTTGCCGGTATGAAATTTAAGGATGAACTCCATTATTTTAAAAATAAATTTAAAATAAAAAGCTACGTTTGTGAACTTAATGTATTAAATAATTTTTGGACTGCTAGAGTAACTTCACATATTCCCCTTAAAGATGTTGCAAAAAATATCAATATTAAAAATATTCTTGAACCAATTATGTTAGTTAATAAGTATTTAAAAAAAAATGGATTTAAAAATCCAAAAGTAGGTGTTCAAGCTTTAAATCCTCACGCTGAGTTTGGAAATGAAGAGAAAAAAATAATAATTCCTGCAATAAACAAAGCAAGAAAAATGAAAATCAAAGTTTTTGGCCCGTTACCATGTGATACATCATTTATTAAAGCTTATAAAAATAAAGAGTATAATTGTCTTGTCGGAATGTATCATGACGCCATACAATCAGGTCTTAAATCGTTTGGATTTGAAAAAGGTGTTACTGTTCAAGGTGGTCTGCCAATACCCATAACTACTCCTGCTCATGGAACAGCTTTTGATATTGTGGGTAAAAATAAAGCTAATGTAAGTCCGATGCTAGAATCTTTAAAGTTATTACTTAAACTCTTATCTTAATATTAAAAAATTCTCTTAAATTGATTTAAATTAGTATAATAATTATTTTGTGAGTAAAATTGTAAGTGTTAAAGCAAAGGTCTATAAATGGACAGGGCCCGTTCAAAAAATTCACGAAAATTTTTGCACAAATGCTGCAGATATTGTGAATCAAGAAAATATTTCAAATGATAGATGGACAACATATAAATTTCATAGCTGGTTAGTTGTTGAGATAGAAACAAGTGATGGTTTGGTAGGTTTAGGTAATGCAGCATTATCCCCAGAACCATGTAAATCAGTTGTAGATACTTACTTAGCTCCAGCCATTATTGGTGAAAGTATATGGGATTATGAGCATATATGGCAAAAGATGTATCGCCAAACACTTGCTTGGGGGAGAAAAGGTGTAGGTATGACAGCTATTAGTGCTGTTGATATTGCAATATGGGATGCACTAGGAAAATCTGCTAAACAACCCGTATTCAAATTATTAGGTGGAAAAACTAAATCAAAACTCCCCTGTTATGCAAGTAAGCTTTATAGTCAACCTCTTGATAGTCTTGCAAAAGAAGCTAAGGATTATGTTGATCAAGGTTTTAAAGCAATGAAATTAAGACTTGGTTGGGGTCCCACTGATGGTGCTGAAGGTATGCATAAAAATATTGAGTTAATCAAAACAGTGCGATCAGTTGTTGGTGATAATGTTGATCTTATGGCAGATGTATATATGGGATGGACATTTGAATATGCAAAAAGAATGATGCGATTAATTGATAATGAAAATCTTCGTTGGTTAGAAGAACCAGTTATTGCTGATGATATTGATGGTTATGCAGATCTAAAAGCCTCATGTAGAACTCCTATATCTGGTGGTGAACATGAATATACACTTTTTGGTTTTAGACAATTACTAGAAAAAAAAGCAATTGATGTTGTACAATTTGATACGAATAGAGTTGGTGGTATAACACAGGCACATAAAATTTCTGCTTTAGCTGAAGCATTTCAAATACCAGTTATTCCTCACGCAGGACAAGTTCATAATTTTCATATTTCTATGAGTTCAGTAAACGCTCCAATAGTTGAGTATTTTCCTTTTTGGCCTGTAGAAATTGGCAATGAATTATTTTGGTATATTTTTGATGGCGAACCTCAAGCAAAAAATGGTTTTATCGAATTAGAAGAAAATAAACATGGATTAGGTATTAAGTTATCAAATAAATATTTAGATAAATTTGAAATTATTGAGTAGAATTATTTGCAATTTCATCGTTATATGCAAAAACTGCCGGACTACCACCAGTGAACATAAAAATAACGTTTTCACCTTTCTTAATGATTCCTTTTTCAACATAATCAATTAAAGCTGCAAAACCTTTTGATGTATAAACTGGATCTAAAATAATTCCCTCTTTATTAGCTAAAAGCTTTGTTGCTTTTATTCCATCTTCTGTAGTCGCACCATATTTTTCACCTACATAATTATTGTCATGATTAATCATTTTATGTGAAAACTCTAAATTAATATCAAGCATCTTTGCTGCATCATTACATATTCTCGCTATATCTTTTTTAATATCCATTTCCCAATAAACAGGAGAAATACCTTGAATACGAGTTGGCCAATTTAATATCTTAGCTCCTAATTCACAACCTGCTTGTGTCATATTAGCAGCAGTAACAAATAGATGATCTGCCATAAAATTTTGCTCTTTCATTTGTAAATCAATTTCAGCCATAGCATTTGCGTAACTTATACCAGCAAGAGTAGTATCCTCTTTTCCAAATCCTCCATAAATTAATAGAGGTTTTCGACCTTCTTTCATTAACTCATTATATTTTATATCTAAATGCTTTGGTATTTCTTCTAAATTCTCACCATCAATAACATCAACATTTGCTCCCAGAATATTATATAATAAAAAATTACCTTGCATTAAGTTTCCTTTTATTCCGTGCATTAATACTAAATAACTATCTAAATTTAGTTTATTTGCAGCAGCTACAGCTTGACGGCAAAAATTAGACTGAGATGCAGCCCCAGTTAAAATACAGTCATAATCTCCAGATAATGTTTTAGCCATTATAAACTCTAAATGTCTTGTTTTGTTTCCCCCAAAAGCTAATGCAGTGCAGTCATCTCGTTTGATATAAAGATTTATACCCAACTCTTTAGAAATATTAGGTGCAAATTCAAGTACAGTAGGTAATTGAGCTAGATTAACTCTAGGAATTTTATTTATTCTTGAAGTTAATTCTTCAGCAGACAAAGGATTAAAATTGTTATTCATCTATTTTAATAATTTTTAATTAATGACTATGTCTTTTTACTTCAGCTCCTCTTTTTCCAATAAGAAAATCTAGATCTGCTCCTTTGTCAGCTTGCATAACATGCTCTACGTACATTTTTTGATAACCACCTGTGATTTCTGGAACAACAGGTGAATAATTTTCTAGACGATTTTTTATTATTTCTTCATTGACTTTTAAGTTCATTATACCTTGATCAACATCTACTTCTATTTCATCACCATTTTGAACTGCTGCTAAAGGACCTTTAACTGCAGCTTCTGGAGATGTATGAAGTATTACCGTACCGTATGCTGTACCACTCATTCTAGCGTCAGATATTCTAATCATATCTCTCACACCTTTTTTAAGAACTTTTTGTGGAAGACGCATATTACCTACTTCAGCCATACCAGGGTAACCCTTTGGCCCACAATTTTTTAAAACTAATATTGAATTTTCATCAACGTCTAAATTGGGATCATCAATCTTTTCATGAAATTCTTCTACACTTTCAAAAACTACCGCTTTTCCAGTATGTTTCATTAATTCTGGTGATGCAGCTGATGGTTTAATAATTGCACCATTTGGAGCAATATTACCCCTAAGAATTTTAATTCCTCCATTTTTTGTTAATGGATTTTCAAATTCTTTGATAACATCATTGTTCCAACATTTAGCATTTATATTATTCTCAGATATAGTTTTTCCATTAACAGTCATTTCATTTTCTTCTAATAGATTTTTTTCCATTAATCTTTTTATAACTACAGGAACACCACCTGCATAATAAAAATCTTCCATTAAGTATTTTCCAGAAGGTTGTAGATTTACTAATGTTGGAATACCATCTCCACATTTATTCCAATCTTCTAAATCTAAATCTATTTCCATTCGACCTGCGATTGCAGCTAGATGGATAACTGCATTTGTAGATCCCCCTATTGCTCCATTGACCTTGATTGCATTTTCAAATGATTTTTTTGTAACAATTTTTGACATAGTTATATCTTCCTTAACCATTTCAACAATTCTTTTTCCAGACATATGAGCTAAAGCATATCTTCTTGAGTCAACTGCAGGTATCGCAGCATTTCCAGGTAGTGACATCCCTAATGCTTCCACCATTGATCCCATTGTTGATGCGGTACCCATTGTCATACAATTACCTTTTGATCTACTCATTGAAATTTCTGCATTAATAAAATCTTCTTCTGTAATTACACCAGCGTTTAAATCTGCATCAAGTTTCCAAACACCAGTGCCAGAACCTATTGTTTCACCTTGATGGTGTCCATTAAGCATTGGGCCACCTGAAACACCTATTGTAGGAAGATCTACACTTGCAGCTCCCATCATTAATGAAGGTGTTGTTTTATCACATCCCATTAATAATACGACTCCGTCTATAGGATTACCCCTTATTGCCTCTTCAACATCCATACTTGCTAAATTTCTAAACAACATAGCTGTAGGTCTTAAATTGGATTCACTTGCTGAAAAAACAGGAAATTCAAGAGGAAAACCACCAGCTTCATAAACACCTTTTTTAACAGACTCTGCTATCTCTCTGAAATGACCATTACAAGGAGTTAATTCAGACCATGTATTACAAATTCCAATTACAGGACGGCCATCAAACAAATGATTTGGATGACCTTGATTTCTCATCCAGCCTCTATGAATAAATGTATCTCTTCGATGTGATTTAGAATTATACCAATTAGAAGATCTAAATTTATTTTTTTTATTCATGTGTGAAAGTTTTAGCTAAATAAAGTAAAAAATCAAATTTTAAATTTATTATCTTCAAGTCCAGACACATTAACATTTAATGCAAATAGACTACCATCATATTGATTTTTACCTGAATTTGTAGCACTTGTAATAAATAAAGTTTTAAGATCACTTCCTCCAAATACACAATTTGTTACGTTTTCAACAGGTAGCTCATAGATTTTATCTATTCTTCCTTTAGGATCAATTCTCACTACACATGAACCACCCCAACGACAATTCCAAATAAAGCCATCGCCATCAATAGTTGATCCATCTGGAGCACCTCTATCAAAATTGAAAAAATTTTTTTTGTCTGACAAACTACCTTCATCTAGGTTAAAATTGTATTCTAGTAATGATCCCTCAGTTGTATCGGCAAAATAAAATTTCGTATTATCTGGACTCCAAACAAATGTGTTAGGTATACCAAGATTTGTTTCAACAATATTTACCTTATTATCAGATAGACAATATAAACTTCCAGATTTAGCATTTAAAGATTTTGGACTTCCATCTTGATTAAAATTATTTTGCATAGTGCCAAACCAGAGCCTGCCCCTAGCATCAGATGCACCATCATTAGATCTATTTGTTAAAATATCATCTTCAACATTAATTATTCTTTCGTATTTTTTAGATTGAAAGTTAAATTTATTTACTCCATTATTTGAGACTAAAGCAATTTCATTTTTTGAGATTATTGATGTCGCTGTTACAAAATCAGGTAAATCAAAAGTTTCTAATTTTTCGTTATCTAAATCAATTCTGAATAAAACTGATTTTGGTTTAATATCTACCCAAAGTAAACTTTGATCAATTGAAGACCACGTGATACCTTCTCCCAAACTATTTTTTACATCTTTATATAATTCGACCTTACTCATATTTTAGATCATTATAATAAAATTTAAAATTTATGAAGATAAGTTTAGAGATAATGTGCTTTATCTTTAATACGAGCCATTACTTCTTTGGTCGCTTCTTCAGATCCATCATGGAACGTACCCATTAATTTATCTAAGAAACTAGTATTTCCACCTGAATAATTGCATTCAAAATATTTATGATGAATATAATGCATATAATCACCTGTTGGAATTGATACACCATTTTTGAAAGTCATTTTTTCATATCCTGTATGTCCAGGTGTAGGTGCTAAACCAGCATGAAATACATGATACATCGCAACAAGAGGATGTGAAGGGATTATCCAATGAACTAAGATTCCTGAAAAATAGAGTATATGCTCTATTGGATGCATAGACATACCTGACCAAGCACCTGTATTCGTATTACGGTGGTGTACTTTATGTGCAATTTTATAAAGTGGTGCCCAGTGTAGTAATCTATGAGTTAAGTAAAAATGTGCGTCTCTTATAAACGGAACAAGAAAGAACATAAAACAACAATATATTGGATACGCCTCCCAGCTTACGTAAGGGATTATTTGATTTGCAAATGCCCAAAATGTAATTACTTCATAAGCTGTCCACAATGGAATAGCACTACAAAAAGTATAGAATAGGTTATCTTTAGTCTGATCATTAAATAGAAATGTTGAGTTATTTTTCTCCAAAGGTCGCGGATTATATTTAAATGAAGTTCCTTGTCTCTTTAATCTTAAATGAAAGAAGCCTGTCCAGAGCAAAATAATAACTGCATTTCTAAAAAATATATATGATATCCATCCTATTTCAAAAGTTTTCATTGTCTCTAAAGAAGGAGTCAAAAAAAGATATGTAGCAACTGTTATTGCTGCAAAGACAAAAGTCCATGGGAAAAAAATTCCAGGAAATTTAAAAAAATACTTTAAAAATTTTATTGGGTTAAAAAATATATCTTTAGGTGGGTTAATACTTATTGTACCAAATGGTTTCCAATGACCTCTTTTATCTCTTGTACCAAAATCACTGTCATTTAGTTGATTACTCATAATGTATTTATAGTATATTTTGAATAAAAAAAAAGAGACTAAATTGTCGTATCTGGAACCTTCACATCAATATAATAATTTTTATCTTTATATTGCTTAAATATTGCTGGGATTATTGATCTATAAGCAGAAATTATTCCGTTGTGAGGTTCTGGCATTTGATTTTTAACTATTTTGTGAAATTTTTTTAAATTATGGCATGGAATTTTTGGGAAAATATGGTGCTCAATATGATACTCCATGTTTGAATATAAAAAACTAAAAAAGGGATTCATAATAACAGTTCTTGTACTTTTTCTATGATCTTTAATATTATCGGCTAGTCCTGCGTGTTGAGTCATGGCACAAATCATTAATACAGTGTTGCCATAAAATGGAGGAAAAATTATCATAATAATTGGCAACCATGATTGAAGCAAAACTGAGGATAAAATTACAAGTAGCCAAAAACTTAAATATAATCTTGAACTATTAATTATTTTTTTTATCTCCTTTTCAGGTACTGTAACTTTTACAACAGGAGTAATTATCCCAAATGAATGTTTAATAATTTCAAAATGCGTAAAATGTCTTATTTTTTGAATATTAATTATTGGACCAAGGGGTAAAAAATTTAAAAGAAATCTGATAGGTTCTGTTGGTTTCGGACTATTATTTTCGTAATCATACACCTCCTCATGTGTAAATATGGTGTAAGTATGGTGATGAAAATGACTCCACTTCCATCTAACTGCCTCAAAACCACCGAGTAAAGAAGTTATATGATAAAGAAATTTATTTAACGCTCTTGTTTTAAAATATGTTTCGTGATTTGTTTCATGTTGAATGCTTATGATTTTACAATAGAAAATATTTCCATAAAGTAAAAGAGCAGGTATTGACCATAAACTACCCCAACTTATAATACACAGATATCCACTTAATATTAAAGCAACAATAAATACGGATATATCTAATAAACCTTTTATATCGGATCTCGTAGAAAGTTCCTTTAAAGTTTTCTTATCTATTTTTGGTTTATACCAAGTTTTTAAATCAACTTCGCCCGCAAACATTAATCAAAATTTTTCTGAAAGCTTTAAAAATTTTTCAAATTCACCTTCATCAATGTTAACAGTGATTTTAGGATCATTAAATTTTTTGTTTACCGTATCATCGTGAAACTCTTTGAATGCATTTACTCTTTCAGCTTGTAGTTTTGAAAATTCTTTTTTAAAATCTCTATAAATTCTCGCATGTCTTGGAATTTTTCCTTGAGTATATCCGAGTACATCATTAGCAAATAAATATTGCCCATCACATCCAGAACCACTTCCCATTGAGAGAGTCATGATATCAACTTTTTTTGTAATAACTTCTGCAACTTTTGGTGGAACTACTTCGAGTTCAACTCCAATAGCACCCGCTTCTTGTAACTCAAGAGTATGTTCTAATATTCTTATGGCTTTATCTGCTGTTTTACCTTGTGCAACAAATCCTCCAATCCAAGTAGCATTTCCTGGAACTAATCCAACATGACTATTAATTGGAACATATTCATCTCTTAATGCTCTAATCCATTTGTAGCTCCAATTACCACCATAGATAACATCTGCACCAATGTCTAAATACTTGTGTGATAGTTTCATAGCTTCGTATTCAGAAGCTACTCTTACTGCTCCTCCAGATTGCATAAAGCAAGTTGGTGCAGCCTCACGAATTCGCTTAAGCTCATCAAAAGAATTGAAAATACCAAATTGTGGAGCATCATGAGAAGTACAAATCATGTCAATGCCTGCCTCTTCAGCTGCTGCAGCTTCATCAGCATTATGCACGAACATAACACTTAGTTGTCTTTTACCCTTGCATTGCAAATAATCATAAACTGTAAGTTTTTTTCTGCTCATAAAATCTCCAAAAAAAATAGTTAATCTATCTTAATGAAAATTTTGTCATTATCAACTTTAACTGGATATGTTTTTAAATCCTCACACGCTGGTGGGCTTAAAGCTTCTCCGGATTTAATATTAAAAATTCCCTGGTGCATTGGACATTCAATTTCATCATCCATAACCAAACCATCTTCAAGATGTACCGCCTCGTGTGTACAAATTCCATCAGTAGCATAAAAACCATCTGTTAGCTTATACACACAAAAAGTTTTATCTTGATGATCAAATCTGATGAGATCCTCTTCTTCAATACTATCTGTAGCCCCTACTTCAATCCAATTTTCTTCAGACATAATTTGTATATAATAGCTATTTTATGAAAATAAATACAAAATAATTAAATTGTTATTTTTGTATAAGTTTATTTAATTTTAGATTTTGATCTGAGAGAATTTGTTTATCTACAATGGTATCTTTCTCAGTTAATTTAGAAGTTATTCTAATATCACGGCCTACTTTTCCTATGATTCCAACACCACATGCTCCTCTTATTTTATTATTTTTTAGGAAAAAATAAATAACACCATTATTAATATCATTACCTCTTTCGATGATTTCATCATACTCATCACAAATACCAGTCAGTTGAAGATTCAAATTAAATTGATCAGACCACATCCAAGGAATTGAAGTATATTCTGTTTTTACTCCAGCAATGTTTTTTCCAGCACATATTCCATGATTTTGTGCATGTTGATAAGACTCGAGTCGCATATTTCTTTCATAGAATGGATGATAAAAATTAGATACGTCACCTGCTGCAAAAACATCTTTAATAGAAGTTTCACAAAATTGATTAGTTACAATACCATTATCAAGCTTTAAATTTGTATTTTCAAATAACTTTACAGTCGGGGTTGAGCCTATACCTGCAATTATAAAATCTGTTTCTATTAAAGAATTATCATTTAATAAAATTTCATAATCGCCATTTTTTTTAGTTATTTTTTCTATCTGCTTATTTAATATTATTTCATTTCCATGTTCTATATGAGTGTTTTGAACTAAATCAGCAATTTGTTTGGGTATAATTCTTCCCATAAGTTGATTGCCAATTTCAATAACAATTACTTTCTTTTGAAGCTGAGATAAAGATGAGGCAATTTCTAAGCCAATGAAACCGCCACCAATAATTGTTATTTTATTTTTATTTGAAACTATTTCTTTAATTTTTTTGGCTTCTTCTAAATTTCTTAGATAATAAATATCATTCTTTAAATTATTATCTAAACTAAGTTTTTTATTTTCAGAACCTGTTGAAATAAGCAAACTATCATAAGAGTAAACATTATCATTTTTTGCAAAAAGTTTTTTATTTTCAAAATCAACTTTATTAATTGATATATTTTCAAATTCTATATTTTCATTTTTTAGTACGTCGCTAGAATGAAAATAAAGATCTTCTTCTTTTTTTTTATCTAGCAAAAAATCTTTAGATAAAGGAGGTCTTTCGTATGGTAATAAATTTTCTTCACCTAAAATTTTAATATTTGATTTTGAATCATTTTGTCTGATCTCTCTAGCAGCATATATTCCGGCTTGACCACCACCTAGAATTACAATGTTATTTTTCACTCAGTCTAAGCGTTGCTTGGAACAGATAATGGAATTTGATAGTCAGGATTTTTTGCTTGTTTTATGAGTGCTGGAATAATTTCTTTATAAGCCCCAAGAAGACCTTTTCTGGCAGGTGGTAATTGATCTTTAATCATAGCATGCAGCTTAGGTAAATTATGTGAGGGAACTTGAGGGAACATATGGTGCTCAACATGATATTCCATATGCCAATATAAAAAACTTAAAACTGGATTTAAATATACTGTTCTAGTTGTATACCTATGGTCTCTTTTATCTTCTCTAAGTCCTGCGTGTTGAGTAAGACCCATAAGCATAACAAGGGTCTTTCCATAAAAATTAGGCAATAAAACATATAGAACTGGAAGCCAACTTTGAAAGTAAACTGAAGAAGCTATACTAATTATCCAAATAGAAAGATGACTCCACGCAGATAATCTACATTTCCATCTTTCATTTTTTGGAATACAAACTTTCATTACATCAGTAGTTACACCAAATGCATGTTTTATAGTTTCCCATTGAAGAGAATTTTTAAAGAAAATAAAACCAGAGAATGGAATGTAATGAGAGAAAAACACAATCAAGTCAGTTGGTTTTTTTACATGTATTTCAAAATCTACAGGATCATTAAATTGAGTATAAGTATGATGATGATAGTGAGAATATCTCCATCTGATAGGTTCAAAATTATCCATGAAACTAGCAATATAATAAAAGAAATCATTCCAGAATTTAGATTTAAAAGCAGTTCTGTGACCAGTTTCATGCCATATAGCATCGCTGCATCCCCAAATATTTCCGTATATTATAAAAAATAATAATGACCACCAAGTGCCCCAAGTGACATACGCAAGATATCCAAAGAGAAACAGAGATGAAAAATAAATAATCATATGCTTAAAACCCTGCCAATCAGATTTCTTGCATAACTGCTTGAATTCTTTTTTATCTATATTTGCTCGATACCATTTACCTAAATCAACATCCATAATGAAAAAATAGCACTTTTTGATAATCTTATAAATATAAAAATTGCTTTAAATTGGCAAATAAGTGCGACTATTTTATCTATCAAAAGAAAGAGGGATTTAATTTGTAATAAGATCTTTAATACTTTAATTTAATTGTATTATTGATTTATTTACTTATAAATTAATGCATAAATTATTTGGAGGAATTATGAAAAAAATCTTTGCTGTCATTGCTTTATTTTTTGCTTTTGCATCTACTTCAGCAGTAGCAAAAAATGATTACAGCTGTGATAAGAAATTTATATTTTTTCCAGGTGGTCCAGAAGGTGGTCCATTTGGAACTATCGTTTACAATGGTGCAGTAGCTGCTGCTGAACACACTGGTTGTGAAGTAGATTACTACTGGTCACAGTGGAACTCAGAAATCATGATTAAACAATTTAAAGAAGCTGTTGCTTTACAGCCTGATGGAATTGCAATCTATGGTTTTCCAGGAGACGCTGCAATGAGACCTATCATTCAAGAAGCAAGAGAAATGGGTATAGTAATTACTACTATGAATACACCTCTTCCTGATCTTGAATCAGAATATAAAACTGAAGGATTTGGTTATGCAGGTGCAGATCTATTTGATGCTGGATTCAATCTAGGTAAAAAAGCTGTTGAAGTTTGTGGTCTACAAGCTGGAGATAAAGCATTTATCTGGGGTCTTGCAAGTATGCCAAATAGAGGAGAAAGAACTAAAGGTGCAATAGCTGGTGTTGAAGCAGCGGGTGTTGAGGTAGTTTATCAAGAAATTCCTGATAATGTAAACTCAGATGCATCTCAGGGAACTCCTATGTACGTTGCTACTTATAGTGCAAATCCTGATATCAAAATGGCTATTACAGATCATGGTGGATTAACTGCAAGTTTACCAACATATATGAAGGCTGCAGGTCATGGTACTGAAGAAGTATGTGGCGCTGGATTTGATTTATCAGCTCCAATTGTTGACGGAATTAATTCTGGATACATTGACGTTGTAATTGATCAACAACCATTTATCCAAGGATATATGCCAATTGTTCAGTTATTCCTAAGTACAAAATATGGAATGGCTGGATTAGCAATGGATACTGGTGCTGCATTTGTTACAGCTGATAACGTTGATGCTGTTGCTCCATTAGCAGCAGTACAAATCAGATAAATTAAATATTATAGCCTGCCTTATTTAATAAGGCAGGTTTATTTTTTATGGCTGAAGAACTCTTAAAATTACAAAATATTTACAAAAACTTTGGAAACGTAAAAGTTTTAAAAGATGTGAATATCAAAATAAATAAAGGTGAAGTGGTAGCTTTAATCGGTGATAACGGAGCTGGAAAATCTACACTTATTAAAGTTATAACTGGAGTTCATAGCCCAAACTCGGGTAAAGTTTTTTTTAAAGAAGAAGAGGTACAAATTAAATCAGTTGCTCAATCAAGAAAAATGGGGATTGAAGCAGTGTATCAAGAAAGAGCATTATGTGATCAGCAAGAATTATATAGAAATATCTTTGCAGGAAGAGAAATTACAAATTCATTTGGTTTTTTAGATATAAAAAAACAAAGAAAAGAAGCAGAAAAAATTTTACGGGACTATATAGGTTTTACTTCAAAAGCTATAACAGTTGATTCTCAAGTAATGGGTCTGTCTGGTGGAGAAAAACAAGGTGTAGCTTTCGGTAGATCATTATATTTTAATTCTGATTTAATCGTATTAGATGAACCAACAATGGGATTATCGATACAAGAAACAGAAAAAGTTCTTAATTTTGTAAAAGGTTTAAAAAATGAAAACAAATCTGCAATATTTATCGATCATAATATTATACACGTATATGGAGCTGCAGATAGATTTATTATTTTAGATAGAGGTGAGGTTGTTGGGGAGTTTAATAAAGAAGATATTTCAAGGGAAGAGCTTGTTCAAAAAATGATTCAACTTCATGAATCAGGAAAAATAAAAGTGGAAGATTAAATGAATAATTTATTAAATAGTTATTTTGTAAAAACTCACAAACTTGAAATTAGTATTACTATAATTGCTGTAGTACTATTCCTAATTTATTTTCTTGGCGCACCACATGTATTTACAAGATTTCCTATTTATAGAGCTTTTATGCAATCAATGCCTTTTTTTGGAATTATTGCTATATCAGCAACATTTGTTGTTACACTTGGTGAAATTGATTTATCATTTCCATCTATAGTTGGAATTACATCTCTCATATTTGGAATTATAATGACATCGACTGATGGTAACTTTTTTATAGCATTTATTTTGGCAACTTCACTTGGAATGTTTGCTGGATTAGTAAATGGATTACTTGTTACTAAAATTGGCATACCTTCAATAGTTGCCACTATAGGTACATTATTTTTTTGGCGTGGATTAGTTAATGTAATTTCCCAAGGTAGTGGTATTGCAATCGTCGATGTAGCAGATGGAACATGGCATCATATGATATTTGTTGAAAAATTATTTGGAAAAATTCCAATGCAATTTATTTGGTTCATTGTATTAACTGGATTGATGCAATGGGTTTATCGATACCATAAATTTGGAAATCATATCCACTTTGTAGGTGATAACAAAGCAAGCGCTCAAATGATGGGAATTAATGTTGATAATGTAAAAATTATTGCTTTTGTTCAACTAGGATTTTTCTCTGCATTAGCAGGAATTTTTACAATGTATGAAATGTTATATTTCTGGCCTACACAAGGTGAAGGTTTGATGTTGACAACACTAGCAGCCGTCTTTGTTGGTGGCACTTCAGTCTTCGGTGGTAAGGGTACTATTTTTGGAACTTTTATTGGAGTATTAATTATTGGATCATTAGAATCAGGAATAGTTGCTTTAGGCTTATCTGGTTTTTATGTAAAATTTATTAACGGACTCATGATTACAGTAGCCGTAACAGTCTACGCCCTAATACAAAGAAGAAAAAATTAATAAGTAGCTCGACCACCACTCAAATCAAAAGTTGATCCTGTGGTATAAGAATTTTCTTCAGAAGACATCCAAGCAACTAAAGAAGCTAATTCTTCTACTAACACAAATCTATTTCTTGGAATTTTTGATAACATATAATCAATATGTTCTTGTGTAATTTGATCAAAAATACGCGTCTTAGCAGGTGCAGGGGTAACACAATTAACTGAAATGTTATTTTCAGCTAATTCTTTTCCTAAAGATTTAGTAAGTGCAATAACTCCTGCTTTTGCAGCACTATAAGGCATTGCATTAGGATTACCCTCCTTACCAGCTATCGAGGAAATATTAACGATACGTCCATAATTATTTTTGATAAAATGAGGAACTATAGTTTTACAGCAATAAAATACTCCTGTTAGATCTATGTCTATAACTTTTTGCCATTCCTCAAGTGGATAATCCCATGTCTTAAAGTTTGGTCCAGCTATTCCTGCATTATTTATTAAAATATCAATTTTGTTTTCATGTGTAAGACTTTCTGTAAATGCATTCTCTACACTTTTATAATTTGAAACATCAACTTCAATTTTTTGAGTATTTTTTAGATCAACCTTATTTAAATATTCTGTATCTTTATCCCATATTAGTACTCTTGCACCTGACTCTATAAATCTTTTTGTAATTGCTAATCCAAAGCCTTGTGCTCCACCCGTTACAATTGCTACTCTATTTTCTAAATTAATTTTATTCATTGGATTTGTTCTAAAATATATTCAGCTGAACTAACACGGTATTCACCATCATTTTCAATAAACTTGTTTATAATCATATTATTCTCAATGATCATGGCAAACCTTCGACACCTAAAACCCATATAATTTTTTGTCTTATCAGATAGCAAGTCAAAATATTTTGTAATCTCAGCATTTCCATCCGCAATTCCATTGATTATTTCTCCGTTTGTATAACTCAATAACCAAGATTTCATCACATGCTCATCGTTTACAGATAGACAGTAAATGCCATCAATTTTTTTATTTATAAATGAATTATATAATTTTATATAACCTGGAAGATGTTTCTCAGAACAAGTTGGCGTAAATGCTCCTGGCACACCAAATAGGATAATTTTTTTATTTATAAATTCATTTTTTAATGAAGATACTGATGAAACACCTTTTTTAATAATAGGCACTTTAAAATCATCAATATTCATGTTTATCATTTAACTTTATTATATGTTTCAAATATTTGTTTCTCAGTCAATATTTCATTCATTACTATGCCTTCAGGAAACTTTGAAGAATAAAATGCATTAAAAGGTATGCCAAATTTATTGTATTTTTTTAAAAATTTATTTATTTTTTCATTTGGTTGTGTCCAATCAGCTTTTATCAATGTCACTTCTTGTGAATCAAAAAAATCTGAAACTGTTTTTGAATTTAAAACATTAATTTTATTAAACTTACAGGTAATGCACCAATCTGCTGTTATATCTAAAAAAACAATTTCATTATTAGCTATTATTTCAGGAATACTTTTGGAATTAAAATCTAACCAATTATTACTTTTATAATTTTCTTCATTAATTTTTTGAAAAGAATTTAAATATGGAGTTAAAAAGATAATAATTATTAAAGAAATAATTAAGGGAGTTTGATAAATTCTAAATTTTAAAATTGCTGATATTAAGATCAATAAAATAGTAAATGTAGCTATAAAAAAATAATTGAAATAATTATTTAATATACTTAAAAGCCAAACAATTGTTATGAATAATAAAATAGATAAAAAATATTTAAAATAAATCATCCATTTTCCAGATCGAGGCAAGAAGGAAATCAAACCTGGAAAAAAAGCTATAATCAAATAAGGTAAACTCATTCCTATGCCCATAAAACAGAAAATTAAAAATAAATATGTTGTTGATTGAGTAAAAGCAGCCGTTACAGCTGTGCCTAAATAAGGTGCAGAACATGGTGTAGCAAGTAGTGTAGCAAAAAAACCATTAAAAAAATTCTTTGTATAAAAATTGTTTCCTGAATTTAAAATTTTTGATGAAGATAAAAAACTTGGTAAATTTATTTGGAAAAGACCAAGAGTGTTCAAGAAAAACATTGATATAATTATCAAAATGAACATTAAAAAGTAAGGTTCTTGAAATTGCATACCCCAAGATATTGAAATATTAATTTGTTTCAGGATAGCAAAAAATGCACCAAGTATTAGAAAAGAAGAGATAATACCCAATACAGTTATGAAAAAACTACTTTTAATCTTTTTATCCTCAGTATTAATTACAGATAATAATTTTAACGATAATACCGGAAAAACACATGGCATAAGATTTAAAATAAACCCGCCTAATATTGAAATTAAGAGTAAGTATATAAGACTAGTATTTATAGAAATATTTTTATCTATATTTTCAATTTCTACACTTTTTTCAACTTTAAAGCTGTGATTATTATCATAAAAAAATATTTCTATTGGAAATTTTTTTTCATTAAACTGATCGGCACTGTAATATAAAGAGGTATTCAATTTTTGGAAATCGAGGGAATAATTATTTATTGGTGCTACAACAGGTAGTCCAAATGGTGTGTGAATAAAAATTTTTGGATCATCAAAAAAAGAGGTAGTTGATATTTCTATGTCAAAAATAACACTATTGTTGTTTTCAATAGCCTTGAATGAGAAATTAGAAATAGGTGTAAAATCAATATTATTATTTAATGTAGTAGATAGAACTTTTTCAATTTCAAAAAAATAATCTGTATATTCACCATCTCCAGATGGTATATTTAGAAAAATATCTGCACTACCTGGAATGCAAACATCTTTACAAACTAAATAATTAATATTTAAATTTAAATTTGTTTGTTTTTGATTATCTTCTAGATCTACAATCAAAGGAAAGATAACTTTATCTGTATATCCAATTGATTTTAAACCTAGTATTTCAAATTCTATTGGCTCTGGCCATAATATTTTAATATCTTTCACATTTGAGGAATTATTCCATATAATCTTTTGAGGGAAACCTCCCCCTCCAGGAGATTTCCAATATGTTTTCCAGTCATCTTCTAATTGATATTCTAATGCTAAAATTAATTGATTATTATTATTTGATGCAGTCATTGGTGAAATTAATCTAACTTTTGATTTTTCACTAATTGCCCAATCTGAAGATAAGGAGTAGCCAGCTGTGCTAAATAGTCCAAGAGCAAGTATTATTGCAACTTTTAAGAGACTTATAACTTTTATTACCTTGTTCATATAAAATAAATCAATACAATATTGAAAAATATAAATTAACGCGAATATATATACTATATGAATTTAACTGGTCAGTTCTTAATTTCAATGCCTTCATTAGAAGATGATAGATTTGAAAAAACAGTGATTTATATGTGCGCACACTCAAAAGATGGGGCTATGGGTATTATAATTAATAAGAAAATTGATTATGATCTTTACCCCGATTTGCTTGAACAATTAGGTATAGACAAGCCATTAGAGGATAAAAAGCTCTATATTCGTTATGGCGGCCCAGTTGAAAGTGGAAGAGGATTTGTTTTACACTCTGATGAAGTAATTCAAAAAGAAACCTTAACAATAGATAAAGGTGTTGCGTTGACTAGTACTTCAGAATTTTTTGAAGATCTTTCAAAAGGTAATGGCCCAAAGAATAGTATCCTAGCTCTTGGATACGCAGGATGGGG
The DNA here is from genome assembly GCA_902539825.1 of uncultured Alphaproteobacteria bacterium. Lineage (GTDB taxonomy): Bacteria > Pseudomonadota > Alphaproteobacteria > HIMB59 > CACPNW01. The sequence continues at coordinate 49,128 of CACBMH010000003.1, forward strand.
TCCAGGACAAATTGAAAAGGAATTAGCTTCAAATAGCTGGATGACGCTAAAAGCAGATAGTGATTTTATTTTTGACGAAAAAGTCAATAATAAGTGGAAGGATGCATTTAATTTATTAGGAATAGATCCAAGTAAACTTTCATTATTCTCTGGAAATTGTTAATTATAGAACAATATCAAAAACCCTTTCTTTATCTTTTTCTAAAACTTTTTTTATTTTAAATTTTGCAGTTTTTGTAAGTTTAGTACCCTTACTTGTCACAAATGATTTCATTTTAATTACTTCTTTTTCAGGCATTTTTCTTTCATATTTCAAAATATGTTTCTTTCCGCTAATAATAAATGATGTTTTCATGTATAATTTCTCTGATTGATTTAAATTAAAATTAATTTCTTGGACTCAACTTACTGAAATAAGACCCCTCTTTCTGTAACCAAGTATTAATCATATTGAAAAAGTTATTACTTAAGTAATAATTTTTAATTCGCTTATCTGTTTTACTCTGTTCTTTAGTAAAAATATTTTTTTCCAAAGCCTCGTTTAGTATAGATTGAATAGATGATCTTGAACCAATTGACTTTGGTATATTTGCACAAATTGTTTCAAATGAAATTCCGTTTAATCTATTATTTTCATAAATTTCTAATGAAATAACATGATGTAAAATTGATTTAAATAAAAATTTTGAAACATAATCTTCTGAAAAAAAACTGGAATATATATTTCTCTTTTTTTCTTTAATAATTTCTGTTTCTGTCATTAATTACTCTGTCTAATATTTAGCAATTTTGGGAGAGCAAATGCTCTCCCAATTATTAGTGACCAACTATAAGGAGTTGATTTGCTAATCACTAAATTCATTAGTCTCTGATGCTGTAAGCCATTACGCCTACTTCAGATTTATCTGTTCCAAGTTTTTCAGCCTCTTCACTAATTCTAATACCAAAGAGCATTTTCATGATGTACCAAATAATAAATGATACAACAAAAACGAAAACATTAATTGCTATTATACCGTAGAGTTGAGCTCCAAAACTTGCAGCACTGTTTGAAATCGGAACAACTAATGTTCCAAAAATTCCAGCAAAACCGTGAACAGGAATTGCACCTACAACGTCATCAATTTTTAGAGATATTAAAAGTCTAGTACCGTAGAAGACAATTAAACCACCAACTGCACCAATGATTATTGCTAAAATTGGTGATGGAGCTAATGGTTCTGCTGTAATTGCTACTAGACCACCTAATGCACCATTAAGCATCATAACAACATCTGTTTTACCAGTTACTAGTCTTGAAATTACTGCACAAGCCATTACTCCTGCACCAGCTGCCAAGTTAGTATTAATATATATTGTTGCTACTGCTGTAACATCATCAAATGTACCCATTGCAAGTTGTGATCCACCATTAAATCCGAACCATCCAAGCCATAGGATAAATACACCAAGAGTTGCAAGAGGTATTGAAGAATTTGCAAAAGGCTCCATTGGAGCTGCTTCACCACTATCAGTGAACCTTCCTAATCTTGGGCCTAATAAAATTGCACCAGCAAGTGCTGCTGCTGCTCCTGCACTATGTACTAGAGTTGAACCAGCAAAATCTGAGAAACCAGCTTCCGCTAAGTATCCTCCGCCCCACTGCCAACCCATTTCTATTGGATAAATGAAACCAGTTAATAAAGCACAAAAAATAAAGAATGGCCAAATTTTAATTCTTTCAGCTAGTGTTCCAGATACAATTGAGCAAGTTGTTGCACAAAATACCATCTGAAAGAACCAGTCAGAACCATCTGAATACCCTGTATCGACAGCACTACCATCACTCCAAGGAATTGGAGATCCAATAAATCCACCAGCGGGTATACCGTAAGCCATATTGTATCCGACTAACCAAAACATTATTCCTGCAATTGAATACAAGCCGATGTTTTTAGCTGCAATTGTTGCTACACTTTTTGATGTAACAAGTCCTGATTCAAGCATTGCAAATCCTGCTGCCATCCACATGACTAAGAACCCAGATACAAGAAATAGGAAAGTATTTAATATGTATTGCACTTCACCATCTACCTCTGCTCTTGCGTATGAACTAAAGAGTAAGAAGACAGTTACAATGCCAATGAAATATATAGATTTTTTTAACATTAATCCTCCATTATAAATTTCACAGTACATGGCTCACACTGAGTCATGTGTTACTTTTCATGCTTAGCTATGGAAATTAATTACTAAGATCCGCGTTCCTTCGGTTTAACCTACTTCCGATTTGCAAACTGCAAATTGAACGATTTTATAACTTTGCATGCGTTCCTTCGACATTCGTCTACTTCCGTCATTCAATAAGAATGATGAACGTAATGCTGATTTACTTTATTATTAAAATTTATTAAGAATATTTAAGTAAAGTTTGCTATGCATTTTTTGCATGAATAAAAAAATACAAGAAAACTTAGGAAAATTCATATAACTTCAGATAAATTTATCCACTTTGAGTCTTTTGTACTAGAATCGACACTTGCGTTTATAAACTTCATTATGTGTAAACCATCGTCAATATTTGGAAGAAGCTTTAGTAATTCCTCTTTATTTTCCTTATTTTGGATAACATCTGCAGCATCAGAGTAAATTTGTGCAAATGCTTCAAGATACCCTTCTGGATGACCTGCAGGGATTCTAACATTAGCTTCAGTTCCCTCAACTTTAATTGAACCACCTCTAGTTATTATCTGGCTTGCCTCCCCTACTTGACTAAATGTTGCATAATTTGGATTTTCTTGACTCCATTTTAATGCACCCTTGTCACCATAAATAGCTACAGTAAAATTATTTTCTTCACCTGTCGCAACTTGAGAAATAGATAATGATCCTTTAGCGCCATTATTTAATCTGATCATAATTGAAGCATCATCATCTAATTTTCTTCCTTCAACAAAAGTTGTAAGATCTGCACTAACTGATTGCAATTTTAATTGAGTTATAAATTCTAACAAATGCATAGTATGACTACCAATATCACCTACTCCTCCTGCGGCCCCACTTCGTGAAGGATCAGTTCTCCATTCTGCTTGTTTATTTGAACCTGTGTCTTCTTCTTTTGAGCCGAGCCAGCCTTGAAGATATGATCCTTTAACAATTCTTATTTTGCCAAGTGCTCCACTTTCAATAAGTGATCTCATAACTCTAACGACTGGATAACCGGAATAATTATGAGTTAAGAAAAAATGAGCATCAGATTTAGAAACTGCATCAACTAATTTATGAGCATCTTCCATTGTAGAGGTCATAGGTTTGTCACAAATGACATGAATATTTTTATTTAGAAATTCAATTGCTGGTGCAGCATGCATATGATTTGGTGTAACAATAGATACTACATCAATACCATCATCTCTTTTAGCTTCTTCCTCAGCCATAGTTTTAAAATCAGGGTAACTTCTTGAAGGATCGAGACCAATTTCTTCAGCAGATTTTGCAGCTTTTTCAGGGGTTGAAGATAAACAACCAGCAACAAATTCATATTTATCATCCATTCGTGCACATAGACGATGAACAGCTCCTATAAAAGCTCCTTGGCCACCACCTATCATTCCTAATTTTAATCTTTTTGTCATTTAAATTCCCTCCTAAATACCTAAAAGTTTTTTATTAGTTTCTTCATCCATTCCTGAGTCAGCAAAATCATCAAAAGCTTTTTCAGTTACATCGATGATATGTTCTTTTATAAATTTTGCACCTTCTTCTGCCCCTTGTTGTGGACTTTTTATACAACATTCCCATTCTAGAACTGCCCAGCCATCAAAATTATAACCAGATAGTTTTGAAAAAATAGATTTAAAGTCAACCTGACCATCTCCTAATGATCTAAATCTACCTGCTCTATTAATCCATGATTGAAAACCTCTGTATACACCTTGTTTCCCACTTGGATTTAATTCGGCATCTTTTACATGAAACATTTTTAATTTGTCATGATAGATATCAATATGATCTAAATAATTTAAATGTTGAAGAATAAAATGACTTGGATCATATAGCATATTACATCTTGAATGATTACCAACCTTTTCTAAAAACATTTCAAAAGTAATGCCATCATGGAGGTCTTCACCAGGATGAATTTCATAACAAAGATCAACTCCAGCTTCGTCAAATTTATTTAAAATTGGTTTCCATCTTTTTGCAAGTTCATTAAAAGCTTCATCTACTAATCCTTCTGGTCTTTGAGGCCATGGATATAAATATGGCCAAGCTAGTGCACCAGAAAAAGTTGCATGTGCATTTAGTCCAAAGTTCTTTGAAGCCATTGCTGCTTGCATTAATTGATCAATGGCCCATTCTTTTCTTTTACTTGGATTGCCTCTTACTTTTTCATCTGCAAATCCATCAAAAGGAATATCGTATGCAGGATGAACAGCAACAAGCTGACCTTGAAGGTGAGTAGATAGCTCTGTGAGTTGTAAATTATTATTTTCAAGAATTCCTTTTATATCATCACAATAATCTTTACTTTCAGATGCTTTTTTTAAATCTATTAATCTTGAATCCCAAGAAGGTATCTGTACGCCTTTATATCCTAAATTAGAAGCCCATTTTGATATTGACTCTAAGGAGTTAAAAGGTTCATCATCACTTACAAATTGGGCAAGAAATATTGCAGGGCCTTTTATTTTTTTCATATTAAATCTCCATAATTATTTAAACACGAAACAGCTAGGTAGTCATTAAATTTTTAAAATTTTCGTATAATTTTTTAGTATTATAGTTCATTTCTTGAATATTATTTCTAAGCAATTTATCTAGTTTATCAATGGAGTTTTTGCCTAAATATTTTTCTAAAGCATTTTTTAATTCAGGAACTTTGGACCATTTAATGATTGTGTTTTCATCTACTTCCATATGAAATTGAATGCCATAAGCATGGTTTTTATACTTAAAAATTTGAAATTTTGTAATATCTGATGAACCTAAAATTGTAACATCAGAATTATTTAGTTCACTTACCTCGTAACTATGCCATTGTAATGCTTTAATCTGATTATCAAAATTTTGAAAAAGTTGATCCTTTTTTTTATTATCTAAAATATTAATATTTAGAACCCCAATTTCTGGAGGATTAGATTTAATTACTTTACCGCCAAGAATTTCTCCTAAAAATTGACAGCCTAAACAGATTCCGAGATATGGTTTTTGATTATTGAGAACAAATTCCTTTATCTTATTTTTTTCATCAATCATCCATGGATATTGTTCTTCCATCCAAGTATCCATTGGTCCACCTAAACAGATCATTCCATCATATATATCAAGATTAACAGAAATCTTTTCTTCTTTATCCAATCGAATTATATTTGTTTCTACTAAGTCTTCATTCATTAACTTTGTAAAGTATCCAGGTGTTACTAAAGGCGTATGTTGAAGAATAATTATTTTATGAGACACTTTGTTCTAAGTTGAGTAATCTTTTTTTTAACTTGATCCCCCCTCTTCCAGAAAATCCTCCAAGTTTACCATCACTACGAATTATGCGATGACAGGGAATAATAAGCAAAAGTTTATTTTGTCCACAAACATTACCTACATATCTTGGAGACGTACCAACCTTTTTTGCAATTTCTCCATATGTTGAAACTTTACCATATTGAATTTTAGACAACTCTTTCCAAATTTTTTTTTGCAAAGGGGAGCCTTCAAAAGAATAGTTAATCTTAAAATTTTTAAGTTTTCCAGAAGCATATAAATTAATCTGATTCTTAATATTAATTAAATCAATTTTTTTATTTGTTTTTCCAAAACTCAGTGAAAAGACGCTGCCACTCTTTTTTTTTACCGTAATCCAGCCGAGTTTAGTTTTAAAAGAAGCAGTTTCCATATAAAATTAATAACATTATTGAATGAATCTATCAAAATAATTTATAGTAAATCATGGATGAAGATAATTTAAATCTAGAAATTAGAAAATTTCTTAAACAAGTTGGTATTAGTTCTCAAGGTGAAATAGAAAATTACATACGAAAAAAATTTACTGCAGGAAGTATCAAAATTGGTGAATCCATAAAAGTATCTATGAATTTATCATCTGAAGATGGAGAACTTAATCATTCAATTAAAGAAGATTTAAAAATAAAATAATTTTTTTGAATATGTTGAAAAATTTAGATAATACGACTTTGTATTTTATCAATATTTTCAAGTTTAGATAATGGTCCAATACTTGATATAGTTATTGGTCCTTTTACAATTTCATTAGCAATTTTTTGAACAGTTTCTTTAGAGACTTTATCTATATTTTTAATAGTTTCAGATGGGTCAATTATTCTATCAAAGACTAGAAGTTGTCTAGCAGCACTCTCACATCTTCTAAATGCACTTTCCCTCCCCATCATTAAGCTTGCTTTCAATTGAGCTTTACCTCTATTTATTTCCTTTTCTGTAATTGAATTAGGACTTTCATTTAATTGATCACATAAAACAGGTATGAGCTCTTGGATTTGATTTTCACCTGTTCCACAATAAATACCAAAAACACCCGTGTCAGTGTAAGAAGAACTAAAAGAAGAAATACCATATACAAGACCACGTTTCTCTCTTATCTCTTGAAACAATCTTGATGACATACCTCCACCTAATAAAGAAGAGTAAACTAATAAAGAATAGTAATCATCATGGTGATAATCTATGCCTTCAAAACCAAGTAGTAAGTGAATCTGTTCTAATTTTTTATCTTCTCTGTATTCTCCAGATTTGTAATCAGCTTTTTGTCTTTCAGTAGATAATCCAGATGGTAGGTTAGTGCATGATTTTTTAATTGATTCTACAAATTGATCATGATCAATTTTTCCAGCTGCACTTATAATCATTTTTTTTGGATTATAATGATTCATCATGAAGTCTTTAACTTCGTCTCTTGAAATATTTTTAATAATATCAGTTTTACCCAATATGGAGCGTCCCATTGGCTGGTCCGGGTATGCTTTTTCTTGCCAATAATCAAAAATCATATCATCAGGTGTATCAAGGTACATGCCAATTTCTTGAATTATGACTCCTCTTTCTCGATTAAGTTCATCTTCAGCAAATGTAGAATTTTGCAAAATATCTGTCAGAATATCTATTCCATAATGTAGGTCATCAGCTAAGAGTTTAACATAATAAGCTGTTATTTCCTTTGAAGTATAGGCATTAATATCTCCGCCAACATTTTCAATTGTTTCAGCAATTTGAAGAGCATTTTTAGTTGAGGTACCTTTAAAAGCCATATGCTCTAAAAGGTGAGCGACACCATTTATGTCTTTTGTTTCATCTCTTCCGCCAACAAAATTCCATATACCCATTGATACTGTTTCCAGCCCTGGCATATTCTGGGTTACTATTCTTAATCCGTTTTCTAGTGTTGTAATTTTATGCATTGCTTATTTTTTCTAAGATGAAGTTTTTTACATCCATAGTACTATTCGGTAATATAGTCATCTTTTCCTCTTTATCAAAGAGATTGCTCAATTCTTTTGGTATATCAATTTCTTTATTAATTGCTTTATTCACAGCATTGTCAAATTTTGCAGGATGTGCACAAACCAAAGATATCCAGGCTTCATCATCTTTTTTATCTAATAATACTTTTAGTCCTGTTGCAGTATGTGGATCAGCAATATAATTATATTTTTCATATACATGTTTAATTGTTTCCAGAGTCTGGTTATCATCAATTGAGGAAGCTTTATATATTTGCTGAAACTTAGCTAAAACAGAGTCATCAAATTGATAAAAACCTTTTGATGAAAAGCTTTCAAATACTTCATTTACTCTTTTGCTATCTCTATTTAGGCTTTCAAAAATTTGCCTCTCAAAGTTACTTGAAACTTGTATATCCATACTAGGGCTATATGTTTGAGAAACAGATTTTTTTTTCATTTCTCCAGTGTCTACTATGGACTTCAAGATGTCATTAGAATTAGTTGCAATATGTAAATGACCAATAGGTAATCCCATTTGTTTAGCAACAAAGGCAGAAAAAATATTGCCAAAATTTCCTGAAGGAACAATAAAATTTATTTGATGCTTATCAGTTTGTAAATAGGACCAAAAATAATAAACTACTTGCGCAATTAATCGTGTCCAATTTATAGAGTTTACAGCAGTTAAAGAGGTAGACTGTTGTATTTCATCATCAACAAATAATTCTTTGACAATTTTTTGACAATCATCAAAATTACCATCTATAGCAATATTAAAAATATTCTTATCAATTACTGTAGTCATTTGTTTTTGTTGAACAGGCGATACTTTATTATGAGGATGTAGAATAAATACATTTATATCTTTTTTTGATTTAAAAGAATGAATTGCAGCTGAACCAGTATCACCAGAAGTTGCGCCTAAAACAGTAATTTTTTTTGGAGACATCTCTAAACTTGCAGAAAATAAGTTACCAAGAAATTGTAAAGCATAATCTTTAAAAGCATAAGTAGGTCCATAAATTAATTCTAATAAAAATTTATTATTTTCTAATTCTACTAATGGAGCTATTTTTTCATGATTAAAATTTGCATAAGTTTCATTTAAAATTTTTTGTAATTCTAATTTTTCTATATTTTCAATTACATAAGGAAAAATAATTTCGCATGCCACTTGTTCGTATGATTTATTTTTTAAACTTAGTAAGTCTATTTTGGGCCAGCTTTGGGGTAAATATAGACCGCCATCTCTTGATAATCCTTGATAAAGAATGTCGTTGAATGATCTGCTTAGAGAATCATCTCTTGTGCTTAAATATTTCATTAAAGATAGCGATTAGTAATATATTCTTTGAAATATTTAGCATTTAAAGGCGACTTTGTAACCTGTTCTAAAACCTCATTAGTTGAAAAAAAACTAGCTTTTTCATGAATATTTTTTTTAAGCCAATTTACTAAATTTGAAAATTCACCATTTTCTATTTCCTGATCTAATTCCTTTTGATCAGTTCTCAATTGAGAAGCAAATTGAGCGGCAGTGAGTGCTCCTAATGAATATGTTGGAAAGTATCCAAATAATCCAGCAAACCAATGAATATCTTGTAAACATCCATCAGTGTCTTTATTTATCGATAAATTAAATAATTTTTTAAATTCATCATTCCAAGCATCTGGAATGTCTGCAATATTTATTTCATTGTTAAAAATTTTTCTTTCTAAATTAAATCTTAATATAATATGCAAGGGATAGGTTACTTCATCCGACTCAACTCTTATAAAAGATTTATTTACTCGAGTACCTAATTTGTAAAGATTGTCTGGATTTGTAGCTTTGTCTTTAATATTAAATTTTTTATTTAAAGTATTAGATAAAAATTTTTTAAAAGCTAAAGATCTAGTGATTTGCATTTCAATTAATAGTGATTGACTTTCATGCATGGCCATCCCTCTAGATTTACCTGCTGGCTGATGCATCCAATCTTTTGGTAGGTTTAACTCATATAATGCATGTCCAGTTTCATGCATAACACCATCTAAAGATGAAAATGGATTTTCATTATTATATCTAGTTGTAATTCTAACATCATTTGTAGATCCTCCACAAAAAGGGTGAACACTTTTATCAAGTCTTCCTCTTGTAAAATCAAAACCTATTTGTTTCATTATATATTCAGAAATATTTTTCTGCTTTTCTTCATCAATACTTGTTTCAAATTGAAATGTTTCTTCTTTTTTTTGCTTATCAATAATTTTATCAATAAGTGGTGTAAGAAATTTTTGTAAATCACCAAATACTTCAGATATTTTATTTTCTTCTGAAGAAGGTTCAAATTTATTTATTAGTGCTTCATAAGGAGAGACTTTAAAAGTTTCCCCTAGAATATTTGCTTCTTCTTTTGTTAAATTTATAAGTTCTTCTAAATCGTTTTTTACTAAATTAAAATCTGACTTTTCCCTAGCCTCTTGCCAAACACCTTCACATTTAGCTGAAGATTTTGAAATTTTTTCTACAAGCTCCGTTGGAATAGCAGAAGCTAATTTATATTCTCTATCCATTTCATTTAAGTTTTTCTGATCACTGTTATTTAGATTAAGATTCTTTGAGTCTTCAATTAAATCACCAACTTCAGAAGATGAAATTTTACTATGACTAAGTTTTGATAAATAGGCTAATTGATCTGATCTTTGATCTCTCGAGCTACTCGGCATCATTGTTGCCATATCCCAGTGTAAAATACCTGCAATATCTGATGTCAGTGAAGCTTCATTAAAGATCTCTTTAAGTTTTAAATATGTTTTCATTTTTTCTTCCTAAATAAATAAATTATAAAAATAATCAAAAAAGAAAAACTCATCAAAAACCATGTAATTGCATACTGCAAATGATTATTTGAAAAATTATGATTTTGAGATGATGGTAATAAGAAATTCTCTGCATAATTGCTCATATTTTTAATAAAAAATTTCTGATTGATCTTAACATTTAAGAAAGTTTGAATTTGCTCCAAATCATAATAATACCATTCATTTGAAGAGATAGAATTCTCGGGAGTAAACATCTTTTTTTGAGTTGGATATCTGATGTATCCTAGAATTTCAGCATAAATTATTTCATTATTATCTTTAAAATAATCATATCTACTTTGCTCAAACCAACCTTCATCGATTAAATAATTATTACCATGATTATCTGACAGTAAGCTAGCTATTCTAACACCAGAAATCCCATTCAATGTTTTAGCAGGGAAAAAAATTTTTTTACTTCTGTCAACAGTTCCTAAAGTGATAACTTTAGTAAACTCATCAATGTTTGGATACTTCATTTTTCCCATTGAAAGTGAAAGTGGTTTTTGATCCTTTAGTTCATTAAATTCTGCTATAATTTTTTCTTTCCATTCTAGTCTTTGTAATTGCCAAGTTCCTAAAAATATTGTCAGCGCAATACAAAATAAACTAAATAAAAAAAATTTTATTGGAAAGTTTTTAATTTATGCACCCCAAACATAAACGCAGACAAACAAGAACAGCCAAACCACATCAACAAAGTGCCAGTACCATGCCGCAGCTTCTAAACCAAAATGCCTATCTGGAGTAAAATGATTTTTATAAACACGATACAAACAAACAGCTAAGAATGCCGTTCCAACCATTACATGGAATCCATGAAAACCAGTAGCCATGTAAAATACTGACGGGTATATTCCATCAGTAAAACTAAAATAATGATGAGCTGCCTCGTAATATTCTACACCCTGCATAAATGAGAAGAAAATTCCGAGACCGACAGTACACCATAACGCCTGAATGGCTTGATCTCTATGACCTTCTCTAACAGCATGGTGAGCCCATGTACAAGTAGTACCTGACATTAACAATATTAATGTATTTAAAAAAGGAACATCAAGCGGATCAAAAGTTTTAATACCCTCTGGTGGCCAAATTCCAACAGCGCCATTGCTGTCAAAAGTTTCTGAGAATTCCTCTATAGGTAATTTAGGTGTTAAACTTGCATCAAAGAAAGCCCAAAAGAAAGCAACAAAGAACATTACTTCTGATGCAATAAAAAGTGCCATTCCATATCTTAATCCAAGTTCTACAACAGGTGTGTGAACTTTTTGAAAAGTTGATTCTTTAATTACATCTCTCCACCAAAGGAACATAATAGTCAACAAACCGATAGTTCCAAGAATTAAAAGCCAAGAGGTTCCATAATGCATATAAAATACAAGACCAGCAGCCATTGCAAGACCAGCTATTGATGATAAGAATGGAAGAGGGCTTGGATCAACTAGATGATATGGATGTTTCTGCCCTGTTGTTGATTTATTAGCCATTGATTATTCTATATATTTAAAAAAGGTATATGACAACGTTATCTCTTCAACATCTTTCATTGTTGGATCTTCGTTAATTGAAGGGTCTATATAAAACACAACAGGCATTTCAACTGTTTCTCCAGGTTTCAAAGCCTGCTTTTCGAAACAGAAACACTGTGTTTTAATAAAATAAGGTCCGACCTTTTCTGGTAGAACATTAAATGTCGCAGTTCCGATTGTTTCTACGTCAGATTGATTAGTAGCTTTATAATTAACAATTTTATTTTCACCGACTTTAAATTTAATATTTTCTGGTGCAGTAAAAGTCCAATTTATACTATCATTAACATCAGCATTAAATTTAAGATTAATATCTCTTTCTAAAATTGATGATGAAAGGAACTCAGATGTACTTGTCTTACCACCATAACCAGTAACTCGACAAAATAAGTCATATAAGGGTACCGAAAAAGCAACTAAAGTTATCATTGTTAAAACAATTAATGATAATCCTAAAGCTGTTCTAGTATTTGTCATTATACTCCAAAAATATTAGCCTTAAATAGAGTCCACAAATAAAAAAATGCAACAATACAAAGTAGAATAATTAAAGTGATAATATTTTTTCTTCTTCTATTTTTCATCTTAGCACCACATGGTCAATCAACAATGCTGAAAATAAACTGAATAAATAAAGAATTGAGATAGCAAAAAATTTTAACCCTTCAGAATTTGGAATTGATTTTTTTTCTTTAGATTTTTTTAACTTTAGCGAACTATTAAATAATAATAAATTTAATATAGTAACAATAGTTAAGTATATTATTCCAACTTTACTATCTAAGTATGGAAGATAACTCGATAAAATTAATATTACAGCATAATAAACAATCTGTTTTTTTGTATCATCAATACTACTTACGTTTGGTAACATAGGCACATTAGCATTTTTATAATCATTATATCTATATACTGATAAGGCCCAAAAATGAGGAGGGGTCCAAAAAAATATAATTATAAATAAACTAATTGGTAAGAAATTTAATTCAGGAACAACTGCAGTCCATCCAATAATTGGAGGAATTGCTCCTGCTGCTCCTCCAATAACTATATTTAAAGAAGTTGTTCGTTTAAGCCAAAATGTATAGATAAATATATAAAAAAGAATTGTAAAAAGAAGTAAACTTGTTGCTAATGAATTTGAGAACCATTGCATCAAAATTAGAGAGATAGTCCCTGTTAATATCCCTACAACTAGTGCCTCATTTTTTGAAACTATTCCAAGTGGAATTGGTCTTAGTTTTGTTCTTTCCATAGTTTTATCAATGTCTTCATCAAACCACATATTAATTGATGCTGAAGAGCCAGCTCCTAAAGCAATAGCAACAATTACTAGAAAACTGTTTAGAAATGTTATCTGCCCTGGTGCCAAAAACATTCCAACAAATGCTGTAAAGATAACCAATGACATAACTCTTGGTTTCATTAGTTCGTAATAACCTTTGAATTTTCTTAAAAGAAAATTATTGCTATAACCAGCTTCTAAGGATTTGGTATCCACTAAACTTATCCTTTGAATTTAGGTAAAGTCTCAAACTGATGGAATGGTGGAGGTGAAGACAGTGTCCATTCAAGAGTGTCAGCTCCCTCTCCCCAAGGATTTGCAACTTCTTTCTTTCCATAAAGTAAAGCATACACAATTGCAAAAAGAAATATCAAAGTGGCAGCAAAAGAGATGTAAGAACCATAAGTTGATACAAGATTCCATCCTGCATAAGCATCTGGATAATCAGGAATTCTTCTAGGCATGCCAGCAAGTCCTAGAAAATGTTGAGGGAAGAATGTTACATTTACTCCAATAAAAAATAACCAAAAATGAAGTTTACCTAAGAATTCATTATATTTTCTTCCAGACATTTTTCCAAACCAATAGTAAATGCCTGCAAAAATTCCAAACATAGCACCCATACTCAGAACATAATGGAAGTGTGCAACAACATAGTACGTATCATGCATTACTGTATCTATTCCAGCATTGGCCAAAATAACACCTGTTACACCACCGAGTGTAAATAAGAAAACAAAACCAATTGCAAACAACATTGGAGTTTCAAATGTAAGTGATCCACCCCACATAGTTGCAATCCAACTAAAGATTTTTATACCAGTTGGAACAGCAATAATAATTGTAGCTAGCATAAAATATGCTCTTAAATCAGCACTCATACCAACTGTGAACATGTGATGAGCCCAAACAATAAAGCCTATAAACCCAATAGATATCATAGCATACACCATTCCTAGATATCCAAATACTGGCTTTCTTGAAAAAGTAGAGATGACCTGACTTACAATCCCAAAAGCTGGTAATATCATGATGTAAACTTCAGGATGACCAAAGAACCAAAATAAGTGTTGGAAAAGAACTGGATCTCCACCACCTGCAGGATTGAAGAATGTTGTGCCAAAGTTTCTATCAGTTAGAAGCATTGTAATTGCTCCAGCTAAAACTGGAACAGCTAATAAAAGTAAGAAAGCTGTAATTAACATGGCCCATACAAAAAGAGGCATCTTATGCAGAGTCATTCCAGGCGTTCTCATATTAAGTATTGTTGTTATAAAATTAACTGCACCTAGGATTGAAGAAGCACCTGCTAAATGAAGAGCAAAAATTGCCATATCAACGGAAGGTCCTGCGTGTCCGAGTTTATTTGAGAGTGGAGGATAAATTGTCCACCCAGTTCCAGCACCAGTTCCTATTGTTGCTGAAACAACTAATAATACTAGAGCAGGGACAAGTATCCAAAAACTAAAATTATTCATTCTTGGAAAAGCCATATCAGGCGCACCAATCATTAATGGGACAAACCAGTTTCCAAAGCCTCCAATTAATGCCGGCATTACAACAAAAAATACCATTAACAAACCATGAGCAGTAATAATTACGTTCCAAACTTGACCATCAGCAACAACATCTAAGCCTGGGGCAGCTAATTCAGCTCTCATTAATAATGAAAAGAAACCTCCAACTAAACCAGCTAGTATGGCGAATATTATATAAAGAGTTCCAATATCTTTATGGTTGGTAGAAAAAAACCATCTTTTTATAAAACCTGGTTTATGATCATGATGGTCGTGACTTGCTGAATCTGCGTAACTCATTTCTCTCCTATTCTATTGTATTCTCTTTAGTTGTTATTTCGTTTGCTAATGCTAACTTATTTTTTTGTTCAATTATCCAATTATTAAAATCTTTTTCATTAAGTGCCTCTATGACAATGGGCATGTAACCATGACCTGTTCCACATAATTCAGAACATTGACCTCTATATATTCCTGGCTCGTCTATATTGAACCATGTTTCATTAAGTCTTCCAGGAACCGCATCTTTTTTTACACCTAATGAAGGCATAGCAAAACTATGAAGCACATCACCAGCAGTAACTAATACGTGAATATTTTTATTTGCTGGTAAAACTAGGTGGTTATCTACTGTTAATAATCTTATATCACCTGGTTCTAATTCTTCATCAGGTGTCATGTAACTCTCAAAAGAAATGTCATCATGTTCTGGGTATTGATACTCCCAGTACCACTGATGGCCTATGACTTTAATTGTCATATCTGTTTCAGGTATTACATCTTGCTGATATACTAACTTAAAAGATGGGATAGCCATAAAAATTAATATTATTACTGGAATCCCAGTCCAGAGTATTTCTATAAATGTGTTATGAGTAGTTTTAGAAGCAACTGGATTTACTTTTCTTCTAAATCTAAATACAACATAAAAGATTAGAAACAGAACAAATATCGTAATTGCAGTCATCATGATTAATACAAAATTATGAAGATCATAAACATTTCTCATAACATCACTTGCAGGTGTTTGAAAACCTAACTGCCAATCGGAAATACCATTTGCTGAAGCAGCAAAAGTCATAAATGTAGCAGTTATAAAGGATAAAATGCGCATCTTAATTAGTTATTGTATACACTAATAAATAAATTATTCAGTAAATTAACCAGTGATTTAGAGGCAAAATTCTAGGACAGGTTGTCGCTCATTATGATTTATTCAATGACCGATTGAATAGAAAAAATTGCAGCTGTTGTTGCAGTGTCTGAGCGTAAAATTCTTTTTCCTAGAGATACAGATATACATGAAGACATAGAAGAGATGGTTTTTCGTTCCTTTTCAGAAAAACCACCTTCAGGTCCAATAATGACAGACCATTTTTTGTATTTTTTTGTTTCATTAATTAAAGCATTGTAAATAGTTGGTAAATTTTCATTTCCTTCATCACAAAAAACTAAACCTCTATCAGATGGAAAATTGTTAACTAAATCATCTAGTTTAATTGTTTTATCTAAAGTTGGAATAGACAATCTCTCAGATTGTTCTGACGCTTCAATCATATTTAATTCAAAATTTTTAAAATTTATTTTTGATTGATTTGTATATTCTGTCAAAATTGGAATAAATCTAGAGATGCCAAGCTCGGTAGCTTTTTGAATAGTAATATTCATTCTATAAGATTTAATTGGAGCAAATATTAACCATAAATCAGTTTCCTGAGGAATATCTCTCAATTTATTTTGTATTTGTAAAACAATATTGTCTCTATTGATTGAGATTACTTTAGATAACCATTCACCTGTAAAACCATCAAACAAATTAATGCTATCTTCTTTTTTGATTCTAAGAACATTTTTTAAAAAGTGATGCTGCTTATTTTTTATATAAATTAAAATATTGGCTGATAATTTTTTTGAGACAAATAATCGTGTTTTAGACATTTTCATTACAATAGTTTAGAATTATAACATTATATTCATATATGTGGGATAACTTAGTTGTAAAAAAAGTATTTGATTACTCCGAGTTAATCAGACTTAACAAACCTATTGGCTTCCTTCTATTAATGTGGCCTTGCTGGTTTGGTTTAGCGTTACTAAAGATAGAAACTTCCAAATTATTATTATGGTATTTACTTTTTTTAATTGGTTCTTTTTTAATGAGAAGTGCAGGTTGTATAATTAATGACATCATTGATATTGATTTTGATCAAAAAGTTACACGTACTAAATTTAGACCTTTAGCATCAAAAAAGATTTCTATAACTGAAGCAATATTATTATTAATAATATTATTGGTAATTAGTTTTTTCATTCTTCTCGAGTTTAATTCTAAATCAATTGTATTAGGTTTGTTAAGTGTGCCATTTGTTATTTTATATCCTTTTATGAAAAGAATAACTTTCTTCCCACAATTATTACTTGGAATTATTTTTAGTTGGGGTGTGCTAATTGTTTCAGTCCAATTTAATACACGAATTACATTTGATTTTCTTTTATTGTATTTTGTATGTATTTTTTGGACGTTAGCATATGATACGATTTATGCCTACCAAGATAGGTCAGATGATGTTTTAAATAAAATCAAATCTACTGCAGTTTATTTTGATAAAAATGGTAAAAGATTTGTTCAAACATGCTATCTTGTTATCTTAATTATATTGTCTTATTTCGTATGGAATTCCTCAAATTTTTTACTTAGTTCAATTATTATAGCCACTATCGCAATTTGTACGTATATAGCAATTCAGAAATGGGATATAACATCTCCGTTAAGTTCAAATTATTATTTCAGACAAAATAATATTTTTGCAATTATGTTATTTTTACTTTTACATACTTTTTAATGTCTTCAGATAAAAAACAGTCAGTTACTTCAAGAATAGTTTTTCATTATTTAATGAGTCATAAACTCAAAATAATATTAGCTTTATTGATGATGGTTATCTCAGCAGCAGCAACAGGTTTACATGCTTGGTTAGTAAGACCTGCGCTTGATGAAGTGTTAATCAAAGGTAATAAAGAAATGTTATTTTTAATTCCAATTGCAATAATTATAGTGACCCTCTGTAAAGGATTGGCAACATATACTCACTCTTATCAAATGAGTAAAGTTGCACATTCTATTATTGCAAAACTTCAAACTCAGATGTTTGAAAAACTCATGTATTTGAATATGAAATTTTATAATGACTCTAAGTCAGGTAATTTAATTTCAAGACTCATCAATGATACTTACTACTTAAGACTTGCAATAGTTAAATCTGTAACAGGAATTATAAAAGATGTTTTAGTTATTATTTTTTTACTAGGTAATATGTTTTACCAAAGTTGGACCCTAACTCTTTTTGCTTTTTTTGCATTTCCTTTAGCAATCTGGCCCATAAGAAAAATTGGGAAGAGTATAAGAAAAATTACTTACACTATTCAAAACGAAATTGCAGTTTTTTCCAATGTGTTAGCTGAGAGCATTAAAGGTATTAGACAAGTAAAAGCATACTCAAGAGAAAACTATGAAAAACAAAGAGCTTTTGAAACAATTAGTTTCATTCAAAAATATTTTACAAAATCTGCTTTTATTAGCAATCGCTTAAGCCCTTTAATGGAATTTATTGGAAGTTTAGCTGTAGCACTCTCAATTTATGCTGGGGGTGTTTTTGTCTTAAACGAAAGTATGACAACAGGTCAATTTATGAGTTTTTTAGTAAGTCTTCTTCTGGCTTATCAACCAGTAAAGGCACTTGGAAATCTAAATATTAGTGTCCAGGAAGGCCTAGCTGGAGCTGAGAGAATATTTAAACTTTTAGATACAAGCGAAAAAAATATGGAAAATATTTCTCCAAAAAAAACTATAGATCTAGATGGAGACATTGTTTTTAAAGATGTTTCATTTGCATATAACGATAATACAGTACTTGATAAAATAAGTTTAAGAATACCAAAAGGAAAAAAAGTTGCGTTAGTTGGCTTATCTGGATCTGGTAAATCAACGATAGCAAATATAATTTTGCGATTATATGATAATTATTCAGGTTCTATATTAATTAATTCTAAAGATATAAAAGGATTAGATCTGACAGATGTAAGAAACAGTGTTGCAATAGTAACTCAAGAAACAATTTTATTTAATGAAAGTATTTTTAACAATATTAAATATGGAAACCTTAAAGCAACTGATGAAGAGATTAGTTTAGTCGCTAAAAATGCTGGGGTGAGTAGTTTTTCAGAAGAATTGGATCAAAAACTAGACACTGTTATTGGAGAAAACGGCGTAAAATTATCAGGTGGACAGCGACAAAGAATTGCTATTGCCCGAGCTCTAATAAAAGATGCGCCACTTTTAATTATGGATGAAGCTACATCTTCTTTAGATAACATAACTGAAAATAAAATTCATGAAACAATAAATAGTCTGATGAATAATAAAACCAAATTAATAATTGCACATAGATTAAGCACAATAGAAGACGCAGACATTATCTACGTTTTAGATAAAGGCAAAATTGAAAGTCAAGGAAAACATGAAGAGTTAATTTCTAAATCAACGATTTATAAAAAATTACAACTAAGAGAACAGTTGGAAAATGAGTTTTAAAAAAAAAATTTTTAAATTTTCTATATCTCAAAAAATTTTTGCATTTATAGGTTACCTATATATCTTATTTGTATGTTACACCTCTAAAATACAGATTATAAACTCTGAGTTACCAGAAAAATTGTGGAGAGAGAATAAACCTTTTATTTTAGCATTTTGGCATGGTCAATTGATGATGATAGGACATGTATGGAAAAGTAAAGCTGTTTTAAATATGTTAGCATCTAGTCATAGTGATGGTCGATTTGGTGCATATATTGCAGGTCATTTTAATTTAAAAAATGTTTCTATAATGTCAAAAAATAAATCACCTTCACTAAGGAAAGTATTTAAAATTTTAAAAGATAGAAATTATATTGGTATTACTCCTGATGGACCAAGAGGACCAAATAAGAAAGTCTCAGAAGGAATTATAAAAATTGCAATTCATTCTCAAGTCCCAATAATACCACTTGGTTTTGCCTCAAATAAAAATCTTAAACTTAAATCTTGGGACTCATTTTTAATAACATATCCATTTTCAAAATGTAGATTTGTCTGGGGTGAGCCAATTATTATTCCTTCTTCTACTAAAGATGATGATTTAGATAGATATAAGAATTTCTTGGAAGAAAAAATTAATGATTGCATGGAATCAGCAGAAAAAAATCTAAATGTTTAGAATATATCAAGTACTCAGTACTCTTCTCATACCATTAATTATTTTTAATATATTTATTCGTATTTATAGAAAAAAAGAGGATAGGCTAAGATTTATTGAAAGGTTTGGAAAACCAACAGTAAAAAAAAATACTGAGAAAAAAACTTTATGGATACATGCTGCAAGTATTGGCGAATTTAAATCTTCAGATTTAATTATAGAGCGATATCATAAAGTATTTGATATTTTAGTTACTACAACAACAAAATCATCAGCAGAATATATTGAGGAGTTTTATAAAAATAAAATTATCCATCAGTACATTCCATTTGATGTGCCTCTGTGGTGTTCAAGATTTTTAAACTTTTGGAAACCAAATCTAATTCTATGGATAGAGTCAGATATTTGGCCAAATATGCTTAAAAAAATTAGAGTCAAAAATATCAATTGTTTATATTTAAATGCAAGAATTTCTCCAAAATCTTTTAAAAAATGGAAAAGTACAAAAAATTTCTACAGAAATTCATTAAAGAGTTTTAATAAAATTTTTGCGCAAAGCAAAGACGACAAAAAAAGAATTCAAGAATTAACAAACTTACAAATTGACTATCTTGGAAATCTAAAATTAGCTAATAACAAAAACAATTCTTCAATAAATAAAGATCAATCGAAAACAATCATGATTGCAAGTACTCATTCTAATGAGGAAAAAGAGATAATTAAATGTATTAAAAAAACAATACGCGAATTTAATTTAAAAATTTATCTTGCACCAAGACATCCAGAAAGAATTAGTACAATTAAGCAAGAATTAAATAAAGAAGGATTTAATATTTCTTTAGAATCTAAAAAAGAATTTGAAAAAAATAATATCGTAATAATTGATAGTTTTGGAAATTTAGATCGATATTTTAAAATTAGTAATTTAGTTATTTTAGGTGGTTCTTTTTTAAAAAATATTGGCGGACATAATCCAATAGAGCCCGCAAGTTATGGATGTGCTATTATTAGTGGTAATTATGTTGATAATTGGACTAATATTTATGAAGATATGGTAAAAGCGAAATCATGTATAATGGTAAATAAGTTTGAAGATATTGATTTAAAGATGAAAGAATTACTAAATGATAATTTGAAAATAAAAAAAATTCAAGCAAATGCACTTAAGTTTTCTAATAGATCTTTCTTTGAAAAAGAAACGCTTTTCAAAGACATCGAAAAGTACATAAATTAAAATGCTTAAAGCTCCTAAATTTTGGTATAAAAAAAATGATACATATTTATCTAATTCTTTATACCCACTCTCATTACTATTTAGATTTGGAACAAAAATAAGAAATTTTGTAAGCAGAAAAACATCTTCTGCAATTCCTGTGATTTGTATTGGTAATATAGTGGTGGGAGGTGCTGGTAAAACACCTGTTGCATTAAAAATTGGAAATTTATTAAAACTTAATGGATACAATCCTCACTTTGTTTCAAGGGGTTATGGAGGAGTTGAAACATCTAATGTTCTTGTTAAAGAGTGGCATTCAGCAAAAAGTGTTGGGGATGAGTCTTTATTATTAGCTGAAGTTGCACCAACCTGGATTGGACAAGATAGAAATAGATCCTTTTTCTTAGCTAAGGAAAAAGGTGCTGACTGCATAATTATGGATGATGGCTTTCAAAATCCAGCTCTGCAGAAAGATTTTTCAATTATAGTAATTAATGGTGAACAAGGATTTGGAAATAAACGAGTAATTCCATCTGGACCTCTTAGAGAAAGCATATCTAGAGGTATTTCTAGAGCAAATTTAGTAATTGTAATTGGTGAAATTGCTCAAGATGTTAAAGATAAAATACCTAGTACTGTTCCAATTATTCATGCTAAGTTTCAAATTAGTTCAGATAATAAAATTTATAAAAATCAAAAAGTGACAGCTTTTGCAGGCATTGCTTATCCTGAAAAATTTTATAATTCACTAACTGAACAAGGCGCTATTTTAGAAAAAAAAATTAGCTATCCAGATCATCATATATTTGATGAAAATGATATGTTAAATCTTGCAGAAAATGCTAATCTTACAAAATCTGTATTGGTTACTACAAAAAAAGATTTTGTAAGAATACCAAAATCATATCGTTCTTTAGTTAGCACACTTAATGGTGAAAT
>CACBMH010000004.1 GCA_902539825.1 uncultured Alphaproteobacteria bacterium
TTTTGATATTAAGAGCAGGAATATCGCCTAATCTACCTTTAATTTTTAATTTATTTTCTTCAGTATGCAAGAATGCAATTTTAAAATATTCTTTAGTAAATGGAATTGGTGAACCTTCAAAATTTTCCCCTATAAATATATTTGCCATAGCTTTTTCATTATCTGATAAGTGATAATTTATTGGATCAATCCAAAATTCATGACTTAAAGAGATTTTTGATATTGAACTTAGAATAATTATAAATATTAACCTTTTTATATAAAATTTCATTATGTTCTCTTATATTAAAATTATAAAATTATATCTATTTTTAATTCTTACTGTTTTTGTAAATTTATTTTCATCATCTTCTATTAGTCATGAAATCAAGCCATCTATTGCAGATTTTACTTATGATGAAAGTTATTTGAATTTTAAAATAAGATTAAATGCTGAATTGATTTTATCTAATATTGATGCATCTACTGTTTCTAATACAGACTCTTCATCACTAAGTGAAATTTACGATAAATTTAGACTTTTAAGCAAAAAAGACCTTGAAGAAATGTTTCAAAATTCTTGGAGTGAAATAAGTTCAAATATTGATATTAAAATTAATAATGAAACAAAGAAAATAAATTTAATTAAAACTGAAGTTGAAAATATAAAAAATTTTGAAATAACTAGAGATACAAATGTTTATTTTAGAGTTTTATTGGATGAAAATTCTGAACAATTCACATTTAGGTGGGTAAAAAACTATGGCCCAATTATTTTAAGAGAGAATAATAATAACAAATTAGAAGATGATTTAGTTACAGAATATTTGCAATCAGGAATTGAATCAAATAAATTTTCATTTAAGGAAAATAATTTTAGTCAAACATTTAATAGCTTCGCAAAATTTTTTGTACTAGGAATTCAACATATAATTCCAAAAGGATTAGATCATATTTTGTTCATATTTGGACTTTTTTTATTTTCATCATCTTTAAAAAAATTAATTTCTCAAATAACGATCTTTACTATTGCTCATTCAATTACACTTATATTTGTTTCTTTATCTTTAATGAGAATTAATCCTCAAATTGTTGAACCTATTATTGCACTTTCTATAGTTTATATTGGATTAGAAAATATTTTTAAAAAATATATAAAAGAATATTTACGATATGTTGTAATCTTATTTTTTGGATTACTTCATGGTCTAGGATTTGCATTAGTTTTGAGTGATATAGGTTATAAGAGTAGTGATTTATTTGTAAATCTCATCTCGTTTAATCTAGGTATTGAAGTTGCTCAAATATCTATAGTATTGGTTCTATATGTATTAGTTGCTTTAAACTTTGCAAAAAATAAAAATTATAGAAACTTTTTTCAAGTTCCATCTTCTATATTAATATCTATTATTGGTTTATATTGGTTTTTAGAAAGAATTAGATTTATTTAAAAAAAACTTATTAATTAAAATAAGTATAATTTTATGCATTTAAAAAAACTTTTGACCCACTATGGGTTTACCAAAAGTTAAATTTTATTAAGTTTATCGTACATATATAATGATTTATTTTAATAGTTAAATTTTCCTAAAATTGTTATAAGAATTGCAAGGTAAATGGATATATAAAAAAAATATTTAAAATGATAAAGAATAAATTTTTACAGATTTCGAACAAAAAAATTTTTAGAGCTCTTTTTGCTTTGAGAGATATGGATAAAAATTGGGATAGCTTAAATGAAATTCAGAGAAAAAGTTTATCTAAAAATGATTTTATGTGGAACTTTGGACATACGACTGCTGCTGAAAAAAATATAGGTACTTTTAAGTCTTACTCTAATAGATTAGATCAATTTGAAGGATTTGAATTAAATAATTATTTAAATATGTACAAACCTAAAAAAATTTTAGAAATTGGAAGTGGTCGAGGTTATTTCTCAAAATTATTATTTGATAAAAAATTTGTTGAAGTGATTGATTTTTTTGATGTTTCTCAAGATATAAAGATATTAGAAAAAGAAATCTCTGAAATTAAAACTAGTATTAATGTAAATTTTTATAATAATGATTTAAATTTAATCAAAGAAAAGTACGACTCAATAATTATTTTAAACACTCTTCATCATATAAATGATAGAAAAGAATTCTTTAAAAAAATAAATAATTTATTAAATCATAGTTCATCAATTTTTCTTTCTGAACCTACAAATGCACTAGTTAGAAAACACTATACATTAAAAAAAATACTTTACCAAAAAGAATTCTTTACCAAGCCAATGGTGACACATCATCCTATTTCAAGGAGTGAAATAAAAAGGCTTACTAAAGATAACTTTGTTATTAAATATATGAATTATAAATATATTGATAAAATTAAAAAAAATTTTTTATTAAATTTAATTAAAGGATATTATATTTCCTCATTTATCTCTATTGTGTTAAAAAAAGTGTAATTAATTTACTACTCTTAAAGTTCACTTTACACTATCTATATTAAGAGTATTGTATCAATATGATGGAATAAAAATGAAAATAAATTCATAAATATCATCAAAAGAATTTAAAAAAATAATAATATTGTCAATTTTTGATCTAATATTGTTGAGTTAGTTTGATTATTTCGATATTACACATAATTACGAACAATGAAGAAACAACAGGAGAGATGGGTGAGTGGCTTAAACCACAGGTTTGCTAAACCTGCGAAGGAAGTAATTCCTTCCGAGGGTTCGAATCCCTCTCTCTCCGCCATATAGAAATGTTTAGAGGAAGTATACCAGCAGTTATTACTCCATTTTCTGAAGACAAAGTTGATTATGACTCGTTAACAAAAGTTTTAACTCATTTAATTGATAATGGATCTCATGGACTAGTTCCTTGCGGAACAACTGGGGAATCACCAACTTTATCGCATGACGAACATAAAAAAATAATTGAAGAAACGATTAGAGTTACAGATAAAAGAATTCCTGTTATAGCTGGTACCGGTTCAAACAATACTTTAGAAGCTATAGAATATACTGAACATGCTGAAAATTCTGGAGCAGATGCTGCTTTAATTGTAACACCATATTATAATAAACCAACTCAATCAGGTTTATATGAGCATTTTAGAGTTATAGCTGAAAAAACTAATATTCCGATAATTATTTATAATATACCTGGTAGATCAATCGTTGATATGTCTATTGAAACAATGATCGAATTATCAAAAATTAAAAATATTATTGGGGTTAAGGATGCAACAAATGATTTATTTAGACCATTACTTACTAGAAAAAAAATGCAAAATGAATTTTGTTTTCTTTCTGGAGAAGATGGGACAGCATTAGCATATTTAGCACAAGAAGGTCATGGATGTATATCAGTTACTGCTAATGTAGCACCAAAATTGTGTTCAGAAATGCATATTGCTTGGCAAGAGTCTAATATTTCCAAAGCTCAAGAAATTAATCTAAAATTATCATCTTTGCACAATGCTTTATTTATAGAATCAAGTCCTGGACCAGTTAAATATGCAGCTTCATTGTTGGGCTTATGTAATGAAAAAACAAGATTGCCCTTAACACAAATTAAAGATGATACAAAAAAAGCAGTCAAAAATTGCCTTCAAGAATTACAACTACTATAAATGAAAATTATAGCCGCAAACAATAGGGCTAATTATAACTTTACAATATCAAATAAAATTGAAGCTGGTATTGTGTTAACTGGATCAGAGGTTAAATCTTTACGAATAAATACAGGCTCTATAAGAGGTTCATATATTATAGAACAAAATGGTGAACTATGGCTTTCAAATTCTTTTATAAAAAAATATCAAAATTCAAATGAGAACAACTATGATCCAACTAGAAAAAGAAAATTATTAGTTACAAAAAGAGAATTTGATAAAATATCAGGTTCTATTAAACAAGGTGGATTTACAATAATTCCACTTTCTTTATATTTTTCAGATAAGGGTTTCGCAAAATTATCATGTGGAATTGCTAAAGGTAAGAAGAAAATTGATAAAAGAGAGTCAATAAAACAAAGAGATTGGAATATTAAAAAGCAAAGATTGCTTAAAAATAATTAACTATTTACTTTTAAAAATTCATAACTATAAGCCCATTATGGCAAGAATAACAGTTGAAGATTGTATTGATAAATTTCCAAGTAGGTTTGAGTTAGTTTTGGTAGCTTCAAATAGAGCCAGAAAATTATATTCTGGTGAAAATCCAACTGTAGAGATTGATAATGATAAAAATACCGTTATTGCACTTAGGGAAATAGCAGAAGAAACTCTTACAACAGAACAACTAAAAAATGATTTAATTGAAGAATATCAAACTAATACATTTAGTGAAGATGAAGAAATAAGTGAAATAGAAGATAATAGTGATGAAAGTGAAGCTGGTGATAACGAATTAAATAGCTCCGAAATTCAAGAAAATAATGAAGATCCTAATAATCACTCAGAAAACACTAATATTGAAACTGCGCAAGATAATTTAGAAAACTCATCAGATGATGAGAAAGTGCAGGATATATAATAAAACTAAACTATAATAAAAATAAATAATTTAAATATTATTTATGACTTATAAAATTCATAAAGAGATAGAATTAATTACTTCGTATCTTACTAATGAAGAAAAAGATAAAGTAAGACATGCGCTTAAATTGAGTGAACAAGCTCACAGTAATCAGCTAAGAAAATCTGGAGATCCTTTTATAACTCACCCACTAGAAGTAGCGAAAATTCTGACATCAATAAAATTAGATGCTGACTCAATAGTAGCAGGCTTACTTCATGATACTTTAGAAGATACAAGTTTAAATATAGAAGAGATTAATAAAAATTTTGGAAAAGAAATTGTAGAGCTTGTAGATGGGTTAACAAAAATAAATAAATATTCTTTAAAGGTCAACAATCAAAAGTTTGGAGAGAATTATAAAAAATTAATTTTAGCAACAACAAAAGATTTAAGAGTAATTTTAGTAAAGTTAGCTGATAGATTACACAATATGAGAACAATTCAATTTATTAAAGACGAAAATAAAAAAACTAAAATAGCATTAGAAACACTTGAAGTATTTGCCCCCTTAGCTCAAAGATTAGGAATGAAGGAATGGCAAGATGAATTAGAAGATATTTCATTTGAAATAATAAATCCTGATGCAAAAAAAACAATAATAGAAAGATTGGAATATTTAAAATCAAAGGATGACAATATTGTTGATGGAATAAGATATGAGTTAAAAAAAATTTTTTTTCAAGAAGATTTATTCTGTAAGGTAGAAGGTAGGATTAAGTCTCCATATTCAATATGGAATAAGATTAAAAATAAAAATATTTCTTTCGATCAACTTTCTGATATTATGGCTTTTAGAGTTATTACTAATTCAACTAGAGAATGTTACAGATGCTTAGGAATTATCCATAGGCAATATCCCTATATTCAGGGTCGATTTAAAGATTTTATTTCTGCACCAAAATCAAATGGGTACAGAGCTCTTCATACTTCAGTAATGGGACCAAAAAATAAAAAAATTGAAATACAATTTAGATCAAACATTATGGATCAAATTGCTGATTTTGGTATTGCGTCTCATTGGAAATATAAAGATCCGAAAAAAATAAAAGAAAAAGACGCAAGAGAATATAAGTGGGTATATGATTTAGTAGATTCAATGAATTCTTCAGTTAATCAAGATGAATTAATTCAAAACTCAAAATTAAAAGTATTTCAGAATGATATTTTTGTATTTACTCCAAAAGGAGATCTTATAGAATTACCTAAAAATGCAACTCCTGTAGATTTTGCATATGCAATACATAGTCAGATAGGTGATAAATGTGTAGCAGCTAAAATTAATGATAAGCTGCAACCACTAAAAACAATTTTAAATAATGGCGATCAAATAGAAATTGTTACTTCGGAATCTTCACAGCCTTCGCCTCTTTGGCAGAGATTTGCAGTAACAACAAAGGTAAAATCACAACTAAGAAGATTTTTTAAATTTAAGAAGAGAGAAGAGCATATAATATTTGGTAGAGAAATATTAATAAATTATTTTCAAAAAGAAAATTACGAATTTAATAAAAATACTGAACAAAAAATATTGGATGATTATAAATATAAATCAATAAACGATTTATATGCATTAATCGGATCAGGTGAAATTACAGCACTTTCTGTAATCAAAAAAATTTATCCTGAGTATAATTATATTCCAGTTTCAAAATTTAATGAAAATATCCAAAATCCTATAAAATTAAAGGGGTTGACAGCTGGAATGTCTTACCATCTCGCGGGTTGCTGCTCTCCTTTAAAAGGAGATAGTATAGTTGGAATAGTTACTGCAGGAATAGGTGTTGCCGTTCATACACTTGATTGTGAAACCCTTTCATCATATCAAGATGCACCTGATAGATGGTTAAATATTTCTTGGGATAATGACAATAATTTAGATACAATATCAAATGCTAGGATTGTTGTAGTATTATTTAATAAACCGGGAAGTCTTGGTAAAGTTACAACAGTTATTGCAAAAAATAATGGAAATATTTCTAATATTCTTTTTTCAGTAAGGAAACCTGATTTTTTTGAGATTATAATAGACATTGAGGTTAGAGACGCTAATCATTTACAAAATATAATTGCAGCATTAAGAATGGAAAAAGAAGTATCCTCTTTAGAGAGATTAAAAGGTTAAATATGATAATTGGCAATGGAATAGATATTATTGACATTAATAGAATTAGAAAAGTAATAGATAAATATGGTAATAGATTTAAAAAAAGATGTTTTAGTATTTCTGAGATAGAAAGATCAGAAAAAAGATTAAATTCGGTAGAATCTTATGCAAAAAGATACGCTGCCAAGGAAGCTTGCGCTAAAGCTTTAGGTACAGGTCTGGCTAGAGGTGTATTTTGGAAAGATATTGAAGTCAAAAACAACCAATTTGGCAAACCATTTATTACACTTCATGGCAATGCAAAAAAAATTTTAAAAAATATAAATAAAACTTCGAATACAAAAATCGAAGTATCGCTTTCTGATGAAAAAAAATATGCAATAGCAAATGTTACAATTTATGACTAAAGGTAAAAAAAATAGTTTTTTTGCTAATTTAAAATCAATATTTATAGCAATCTTTATAGCTTTATTGATTAGATCATTTATATTTGAACCGTTCAACATACCTTCAGGATCAATGAAGCCAAATCTTCTTGTAGGAGACTTTATTTTTGTTTCAAAATATTCATACGGTTTTTCAAAACACTCTCTTCCATTTTCCATACCTATAATACCCGGTAAAATATTCTCAAACACGCCTGAAAGAGGTGATGTAGTAGTTTTTAAAACTCCTGAAAATAATAGAACTGATTATATTAAAAGAGTTATTGGTCTACCTGGTGATAAAATAGAAATTAAAAATGGTATTATTTTTATTAATGGATCAGAAATTCTAAGAAAAAAACTAAATGATTTTATAGATACAGATAACAAAACAACTAACAAAAGAGTTAGAATGTATAATGAATATTTTTTTAACAAAGAAATCACTATTCTTGATATTACAGACAATGGTATAGCGGATAATACCCAGTTATTTAACGTCCCAGAAAATCATTTCTTTGTAATGGGTGATAATAGAGATAATTCACAAGATAGTAGATTTATAAGTACAGTTGGATTCATTCCTTATGAAAATTTAGTTGGTAAAGCGCAGTTTATTTTCTTTTCTTTGGAAAATGCAAGATTTTTACAGATATGGAAATGGCCTAACTCAATTAGATATGAAAGAATTTTTCAAAAAATTCAATGATAGAAAGTAAAAAAATTAAACTATTTGAAAAAAAAATAAATTATAGGTTTAAAAACAGCAAATTGTTAATTCAATCCTTAACTCATCCAAGTTTCTATTTAGAAAATGAAAAAAAAATTAAAATAAATCAATTTGAAAGATTTGAATTTTTAGGTGATCGAGTACTAGGATTAATAATAGCAAATTTATTATTTTCAAAATATAAAAAGTTTAATGAAGGTGATTTATCTAAAAAATATTCTTATTTAGTTCAAAAAAAATTTTTGTTTAAAATTTCTCAAGAATTGCAAATAGAAGATGTGCTTCAATATAATTTTAAGAAAAAAAATAATAAAATGTTAAATTCAATTTTTTCAGATTCAGTAGAGTCATTAATTGGAGCAATCTTTCTAGATGGAGGATATAATGCTTCATTTGATTTTATAAGTAAATTTTGGTCAAAACATCTAGATATTGAAGTTTCTAAAACCTTAGATCCAAAAACTTTATTACAAGAAATGTCACAACAACTTTTTAAAAAACTTCCTGAATATAAATTAATCAAAAAAGAAGGGCCACCTCACTCACCCACATTCACCGTTTCAGTTAAAGTTGTAAATTTAAATAAGATTAATTCAAAAGGTTCCTCAATAAGAGATGCAGAGAGAAATGCAGCAGAAATTGCATTAAAAAAAATTAATGAAAAGAAAAATATTAAAAATTAGTCTTGTCGGTAAGACTAATGCAGGCAAATCAACTCTATTAAATAACCTAGTTGGTGAGAAAATTTCAATAACAAACAAAAAAATTAATACTACTGAAGATTTTGTAATTGGTATTGTTAATATTAAAAATACTCAACTAGTTCTATATGATACACCTGGTATCAGCTTTCTTAGAGATAATAAATCTCAAAAAACTAAATTGAAGAAAAATTTATGGGAAGGCTTAAATCAATCAGATATTATCTTGTATTTAATTGATTCA
Organism: uncultured Alphaproteobacteria bacterium; assembly: GCA_902539825.1. Classification (GTDB taxonomy): domain Bacteria; phylum Pseudomonadota; class Alphaproteobacteria; order HIMB59; genus CACPNW01. The sequence goes on from CACBMH010000004.1 coordinate 8,763, forward strand.
AAAAGGATTGAATTGAATGATTTAAAAAATGACTTTCCTAAACTTTATGAATTAAAAAAGAATATTTCAATTATTTTTAATAAAACCGATTTAATAAAAGCTGAAAATTTACTTAAGCATATAAAATTAATTACAGAAAAATATAATATAGAGAAATTTTTTAACATATCAGCTAAAAAAAAATTAGGTTTTGAAAATTTAATTGATTATCTTTTACAAAAATCAAAATATGGGAGGTGGCTATATAAGGATGATGAAATCACAGACAAAGATGATATTTTTATCACCAATGAATGTACAAGAAATGAAGTACTATCATTAATTCATAAAGAAATTCCATATAATATAGAAGTAACTAATAAAACTTTTAAATATTTGAAAAATGGACAGCTAAAAATAAAACAAGATATTATTATTAAAAATGATAGATACAAAAAAATATTATTGGGCAGGAAAGGATCAAAAATAAAAGATATTAGAATAAAAAGTCAAAAAGAAATTTCTAATATTTTAGATGTAAAAACTCATCTTTATATCAATATAATATTATCAGATGCAAAAAAAATTTAACGGAATACTTATACATTCAAAAGTTTTCAAAGATAATGATCTATTAATTAAATTTTTATCAGATACGGATGAAGTATTCTCAGGAATTGTATATGGGGGACTTTCAAAAAATAAGAAAAATATAATGCAACTTGGTTTTTTTTTAAATTTGGATGTAACATATATTGGTAATCGTCCACCATCAATAAAAGCTGAATTATCAAAACCTTATTTATCAAGTGTTATTAATGATAAATATAAACTAAGCTGCCTACTTTCAGTTGTATCTTTAATTAATGCCTCAATAATTGAAGGACAGAAAATAAACCAAATATATAAAATTTCTAAAGAGTTTTTAGAAATTATGATTAGTAAAAAAAAATGGTTAAATTTCTTTTGTATCTACTTATTTGATTTACTTAAATATATTGGATACGAATTAGATTATGTTAACAATAATAGATTTAAATATTTTGATACAGATACTTTAGAATTTAAAGAAAATTACTCAAACTATACTATTGATTTTCCTCATCATCTTTTTGTGAGTAATTCAAATATTGCATTCGATTATTACTCTTTAAATAATTTTTTTAAAATTTTTGAAATTATTTTTATTAAAAATCATTTATCAAATTTAAATCATAAATTGCCAAATCAGTATATTTTATTTAAGAAAAATATAATCAGTTTTTTAGCAAAGAATGAACAAAATAATTGAATCTAAATTAGATACCATACTTAGTGAAAAGTATCTTTCTTATGCAATATCAACTATTGTTTCAAGGTCATTACCTGATGTGAGGGACGGATTAAAACCTGTTCATCGCAGAATAATTTATTCAATGTATCAGCTAAAACTTTTCAAAAGTTCAAGTTATAAAAAATGTGCAAGAATTGTTGGCGATGTGATGGGTAAATTTCATCCGCATGGAGATCAAGCTATTTATGATAGTTTAGTAAGGATGGCTCAGGATTTTTCCACAAGAATTACATTAGTCGATGGTCAGGGCAATTTTGGAAATATTGATGGTGATAATCCTGCAGCAATGCGATACACCGAGGCAAGATTACAAGATTATACAAATTATTTTTTTGATGGTATCGAGGAAAATTCTGTAGATTTTAAAGATAATTACGATGGTCAAAATTTAGAACCAGTAGTACTGCCATCTCAGCTTCCTAATATTTTAATTAATGGAGCAATGGGAATAGCTGTAGGCATGGCCACAAACATTCCTCCCCATAATATCGTTGAATTAATTGATGCATTAAAACTAATAATAAAAAAAGATAAAGCCTCACTTACTGAAATTTTAAAAATTATTAATGGACCAGATCTTCCCACAGGTGGTGAAATAATTTTAGATAATAATGAAAAAAAGCAAATTTATAAGAATGGCAAGGGATCATTTAATATTAATGCTAAATACCAAATAGAAGAATTAAAAAATGGTTTATATCAAATAATTATTACTGAAATTCCATATCAAGTTAATAAAGTTAAGATTATCGAACAACTTGCTAATAACATCAATAATAAAAAATTACCTTTGGATGATGTTGTTGATGAGTCAGATGAAAATATTAGAATTGTCTTAAAACCAAAGACCAGAAATATTGATTCTGAAAAATTAATAAGCTTATGTTTTAAATTAACTGACCTATCAATTAAGTACTCTTGTAATTTTAATGTTTTAATTGATGGTATAGAGCCTAAACAAATTGGAATTATTGAAATACTATTTAATTTTTTAGAACATCGAAAAGTTACCATTAAAAGAAAATCAAAATTTAATATAGAAAAAATTAAAAAGAGATTAGAAATTCTTAAGGGTTATCAAATTGTCTTTAAAAATTTAAATTCTATAATAAAAATAATAAGAACTAAGGATAACCCCAAAAAAGAAATAATAAAAAAATATAAATTATCTGATTTACAATGTGAGTCAATTTTAAGTATGCGTTTAGGATCTCTAAGAAAGATTGATGAAAAAAATATTAAAGATGAAATCCAAAAATTAAATGAAGAACTAAAATATCTTAATAAATTAATAAAAGATAAAAAAACATTAGATAAATTTATAGTAAGTGAATTAGATCTTATAAAGAGTGATTTAGATACTGATATAAAGGAAAGAAAATCTTTAATTTCATCAGAACAAAATAATGATATTGATATTAGTATTGATGAATTTAAAGAAATTGAAAAATTCACCATTATCATTAATAAAGATTTTCAGCTTAAGAGAATTAAAGAGATAACTGATGAAAAGGAAATTGAAAAAATAAAAAAAGAAAATCTATTTACAGTTAATTTAAATTCAAACGAAAAAATACTTTTGTTTGTTTCTTCTGGTAAAGTTTACACTATAGATCCAAATATTCTACCAGGTGGAAATAGCAATCCTAAATCATTTATTTATTTTGTTGATAGTATGCCTAAAGATAAGATTGCTGGATTACTTTCATCAATCAATGATGACCTCTTAATTGTATCCAAAAATGGTAAAGGATTTATAGGTAATACTGAAACTCTTGTAACAAACCAAAAGAAAGGTAAGCAATTATTTAATTTAAAAAATAATGATGTAGTTATTAAAGTATTAAATCTTTCAAAAAAACACATAGCTTGCGTTACAAAGTTACAAAAAATGCTAATTTTTGAAATTGATGTTTTGCCAAAATTACAAAAGGGTGGAGGAGTTCAATTAATTAAAATTAAGAAAGATGATTTTTTATCGGATGTTACTCAGTTAACTATCGAAGATGGATTAGAATGGAGCACTGGTTCTAAAAATAGAAAGTTAGAAGATGTTGAGTTCTGGATGGGTAAAAGAGCCCAGGCAGGAAAAAAAGTCCCTAAATATTTTAATAAAAATCTTAAATTTGATTAATAAATACTTTTATTATTATTCAATAGGTTTAAAATTATTACATGAACAAACCTAATCTAAATACACAATCTGTTTTATCAATGAAAGGTGAGGGTTATTACTCTCAAAAAACTGTTGGGGCAAAAAATGCTATAGATAAAGTGGAAGTATTAATTGAAGAAGCCTTTAAATATATCCCTAAAGTTGACATACTTAGAATAGCTGATTTCGGCAGTGCTGATGGTGGTACAAGTCAAGAAATGTGGTTTAATATTATTGAAAAAATAAAAAAATCTGGAGATAATAGAGAAATTGAGATGTTATATACTGATTTAGCATCTAATGACTTTTCAGTTTTATTTAGAATGATGCAAGGAATGCAAGGTAATAATAATTTTGCTTACCAGAATAAATTTGAAAATGTTTTTGTGCACGGATGCGGTACAGGTTTTCATAAACAATTGATGTCTAAAAATAGTTTATCCTTAGGATTCTCTGCGACTGCAATGCACTATGTTTCAGAAAGACCATGTTTGATAAATAATCATGTTCATATGGTAGGTTCAAATGAAGAAGAAAAAAAACAATTTAAAAATCAAGCTCTAAAAGATTGGGAAACAATTTTATTAAATAGATCAAATGAATTAGTTCCAGGTGGAAGGTTTATTTGTATAAATTTTGGAATAGATGAAAAGGGTAGATATTTGGGTAACACTGGTGGTCATAACATGTTCAATAATTTTACTAAACATTGGAAAAATTTAGAGCAAAAAGGAATTATTACAAATGAAGAATTTGTTAACGCTACTTTTACTCAACATTATAGAACTGTTGAAGAATTTAGAAAACCTTTTGATGACCCTAATTCAGAAATATCAAAATCTGGGTTAATTCTTAAAAAATGTGAAACAATGTTTACCGATTGTCCTTTTAAAGTTCATTATAATAAAAATCAATCTACTATGTCATCAAGGGAATATGCTGAAACATTAATACCAACAATGAGAAGTTGGTCAGAAACTGTATTTAAAACAGCATTAGAAAAAAGAAATCCTAATGAGATAAATCAAATTGTCGATCAATTTTATAATTCTTATCTTGAAGAAATAACAGAAAATCCAATAGGTCATGCAATGGATTATATTCATATAGTAATGGATATAGAAAAAAAAATTAATTAAAAATATAAAGAAATATCTTCATGTACAGATTTACATGAAGCTAAATAAATAGCTTGTTCTTTATTAAGTTTGTCTTGCTTTCTTAACCCAAAAGTCTCAGTACCAGTTTTAGATAATTTAATTAAATCACTTAAGATAATCTTATTACCATTCAATCTCCATTTTTTTTCAAATTTGTATATTTTTTTTGCTTCATTAATCAAATCTAATGCTTCATTTTTCTTATTGTAATTTTTTTTCAACAATTTTCTTGCTTTTTTGATTGGTTTTGTAATTTCTGAAGTGTCAGTGAAAGAATTAAATAATCTCTCAAAATTTTTTATTATTTCTTCAATTCCATCCCTTTCTTCATTAACATTATTTAATAACTCATTAAAATTAATTTCTAATTTTGAAAATTCTTCAGCATTTTGAAAAATTTTGATAAATTTTTGTAAATCATTAAATGAGTTATCTACTGATTTATTATAACTAAGTTTCTTTTTCTTAAAATTATCTAATATTGTTTTGAAATTATTATTTTCCTCTTTCCAATTTGGAGGAATTGTCATTTTTATACTCTCAATTTCATTTTCTAATTCAAAAATTTCCTCTTCAAACTTCTGAATTTCATTAAGTTCAGTTTCAAGTCTAATTTCTTTTTTAATTTTTTCTATCTTTGATAATTTTTTATAAATATTTTTCTCAATATTCCTTACTTTTGTATGAAGTGGTTTATAATTAATTGAGTAATCATTAAAATTTTTACGTGATAATTTTACTTCTTCAATTAAATTCTTTGAATCATTGATATTATTAATCATATTCGTAAAATTTTTATTTTGTTTTTCTGGTAAAAAATCAATATTGGTAGTCATTAGGTCATTTGTAATTAATATTGATTCAGAAAAATTTTCTTCATATTTATTATAAGAATAATCTACTAAACATTCTTGAAGTTTAGGATTAATTGGAGGAGGAGAAACTTCTGATGAATAATAAGACCTAAGAGGTAAATAATTTACTAATTGTGGAAAATATCCAACTACACCTAAACCTACTAGTTGAAGTAGTATAAACACGCTTGCACCTTTCCAGATTTCAGTCGTTTTTATTGATTTTGGTGCTACACCTCTTAGATAAAATAGTGAAAATCCAAATGGTGGAGTTAAAAATGAAGTTTGCATATTTACACCAATCATTACACCCAGCCAAACCGCGGTAACATTTGCTGATGTTTCAGCTAATAGTATCGGTGCAACTATAGGAACAACAACAATTGCAATTTCTATAAAATCTAAAAAAAAACCTAGTACAAATATAACTACCATTACAACTATAAATTGTGTCCAAAAACCTCCAGGAAGACTAGTAAGAAAATCCTTAACTATTTCTTCACCTCCAAAACCTCTAAACGCTGCTGTTAACATTGCAGCACCAATCAGAATTATAAAAACCATTGAAGTAGTTAAACTTGTTTCTATCATTACGTTTTTTAAAACATTATTTATTTTAAATGTTCTCCAAAAACTCCAAACAACACCAACAATTAAAAATATAACTGCAAATATTGCAATTACTAAAGCTACCACTTCTGATGTTGATGAAATATTTTTAACATTAAGTTGAAAATTTATTACAATAAAAGTTATTACTATTAATGAAATTATAGTTATTAAAGCTGGTGTATATTTGTTTTTTTTATCATACAATCTATAACCACCCATCACACCTGCACCCACAGCACCTATGGCGCCTGCTTGATTTACTGTTGCTATACCAAGTAATATTGAACCTAAAACTACAAAAATTAATGCTAATGGCGGGACAAGCGATAGAAAAACTCTCCTAAAGAAATCTCTGTCATAATTTCCTTCATACTCTACTGGAGGTACTGCTTCTTTTTTAAATATTCCAATCAGTAAAACATATAACATGTATAGACCAACAAGAACTAAACCAGGTAAGAAAGCTCCTAAAAACATATTCCCAGCACTGACTGAGTCTACACTAAATTGACTTGGTATATTTGTAGAACCAGTTACGTTTTTATAATTTTCTATCCTCATATTATCTGCTGCATCTGAAGCAGACGCTAATTGGTCTGACAAAATAATAAGGACAATTGAAGGTGGGATTATTTGACCAAGTGTGCCAGAAGAACAAACAATTCCAGACGCAAGTGATCTATTATAATTATTTTTCATCATTGCTGGTAAAGAAATTAAACCCATCGCAACTACTGTAGCCCCTACAATGCCTGTCGTAGCGGCTAATAATGCACCAACAAATATTACAGAAATCCCTAATCCCCCCGGAATAGGTCCAAATAATTGTCCCATACTTATCAATAGGTCTTCTGCAATTTTTGATTTTTCAAGCATTATTCCCATAAAAATAAAAAGAGGTATCGCTATCAATGTATCTCTTTCTACCTCCCAATATACTCCTCGAAAATTTGTTATTCCTGCATTTAGCCATTGAAAAGGACCATCAGATATAAAATATTCATTTGGGTTACCTTCAATTAAATATCCTGCTAAACCAGCTAAAAATATTGATATTATAGCTGAACCAGGAAGAGCGAAAGCTAATGGATATCCAGAAGCAAGTGCAAATGCCATTAAAAATATTAATAAAAAAAGAAAAAATAATTCCATTATTAATTCTTTCTAATTACTTCTAAACTTCTTAATGAATAAATTATAAATTGTATCAGCATTGTAAGAGCAAATATTATTAAAAAACCCGCCATTAAATATTTTATATTCATTCCTTGAGTACTTTGAGATGTTTCAAAATTCATTATTGGTTGGTTTAAAACACATTGTTTGCAGTACATCCCAAGAAAGAACACAGTTAAACAAAGTGGAATACCCAGTAATAAACTTCCAAAAAGATTTACTCTTGCTTTATTTTTTTCACTAAAATTAGTATACAAAACATCAACTCTAACATGGCCATCTTTAATTAAAGTATAATAACTTCCAAATAAAAATAAGCTTCCATACCAAAATCTTACAAGATCACTCATTAAAGTTTGTTCATATGAAAAAACAAATCTTAAAATGACAATTTGAAATTCTGCTATTACAACAAGAAATGCTAACCAGTAAAAATTTAGAGATCTGAAGTAATATGCAAATAATAATGAAACAAATAATAAAGGAAAATGAACATATGGGGCTCGAAAAGAATTATTTGAAAATTTTATGTTCCAACTTTTTCCAATCATTTGTTCAAGGAAACCTTCAATTATTAGAAAAGAAATTATGGCGTCAATTATTCCTATTATTAATACTGACCAAAAGCCAAATCTAATTATATAATCATTCACTCTTTCAAGGTTATTGGCTAGAGTCAGATTATCCAATTTTTTATTATAATTAATCAATATTAATGGAACAATAATTGCTAATACATAAAGAAAAAATTGTATCGATGAATATATATTTGCTGAATTATATATTGTAAACGCTCCAGGCCAATCACCTGCGAAAGTTAAATAGTTATTAATTAAAAATGCAAATACTATTAAGATTAAACAAATTGAAAAAAATTTAGAAATATTTGAGATATTCATAAAAATAAGTGGGGAGTAAACTCCCCACATGATTTAAAATTTAACCTTCAAGTACTCTATTTCTTTGAGTAAAGAAAGCTGAGTCAGCTTTTTCTAACCAACCACTTATTTCACTTCTTGATTTTCTAAAGCTTGCAAGAATTCTTCCGGTTAATTCATTACCTTCAGCAAGTTCTTCATACAGTTGTTCTGCTGCTTCACCCATTGCATCGATAACATCTTCGTTGAATTCTCTTAGCTCAACACCATGATCATTCACAAGTCTCTGCAATGCAGCTCCATTATTTGCATTATATTCAGTCAACATTCTTTCATTTTGAACTGTTGAAGCATGCTCAATAATCATTTGATCTGTTTTGCTTAAACTTGTTAACCAAGATTTATTACAACCTAGTGTTATTAATGTTCCTGGTTCATGACATCCAGGCCAGTAATAATACTTTGCGGCTTCATAGAATCTTGATCTTTCATCATTCCATGGTCCTACCCATTCTGTTGCATCGATTGTTCCATTGATCAAGTTTTCATATATTTGTCCACCAGGCACACCTACAACAGATAAACCAAGTTTAGACATCATCATTCCACCTAATCCAGGAATTCTCATTTTAAGACCTTTGAAATCATCTGGAGAATTAATTTCTTTATTAAACCATCCACCCATTTGAACACCAGAGTTTCCAGCCATAAAGTTTTTCAAACCAAATTCATCACCAAGTTCATCCCAAAGTTCTTGTCCGCCACCATGTCGTATCCATCCGTTGATTTCAGTTGCTATCATTCCAAAAGGAACTGCTGCAAAGAAACCCCAACCGGGATGTTGTCCAACCCAATAGTAGTCAGCACTATTATACATTTGAGCATTTCCAGATGTAACTTCAGTAAATACATCTAATGGTCCTACTCTTTCTCCACCAGCAAAGTGATTAACAACAATACGACCATCACTTAAGTCTGATATTCTTTGAGAAACAGCTTCTGCGCCTGTACCTAATCCAGGATAGCCTCTACCCCAAGTAGCAACGCAGTTGACTTCTATTCTATCAGCTGCAATAGCTGGAGCTGGGAAAGATGAAACGGCTGTTGCAGCTGCTGCACCAATTCCTGCTTTTTTTAGGAAGTCACGTCTTTTAAAGTTTTTTTTCATATGTCCTCCCGAGATTATATGAATAAATTAATTAATTTATTTATAGAATTATACAAAAATAGAAAATCTATCAATTTCAAATCATATAAATAATAGGAAAATTATTAAAAACTAGAAATTCCTGTCTGATTTTTGCCTAAAATTAGTGAATGAATATCTTCTGCACCCTCGTAAGTTTTAACTGTTTCTAAGTTAACCAAATGTCTCATGATATGATATTCTTCTAATAACCCATTTGCCCCAAGCATATCACGGGCATTTCTAATTATATCTAAAGATTTTTTACAGTTATTTTTTTTTAAAATACTAATTGCATTAATGATATCCTTTTCATCATCTAGAGCTTTAGAACTTAAAAGACATGATGCTAATCCTAAATTTATTTCTATTTGCATCTCAGATAATTTTTTTTGAATTAATTGATTTGATGCTAAAGGTTTTTTAAACATAATTCTATTTTCTACATAGTCTTTTGCAATTAACCAACATTCAGATGCTGAACCTAATACACCCCAGCTAATTCCAAATCTTGCTTTATTGAGACAACTGAAAACTGATTTCCATCCTTCTGTATTTTCTAAACACAAATTATTTGGAACAAAAACATTGTTTAAAATTATTTGACCAGTTGGACTAATTTTTAAGCTTGTTTTATTTTCTATTGTTGAAGTATTTAATCCTTCAGTATTTTTTTCAATTATAAAACCTTTTATACTTTTATGGTCTTTATTTTCTTCAATAGCCCAAATAATAAATATGTCAGCAATTGGAGCATTCGTAATCCAGTTTTTAGATCCATTTATAATATATCCATTTTTAGTTTTTTTAAATGAAGTTTTCATTGAAGTAGGATCAGAGCCAGCTTCGCTTTCTGTCAAACCAAAGCAACCAATTTTTTCTCCTTTAATTAATGGAGGAAGGTATTTATCTTTTTGTTCTTGCGACCCAAATTCATTAATTGGATGTATCACTAGCGACGATTGAACAGATATTGAAGATCTATAGCTGCTATCTATTTTTTCAAATTCATATGCTACAAGTCCATACGCTAAATTTGATGTACCAGAACCACCGTGTGTTTTAACTGTTTGTCCCAAAACTCCAAGTGATCCAAATTTTGGATAGAGGTCTTGATCAAATTCATTTTTTCTGTTTCTTTCAACTACTGTAGGTTTAAGTTCATTATTACAAAAATCCCTAACATTTTTTTGAATATTACTTTCTTCTTCACTTAAATGACTTTGAATATAAAATGGATCAAACCAATTATTTTCTTTCATACAATATTAGCCAATATCATCATTTTAATGTAAATAACCACAAAAATTAATATGCAAAATAAGAATATATACATTGCTTCAGACCATGCTGGATTTGATCTCAAAACCAAATTATTGAAGAATTTTCCAAAAATTAATGATTTAGGAACAAAGACAGATGAGAGTGTTGACTATCCTGATTTTGCACACAAATTAACTAAAGAGGTTCTTAAGAATAAGAAAAACGTTGGTATTCTAATCTGTGGAACTGGTGTTGGTATGAGTATTGCAGCTAATAGAAAAAAAGGAATAAGGGCTGGTCTTGCTAATAATTCAAAAATAGCAAGATTGATAAGAAAGCACAATGATGCTAATGTACTTGTTTTACCAGGCAGATTTATAAATACTAGCGAGGCAAAAAAAAGTGTTCAGGCTTTTCTTTCTACAAAGTTTGAGTCAGGACGACATAAAAGAAGGATTAAAAAACTATGATTTCAGATTTGTTTACTAAAGGAATTAAAGAAGCAGACCCAGAGGTTTATGGGACTCTAAGCCGTGAACTAGAAAGACAGCAAAACCAAATAGAGTTGATAGCATCTGAAAATATTGCTTCAAGATCAATTTTAAATGCTCAAGGCTCTGTCATGACAAATAAATATGCAGAAGGTTATCCTGGTAAACGATATTATGGTGGGTGTGAATTTGTTGATCAAGCTGAAGAGATTGCTCTAGAAAGAGTTAAAAAACTTTTTAATTGTAAATTTGCAAATCTACAACCGCATAGTGGAGCTCAGGCAAACCAAGCAGTCTTTCTAGCGTTACTTCAACCACATGATACTATTTTAGGTATGTCTCTTGCATCAGGCGGTCACTTAACTCATGGAGCAAAACCTAATCTATCTGGTAAATGGTTTAATGCTGTTCAATACGGTGTAAAAAAAGATGGCAATGATAAAGATTTAATTGATTATGATGAAGTTGAAGCTTTAGCTTTAGAGCATAAACCAAAAATGATAATAGCGGGAGCATCCGCTTATCCTAGGACAATAGATTGGAAAAAATTTAGAGAAATAGCTGATAAAGTAGGAGCATATTTTTTAGTTGATATGGCTCACTATTCTGGTTTGGTTGCTGGTAAACAATATCCAAATCCGATTGAGCATGCCCATGTAGTAACTTCAACAACTCACAAAACTTTAAGAGGCGCAAGAAGTGCAATGATTTTAACTAATCATGAAGATTTATATAAAAAAATTAATTCTGCTGTTTTCCCCGGATTACAAGGTGGTCCACTAATGCATGTAATTGCAGCTAGAGCTGTCTGCTTTGGTGAAGCACTTAAACCTGAATTCGAAGAATATATTAAAAACGTAATTGCTAGTGCCAAAGTTATGGCAAAAACTTTAGTTGATAGAGGATTTAGAATTGTAACTGGGGGCACAGATTCACATATAGTTTGGTTAGACTTGACACCAAAAGGTTTAACTGGAGACAAAGCTGAAAAAATTTTAGAAGAAGTTGGATTAGCATGTAACAAAAATGCAATTCCATATGATCCTAATCCACCAAAAATAACTAGTGGACTTAGATTTGGTACAGCAGCTGCTACGACCAGAGGTTTTAATCAGAAAGATTTTGAACAAGTTGGAAATATGATAGCTGATATTTTGGATAGTCTTTTACTTGAAGAAAATGAGAGAAATGTAGTTTTTAATAAAACAAGAAAAGATGTAATTGAGCTTTGCAATAAATATCCAATTTATAGTGAGGCATTTTAAATGAGATGCCCCTTCTGTAGTAATGAAGATACACAAGTAAAAGACTCAAGACCTACAGAAGATAATACAGCAATTAGAAGAAGAAGAGTTTGTGATGCTTGCGGCTCTAGATTTACAACTTTTGAGAGAATTCAGCTAAGAGATTTGGTCGTAATGAAAAGTAACGGTCAAAAAGAAAATTTTGATAGAGATAAAATGTATAGATCTCTCTCTTTAGCTTTAAGAAAAAGAAATGTTGATAATGAAAAAATTGAAAAAATTGTTAATGCTATTGTAAGAAAATTAGAAAACTCAGGAGAAACTGATATAAAATCTAATATTATCGGTCAGTACATTATGGAAGCTTTAATGCATTTAGATCAGGTAGCATACGTCAGATTTGCATCTGTTTACAAAAATTTTAGAGAAGCAAAAGATTTTGAAGATTTCTTAGGTAATTTAGAAGATAAATAATTTTTAGTGTCTCAACAAAATGTAAAGATGATTAATTTAGCTCATGATATTGCTAAAAAAAAATTTGGAAAAACTTTCCCTAACCCCACAGTGGGCTGTGTAATAGCAAAAAATTCAAAAATAATCTCTAAAGCTGTAACGAATAAATCTGGAAGGCCTCATGCCGAAGAAATAGCTCTAGCTAAAGCTGGTCATAAAGCTAAAGGAGCTTCAATGTATGTTACTTTAGAACCATGTTTTCATAGTTCAAAAGATGGATCATGCACAGATCAAATATTAAGATCAGGAATTAAAGAAATATTTATATCTGCGGCTGATCCAGATGTTAGAACTAATTATAAAAGTATTAAAAAGTTAAAAAAAAATAATGTAATTGTAAATGTAGGTTTAGAAAAGAATAGAACATATAATTTAAATAAATTTTTTTTTAAAAGTGTTTTAAAGAAAAAACCATTTACAAAAGTTAAAATTGCAACTTCTGCAGATGAAAAAATTGCATGGCATGATTATAAAAGTAAATGGATATCTAATAAATCAAGCAGAGAATATGCGCATAAGTTAAGATCAATGAGTCAAGCTATTTTAACTACTTCAAAAACTGTATTAAAAGATGATCCAAGATTAACTATAAGATTAAAAAAAACTTTAGAGCAACATATTCCAATAATAATAATTGATAATAATCTAAAAATACCAATGAAATCAAAAATATTAAAAGATATATCTAAAAAAAGAATTATTATTTTTACATCTAAAAAAAATAAAAAATCTGAAAATTTAATTAAATTAGGATGTGAAATTATATTTTGTAAATTAAATAAAAACAAAAAACTAAATTTAAAAAATATTTTTAGTAAAATATACTCATTAAAAATATCAGATTTATTAGTTGAAGCAGGGGGTATTTTTTTTACAGAATTGTTAAATAAAAATTTAGTGGATGAAATTCATTTATTTAAATCCAAAATTATTATAGGAAAACATGGTAAGCCAGCAATTGTTGGAAAAAAACTTAGTCAATTAAATTTATTTTTAAATGAAAGAAAAAAATTCAAAGACGATATATATGCGAACTACCAGGTGAATTAATGTTTACAGGTATTATTCAAGATTTAGGAACAATAAAAAACAAAGATGTGGGACTTTACCAAATATCTACGAATCTTGATTTGAGTAATTGTAAGGAAGGTTCTTCAATTTCTTGTAATGGAGTGTGTCTTACAGCAAAGAATATAACTCCATCAAACAACAAATCATTTAGCTTTGATGTGAACATAGGAGAAGAAACCTTGCTAAGAACAAATCTAGCTAATTCTATTTTAAAAAATGAAAAAATTAATTTAGAAAAATCTCTTTTGATAGGTGATGAAATCAGTGGTCACTTTGTTTATGGTCATGTTGACACCACAACTGTCGTTAGTGAAATTTTAGAACTTGAAAATAGTTGGGAATATCATTTTGAAAAAAAATTTAATAAAAATAATAGATTTATTGTTGAAAAGGGATCTATTTCAATAAATGGTATTTCTTTAACAGTAGCAAAAGTAGAAAACAATACTTTTATGATTTCTGTAATAGACCATACATTTAATCATACTAATTTAAAATATTTACAAAAAAGTGATCAAGTAAATATTGAATTTGATTATCTTGCGCGCTTTATACTTAACAATGAATAAAGATAACATTGAAGAAAGTTTATCTTCTATTGAAGAAATCATAGAAGATGCAAGAAGTGGTAAAATGTATATTCTTGTCGATGATCCCGATAGAGAAAATGAAGGTGATTTAATCATTCCTGCTCAATATGCTAGCCCTCAAACTATTAATTTTATGGCAAAGCATGGAAGGGGATTAATTTGTTTAGCATTAACTAAGGATAGAATAGAAGAATTGGAACTCCCCTTAATGAACCCAAGTAATATAAAGAATGATTTAACTGCTTTTACTGTTTCGATTGAGGCAAAAGAAGGAGTGACAACCGGAATATCTGCAGCTGATAGAGCTCATACAATATCAGTAGCTGTGAATAATAATAAAAACAAGAATGATCTTGTTTATCCTGGTCACGTTTTTCCTCTTATGGCATGGGATGGGGGCGTATTAGTACGTGCTGGTCATACAGAGGCAGCAGTTGACATATCAAAACTTGCAAATCTAAATCCTTCTGGCGTTATTTGTGAAATTATGAGCGAAGATGGATCTATGGCGAGATTACCAGAAATTATCGAGTTTGCAAAATTACATAATTTGAAAGTAGGAACGGTTAGTGATTTAATTAAGTTTAGGCTTAAAAAAACTAAAATTGTCGAACAGATCTCCGAAAGACCATTTGAAAGTGAGATGGGGTCACAATTGACTCTAAAAGTTTTTCAAAATACTATTTCCGGTGAAAAGCATTACGCTCTAGTAAAAAATCTAAGTAATGTAAATGAAGCTGTACTTGTTAGAATGCACAGATTGGATGTAACAAAGGATATATTTGAAGAAAAAAATATTTTTGGAAGTGAAATTAAGTCTGCCTTTAAACTTATAGAGAAGAATGGATCAGGAGCTATAGTTTTAATAAATAGTGACATGTCACCAAACATACTAAAAGCTTTTAATAAAAGAAAAAGATCAAAAAATAAATTAGAACTAAGAGAATATGGTGTAGGTGCTCAGATTTTATCATTACTTCAAATAAATAAAATTATATTATTAACAAACACTAAGAAAAGAATTATTGCCTTGGATGGATTTAATATTGAAATAGTCGATCAGAGAAAAATATGAAAAATAGAATTCTAATAGTTTCAGCAAATTATTATAAAGAAATATCAAAAAATCTTGAGTTGGGTGCAATCAATGCACTTAAAGAGAATGGTTTTGAATACGAAGTTATTAATGCACCGGGTTGTTTCGAAATTCCTTACCTAATTAAAAAAAATATTAGTAATTTTAAAGGATTTATTTCTTTAGGATGTATAATTAAGGGTGACACATATCACTTCGAAGTTATCGCTAATGAAACTTCTAGAAAAATTATTGATTTATCAGTTGATTTTAATGTTCCAATTGGATTTGGTGTCTTAACATGTTACGATTTAGAGCAAGCAATAATAAGAAGTGATGTTTATCAAAAAAATAAAGGTCAAGAAGCTGCATTAGCTTGCATAGAGTTATTGAAATAAAAAATGCAAAATTATATCAAGTCACAAACAAGACTTGCATTTGTTCAATATATTTTTCAGAATGAATTCTTAAATGCAGATTCTTTAGAAAGCATTGATGATTTTCAAAAGCATTTTTATAATACTAATATTGCTATAATTGAGGAGAAAAAAGAAATTAAACTCAAATTTAATAAAAATTTTTTAAATAGACTTTTTTCTAGTTTTAAAATCAATATTGATAAAAAAAATATTACAGAGGATTTAAATGCTTTTATCGATATCAATCGTAGATTTGAAAAATGGGATAATATTTTAAAATCAATAATATTTGCAATAATTGCAGAATTATTAATTACTGAAAAAAATAAATTTAAAATTGTTTTTAATGATTACTTAAATATTAGTAAAAGTCTTGTTTCTCAAAAAGAAACTAATTTAATTAATGCTGTAATTCAAAAATATATAGATAAAAATGAAATTATTAAAAAGTAATTTATCTGAAAAATTAATAATTAATAAATATTTAAAAAAATTAAATTTTAAAAATAAGGGAACATTTGATTTTGAAAATGATGGAGCATATTTAGACTTTAACAATAAAAATTATAAACTAACTGTTACAACTGACAGTATTTCTGAGAATATAGATTTTTTCTCTAATGATGATCCTAAATCAATAGCCCAAAAAATTACAACTGTAAATTTATCTGATATTTTTGCTATGGGAGCCTTACCCCATTCTTATCTTTTGAATTTATATTTACCAAATCATATTAATGAAAATTGGTTAAATTTATTTTCAAATCAATTAAAGAAAATACAAAATAAATATGGATTTTATCTTTTGGGAGGTGATTTATCAAAATCAAATAAACTTATTGTTTCTGCAACTTTTTTTGGTTCTATAAAAAAGAAATTAGAATTATTTCAAAATAAATTTGATTTAAACGATGATATTTTGGTAACAGGTAATATTGGTGAGTCAAAGATTGGTTTAGAAATTTTAAAAAAAAATAATTCATTAAGTATAAATTTAAACCAATATTTTATTAAAAAATATTTATATCCCACACCTTGTAAACTTGGACCATTGATTGCAAATTATGTTAATTCAATGAAAGATATTTCTGATGGCCTTATTGGAGATTTAATTGATATGTTAAATGATAAATATGGTGCATTGATTAATGTAAATAAAATTCCATTAAGTGTTAAAACAAAAAAAATTCTTAACAATAAAAATAATTTTAGATTAGAAGATCTTTTAAATGCTGGTGATGATTACGGACTGATAATTATATCTAGTAAAAAAAATAGAAATAAAATTTTTAATATTGCTAATAAAAATAATATTAATGTTACTTTAATAGGGAAAATAATAAGTGAAAAAGGAATTCATTTCGATTCACATTTAAATATAAAGAATATCAAGAAATTTGATCATTTCTTCTAAAAACTTGATTTTTTCAATAGTTTCTGACATATCAGCCAAAATTTTAAGGAGTTTTCAATGACAACACTGCAGGTATTAATTGTTTTATGCGGTCTAGCAGCCGTACTATATGGTCTAGTAACATCTAGGCAAATTTTATCACTTGGTTCTGGAAATGATAAAATGCAAGAAATTGCTGGCGCAATTCAAGAAGGTGCTAGAGCTTATTTAAACAGACAGTACATGACAATAGCAATTGTAGGGGTTGTTATTTTTGCTCTTATTTGGATAGTTTTTGATTTGGCATCTGGAATTGGCTTTTTGATTGGAGCATTTTTTTCTGGTGCTGCAGGTTATGTTGGAATGAATATATCGGTTAGATCTAATGTTCGTACAACTCATGCTGCAAGTAATAGCTTAGCTGAAGGTTTATCAGTATCATTTAAAGCAGGTGCTGTAACTGGAATGCTAGTTGCAGGATTTGCACTTCTTTCTATTGCAATTTTTTATTTTGTTTTGCATAACTCTGGTTCATTTCCGGGGAGAGAGATTGTTGCTCCTTTAGTATCGCTTGGATTTGGAGCATCATTAATTTCAATTTTTGCAAGACTAGGTGGAGGTATTTTTACCAAGGGTGCAGATGTTGGAGCAGATTTGGTTGGAAAAGTTGAAGCTGGTATTCCTGAAGATGACCCAAGAAATCCTGCTGTTATTGCAGACAATGTTGGTGATAATGTCGGTGATTGCGCAGGTATGGCTGCAGATCTTTTTGAAACTTATGTTGTAACAGTAGTAGCTACAATGGTCCTGGCATCAATATTTTTCATAGAAAATTCTTATACAATGATGATTTTTCCTCTAGCTATTGCAGGAGTTTGTGCATTAACAAGTATAATTGGCACTTATTTTGTTAGACTTGGTAAAAATAACAATATTATGGCTGCACTTTATAGAGGATTTGCAGTATCGGCTATTTTATCTGCAGTTTTATTATATTTTGTTACAGATTATATAGTTGGTTTAAATAATGTTTTAGTTGTTGAAGGTACATCTACTCAATTTACAGGAATGTCACTTTTTATTTGTGGCTTACTTGGATTGATAATTACAGGATTAATAATTTGGGTAACTGAATATTATACAGGTACTAATTATAGACCTGTTCAAAGTATCGCTCAATCATCAACAACCGGTCATGGTACAAATGTAATACAAGGTCTTGCAATAAGTTTAGAAGCAACTGCTTTACCAGCTTTAATTATTGTAGCAGGAATAATTTCAACATATTCACTTGCAGGTTTATTTGGTATTGCGATTGCGGTTACGACTATGTTAGCTTTAGCAGGAATGGTTGTTGCATTAGATGCGTATGGACCTGTAACTGATAATGCTGGCGGCATTGCAGAGATGTCAAATTTAGATGAAAATGTAAGAAAGACAACTGATGCGCTTGATGCTGTTGGTAACACAACTAAAGCTGTAACCAAGGGGTATGCAATAGGATCAGCAGGATTAGGTGCTCTTGTTTTATTTGCAGCTTATACTGAAGATCTTGATCATTTTGCGAAAGATCCAAGTAGTCCTTTATATGGAATAGAAGTTTCATTTGATCTATCCAATCCTTATGTGGTTGTTGGTTTATTGCTAGGTGGGTTATTACCTTTCTTGTTTGGAGCCCTAAGTATGACTGCTGTTGGAAGAGCAGCTGGTTCAGTTGTATTAGAGGTTAGAAGACAGTTTAAAGAAATTCCAGGTATAATGGAAGGTAAAGGAAAGCCTGAATACGGAACATGTGTTGATATTCTAACTAAATCTGCAATTAAGGAAATGATTATACCATCAATGCTACCTGTATTATCACCTGTTGTTGTCTATTTTGTTATATTATTAATAGCAGGACAAGCAGCAGCTTTATCATGTTTAGGAGCATTATTACTTGGTGTTATTATAACTGGTTTATTTGTTGCAATTAGCATGACTGCAGGTGGTGGTGCTTGGGATAATGCAAAAAAATATATTGAAGATGGTAATCATGGAGGTAAAGGAAGTGAAGCGCATAAAGCAGCTGTAACAGGTGACACTGTAGGTGATCCTTATAAAGATACTGCTGGACCGGCAGTTAACCCAATGATTAAAATTACTAATATTGTTGCATTATTACTTTTAGCCGCAATATCATTATAAAATTAAGGAGTAGTTGGTAATTCTTGTTGAGTTCCAACTCCTCCAAATATTTTCTCTAGCAGTCCTCTTTTAACTATTTCATTAGATGTCTTGTCATCAGAAAATTTAATATTTTTTATATCCTTAGTATTAAAAACTTTAGTATCAATTATTGTATCATTGTTATCTAATTTAAATACAAAAACATAGCTGTATTTTATTTCTTTTTTAAGTATTGATTTTTTTTCACTTACTTCAGAAAAATAAAAAAATTTATTTTCTATTGGATCTACATAACTTGGGTGTCCAAGTTTGATTATTAAATTTTCTTTATTTTTAAAATTTATATTTTCAATATCCTTTTGATTTAAAATTTTACCAGAATGTGTAGTTTTAATAGAACAATTTGCTAAAATAAAAAAAATACATATATAAATAACTATCTTATTCATTAAATGATATTACAATACTTAAAAAAAAAAGAAAATAAAGAGCAAATAATTGCTTATCATCAATATGAAAAAATCTTATCTGAAAGTAAAAAATTTTTAAATGATAATAACTTCTTTAAAATAAAAGATTATAAATCATCTTTTGAAATTGTTTCTATTTTTTTAATTATGTTCATTCGTAAAAATTTATCAGGAGATAATAAAAAGCTTTTTTTTAAAGTTAATGATGAATTAGTATCATTATTTATATCAGATCTTGATGAATCTTTGAGACAAAAAGGAATTGGAGATATGTCAATCGGAAAATATGTTAAATCTTATGTAAAAAAATTTTATTTTAGAATAAGTAAATTTCCTGATGACAATAATCTTTATAAAAATGAATCTTTTATCGAATATTTAAAAATAACAGATTTAATTAAAAATGATGATTATGTTGATGTTTCCAGAAAATTTAATGATAAATTTACTTATTTCATAAATTATGACAAATAATTAATAAATTTTTACTAAAAATGAAGTAGATTTGTCTTGAATTAATTTTAAAAACTAATAATTGGAAAAAATGGCTGTTCCTAAAAGAAAAACAAGTGTTTCAAAAAGAAATATGAGAAGATCTCACGACTCTTTAAAAAAAATAAATGTAATTTTAGATAAAAATTCAGGAGAGCCAAGATTATCTCATAAGATTGATCCATCTACCGGAATGTATAACGGTCGAGAAATTTTTAAAAAGAAAACAAAAGAAAATAATTAAAACTATGTCTGAAAGGCAAGTGGTAATTGCCATAGATGCAATGGGTGGAGAGAATAGCCCCTATAAGGTCCTAAAAGGAGTTGAAATTTTTCTCCGAAATGAAAAAAAAACAAAAATTATATTTTTTGGAGATGAGGTATTAATTAATCAAAACATAAAAAATAATAATTTAAATATATTCAACTTTGAAATCATTAATACCACTGAAACCATTTCAGATGAAGATAGTGTAAATACTATTTTAAGATCAAAAAAAAATAGTAGTATTTATAGAGGTTTAGAGTTTGCAAAAAATAATAACAACTCTGGTTTTGTTTCTTCTGGAAGTACCGCTGCTATTATGGTCCTTTCAAGACTTCATATGGGAATGATAGAGGGTATTGATAGGCCTGCAATTTGCTCTTTAGTTCCAAATAAAAAAAATTACTCACTAATGTTAGATTTAGGAGCGAATGTCATTGTTAGTGGTTCAAACCTATTTCAATTTGCTTTGATGGGTTTTTGTTATTATTCAATAATAAATCCAAATATCAAACCAAAAATAGGTATCCTTAACATCGGAACAGAAAACAATAAGGGACTAGAATTTTTACAGGATGCTGCAGACCTCATACAATCAAGTTTTTTAAAAGATAATTTTGTGGGCTTTATAGAACCAAATAAAATTACCTCTGGAGATTGTGATATCATTGTATCTGATGGTTATACTGGAAACATAATGCTAAAATCTGCAGAAGGTATTTCGAATTTTATAACTTCAAATTTAAGAGAAATATTTAATAAATCATTAATTAATAAAATTTCATACAAACTCATTGAAAAAGACTTAAAAATACTAAAGGATCAAGTTAATCCAGATATGTATAATGGAGCAACTTTAATTGGTTTAAACGGCATTTCAGTAAAAAGTCATGGTAACGCAAATCCGTTAGCATTTAGTTATGCGTTGAAACAATGTCATAATTTCATTATTAATGATCTTAATGAGAAAATTATTAATTCTGTAAAAAATAAATAATGGATAAGCACAATATATCGAGAGATGAAATTGCTGAAGCAATGAAAAATGAATTTGGCTTTAATAGGAAATTATGTTTGGACATGGTAAATGATATTATTGATATAATTATTGAAGGTCTAAAATTAGATGAAAAAGTAAAAATACATAATTTTGGAACATTTAAAATGAATAACAAAAGAAGTAGAATTGGTAGGAATCCAAAAACAAAGGAAGAATATAAAATTTCTAGTAGAAACGTAATAACCTTTAAGGCTAGCAAGATTTTATTAAAATATATTAATGATAAAATTAGTGACTAATAAAAAATATTTAAATATCTCAGAAGTATCTAAAATGCTTCAGATAGAAGAACATAAAATTAGATATTGGGATTCTATTGATCCTAAAACTCATAAATATAGGGTTGAGGGAATATCTACTAAGAGTAAAGGTGGGACCAGGTATTTTAATAAAGAAAATATAAAGAAGTTAAAAACACTCAAAAATATCCTCTACGATGGTGAAAAATACAATTACTCTATTAAGTTGGCAGACAAAATCTTATCTTCCAATATTAGTAAAAATCCACAAATAGATAGAAATAATTTAGAATATCAATCTCTAAATAATGATGAAAAAATTGAACAGATTCTTAATAAAATGAGACTTTTGTTGAAAAACAATAAAGATAATTAATCAATAAAAAAAAAATCCATATTTTTCAATAACTTATATTGATAATTTATACAAAAAATTAGAAAAAAAAAATTATTTTTAATGTTTTATTTGTTCGTCAATTAAAATATATGAAGCTCATCTTATTAGTAAGGAAACAAACTATAAGGAGTTTTTATGTTAAATAAGACTAGTCTACTAGGCATTATTGCTGCAACAATAGCTTTTATAGCTGTACCAGCATTTGCCGCAGATACTTTCTTAGGTGAAGGTGATTTCGTAGGTATCACGTTTTGGATTGTTTCAATTGGAATGTGGGCATCTACTATTTTCTTCTTTTACGAAGGTATGAGAGTTTCTTCTAAATGGAGAACTTCAATGGTTGTTGCAGGGCTAATTACGTTTATAGCTGCTGTACACTACATGTATATGAGAGACTTTTGGGTTGCTACAGGTGAGTCACCAACAGTATATAGATATATTGACTGGATACTAACTGTACCACTTCAAATGGTTGAATTCTTTTTAATTCTTGTTGCTGCTGGCGCAGCTGTATCTAGTGGTGCTTTCTACAGATTGCTCATTGGTACACTTGTTATGATAGTTGGTGGATACCTTGGGGAAGCGGGTCATATTTCAGTATTACTTGGTTTCATTATAGGTATGATCGGTTGGGCTGTAATCATTTGGGAAATCTTCCGAGGTGAGGCAAGTCAAGCTGCTACAACTAAAGAATCAGTAACATCTGCATTTAATGCAATGAGATTAATTGTATTAGTTGGATGGGCAATCTATCCTCTAGGATATGTATTCGGTTTAATGATGGGTTCAGTTGATGCTGATACTCTAAACTGGATTTATAACCTTGCAGATTTTATTAATAAAATCCTATTTGGTTTAATTATCTGGAACGCTGCTGCTAAAGACTCAGCAACTGCATAATTAAATATCAAAATAATATCAAAAAACCCTCTATTTAGAGGGTTTTTTTTATTAAATTATTGACTTAATTTTTCAATATATGTATTTGAGCACGCGATGAAAACATTCTCTCTAAAAAGAAGTGAAATTAATAAAAAGTGGGTCTTAATTGACGCAAAAAATGTAGTTTTAGGAAGACTTGCAGTTATTTCTGCTAACATTTTAAGAGGTAAAAATAAGCCTGAATATACTCCTAATCAAGATTGTGGAGATAATTTGATTATAATCAATTCTGATAAAATTCATCTAAAAGGCAAAAAGGCTGACAATAAAATCTATTACAGACACACTGGGTATCCAGGTGGTATTAAAGAAACAACTCCTAACAAAATGAAGGAGAAAAATAAATCTGATGAAATGGTTAAACTTGCTATAAAAAGAATGATTCCAAAAGGACCACTAGGAAGAAAACAATTATCTAACTGTAAGATATTTAGAGATGAAAATCATAAGCATGAAGCTCAAAACCCTCAAACAATTGATATAGCATCAATGAATATTAAAAATAAAATTTAACTATGGAAAATCAAGAAATTCAAACTGACAGTATTTTAGATAACAAAGAAAGAGCTTACGCTACAGGAAAAAGAAAAAATTCTATTGCTAGAGTCTGGTTAAAAAGAGGTAGTGGTGAGATTAAAATCAATGGCAAACCTTTGGATAAATACTTTTCTAGACCAGTGCTTCAAATGATAGTAAATCAACCATTAGATGTTGTGAATTCAGACAACGTGTATGAGATAATGGCTACGGTTAAAGGTGGAGGCCTTTCAGGTCAAGCTGGTGCTATAAGACATGGTATTAGCAAAGCACTAAGCTTATATGATCAATCAAATAGACCTCCTTTAAAAAAAGTAGGCTTTCTTACAAGAGATCCAAGAGTTGTTGAAAGAAAAAAAGCTGGCCTTGCAAAAGCCAGAAGAAGTTACCAATTCTCTAAGAGATAAATTTTCATGAAAGATAAGATTAGAGTAGCCGTTTTAGGCTCAACTGGCTATGTTGGTATGGAGTTGGTAAAGATTCTATCAAATCATTCTCACGTAGATATAAATTTTTTAGGATCAGAAACTATTCATGAAAGGTATCTAAATAATATTGAAAATACAAAAGAATATAACCAACTTCCTCTATTAAAACCAAATGATGGTTTCAATGCTGATGATAGTGATTATGTATTCTTAGCCCTACCTCATGCAGTATCTAACAAATATGTAAAAAAATATTTTGATAAAATTAATATTATAGATTTATCAGCTGATTTTAGATTAGATAATTTTGATGATTATAAAAAAAATTATGGCAATGAACATGAATGCAAAGAGTATTTAAACAGCTTTATTTATGGTCTTGTTGAAATAAATAGAGAAAAAATATTAAATTCAAAAAATATTGCAGTACCTGGTTGTTACCCAACTTCTATTTTATTACCATTAATACCTTTAATAAAAAATAAGTTTATCAATACGGAGAATATAATTATAGATTCAAAATCAGGCTATAGTGGAGCAGGAAAGAAATTTGATTTCAATAAAATGAAATCAAAAAATGATTATAATTTCTATAATTATAATACAAATAATCACAGGCATATTGCAGAAATTAAACAAGAGCTTAATAAGCATAATTCAGAAAATGAAATAAAATTTTCATTTAATCCTCACATTCTACCTAATTTTAGAGGTATGATTTCTACAATTTACTGTGATCTCAATAATAGTGTTAAAAAAAATGATATTATAAATCTTTTTCACGAATTACAAAACATAAATCCTTTTTTAAAATATATTGATAATGATGAACCTCTTGATTTTTTTTCTGTTCAAAATTCAAATTATTGTAAAATTAAAATATTTAATCATCATAGTGACAACAAAATAATTATAGTGAGTGCAATAGATAATTTAATCAAGGGTGCTGCTGGTCAAGCAGTACAATGTTTTAATATAGTTGAAAATATTGAAGAAACAGTATCTTTAGTATGAATAAATATTTTACAATTTTTCTTCTATTTTTTTCTATCGTTTCCTGCGGATATCCTGATATTGATAATGTACCTGATTTTAAAGACACAAAATTGAATGATGAAGAAATATTAGAATATTGTAGTATTTCTAATACTGATAAAAAAGATATAGATAAATGTATTAATGATTATAAAAACTAAATATTATTATGAATAAGCTTAATATTGGTATAGCGGGATTAGGAAATGTTGGATCAGCATTGGTTGAGTCAATTGAAGAAAATAAAAATTATTTTTTAGCTAAAACAGATGTTGAATTTAATATCATTGGAATATCTGCCAAAACTAAAAATAAAAAAAGAAACTTCAATATATCAAATTATACTTGGTATGACGATCCAAGAGAAATGTCTAAAGATGATAATTGTAACGTAATTGTTGAATTAATTGGCGAAGAAAAAGGAATTAGCTATGAAATAATTGAAACAGCATTAAAAAATAAAAAACATGTAGTAACAGGAAATAAAGCTTTAATAGCTAATTATGGAAAAGAATTATTTGAATTAGCTAATATACATTCACTAGCCTTATCGTATGAGGCTGCTGTTGCAGGTGGTATCCCAATTATAAAAACAATAAAAAATTCTATTAGCTTAGATAGAATTAATAAAATTTCTGGAATTTTAAATGGAACTACAAATTACATTTTAACTAAAATGCAACAAGATAATTTGTCTTTTGATGAAGTTCTTAAAATTGCTAAAGATAAAGGATTTACTTCTGATCAGGAATCAAAATTAGATATTGGTGGATATGATGCAGCTCACAAGCTAACAATATTATCAACTCTATGTTTTAAATCAAATTTAGATTTTAATAATAACTATATTGAAGGAATATCTAATATTAAAATTGAAGATATAAATTTTGCTAAAAAATTAGGATATAAGATAAAGTTAATATCTGAAGCAAGTATAATTGAAGGAAAAATTTCAAACTTTACTTCACCAAAACTAGTTTCAATGGATAATCCTTTAGCAAGTGTTGATAATGCCCTTAATGCAATTAATATTGAAACAATACATCTAGAAAATTTATTTTTAGAGGGTGAAGGAGCAGGGGGGAAGCCAACTGCCAGCTCTGTCTTGTCTGATTTATATGATATATCTCAGAATGAAAAATTTGATAATTTGGGTTTTAAAATTGATAACTTACAAACTTTTGAAAAATATTCAGCAGAAAATATAATTAATAGCTATTACCTAAGAATAATGACAGAAGACAAACCTGGTGTTCTTTCATCAATTACTAATTATTTTAGTGATTTTGATATATCTGTTAAAAAAATACTTCAACTTCCCGAGAGTTCTGAAACAGATAATCCTATACCTATTATAATAACTACTCATAATATTCAGAGAGAAAAATTAAGTAATGTTATTAATAAAATTGAAGGTTTAGAATTTGTAAAAGAAAAAATTACTGTTCTTGCTATTCATGATAATTAATTAATGTGAATATTGAAAAATCACTATCTGATAAATTTTGGGAAGAAAAGGAAATAGACTTTAAGCACATTCAAGCTCTTTCACAAAAGAAATCAATTTCTGAAATTTTTTCAAAACTTCTAATTTCAAGAGGTGTCTTCGAAGATAATTATGATCACTATATAAATCCTAATCTTTTAGATAATCTTCCAGATCCTTTTGAACTTAAAGATATGAAAAAAGGAATTGAAAGATGTATTGAGGCTTTAAAAAACAATGAAAAGATTGGAATAATCGCTGATTATGATGTTGATGGATCCACTTCTGCATCAATTTTATATAGGTTTTTAAATAATTATACCAACAATCTTGTTTGCAAAATACCTAATAGATTGTCAGAGGGTTATGGTCCAAATGTCAGACTTATGAATGAAATGCTTAATGAAAATACTACACTCTTGTTTACACTGGATTGTGGAACATCAGCATTTAACTCAATTGATTTGCCTGATTTCAAAAGTATTGAGGTTATAGTAATAGATCATCATTTAAGTGAATTTAAACTTCCAAAAGTCCATTCAGTAATTAATCCAAATCGTTTTGATGAAAACAATAATTATAAAGATTTTGCTGCAGTAGCAGTAACATTTCTATTTTTAATGGGATTAAGGAAGCAAATTAGAGAATTAAATTTATTTCCAAATATAAAAGAACCGAATTTAATGTCATATTTAGACTTAGTTGCTGTTGGAACAATTTGCGATATTGTCAATATTAACAATTACAATAGATCAATTGTTAGTAAGGGTTTGGAACTCATTAGAAGTCGAAAAAATAAATCAATAACAAAAATATTAGATAACTCTAATATTAATCATGAGCCTTTATCCAAAGATATTGGATTTGTTTTAGGGCCACAAATTAATGCTGCGAGTAGAATTGATGATTCTTCTTTATCTTCCAAACTTTTGATAACAAATGATGATTCTGAAATTGAAACTATTTCTAGAAAACTATTTTTAATCAATGAAAAAAGAAAATTAATTGAACAAAATATATTTAATGAAGCAATTGAGCAAATAAAAGATCAAGAAAATAAAAAATTTATTATTGTCTATAAAGAGAATTGGCATCAAGGTGTTTTAGGTATAGTTGCCAGTAAAATAGTAGCTCTTTATAATAAGCCAACATTTGTATTTTCTTTTATTAATAATACTGGATCTGGCTCAGGTAGATCTATAGATCAAATTGATATTGGTAGTATTGTTCTTGAACTTAAGGCAAATGATTTAATAGAAGATGGTGGCGGTCATACAATGGCCGTAGGCTTAAAAATAAATAAAAAAAAATTAGATAAAATAGATAATTTTTTAGTTAAAAAATTTGATTCATATCATGATAATTTTTTTGAAAAAAAAATATTTTATGACAGTGAAATTTCTGTAAATCAAATAAACAAAGATTTTTTAGATAATTTAGAATTATTAGAACCTCACGGCAAAGGAAATGAAGAACCTCAATTTTTAATCAAAGATATAGTAATTGATCAGGTTAAAAATCTAAAAAATAAACATATTTTAATTTTTTTTAAAAATGATTTAGGTGAAAATATAAAGGGGATTTCATTCAATAGTATTAATACTCCAGTTGGTGATTATCTTATGAAGTTTAATAAATTTAAATTTCATATCTTGTGTTCTATTAAAAAAGATAACTTTTCAAATACTCAGATGCCCCAAATACTGATTCATGACGTGAAAGTAATCAATTAAATAATTTGAAAAAAATCAAAATATCTACTATATACCAACCACGTGTCCCCTTCGTCTATCGGTTAGGACATCAGGTTTTCATCCTGAAAAGAGGAGTTCGACTCTCCTAGGGGATGCCACTAATTTAGGGGCACAGAATTATTGACCCCACTGAATTCCTTGATTGAATTAGCTCATGAGCCTCACTAGCTTCGGATAATTTAAATTTTTTGAATATATTAGGCTTAATTTCTTTATTTTTAATTTTTAAAAACAATTTGTTACTACACTCTTCTAGCTCTTCTGAATTACGAATATAATGCATTAATGTTGGTCTAGTATAATATAAACTTTTAGGATTAAATGTACTGTGAAGATTTACATCATTTACCATTCCGGAGGATTGTCCAAAAGATACCATTAGCCCTCTAAATTTTAAGCATTTTAAAGATATATTAAATGTATCTTTTCCGACTCCATCATAAACAACATTTACTCCTTCATTGTTTGTTAATTTTAAAACATTACTATGAACATCATCTTGTTTATAATTTATAGTGAATTCACATCCATTTTTTTTTGCTAATGATTCTTTTTCATCAGTACTAACGGTGCCTATCATTTTAGCTCCTATGGATTTTGCCCATTGACTAGCAATTAAGCCAACACCTCCTGCAGCTGCATGAAATAAAAAAACTTCATCTTTTTGTAATTTATACAATCTTTCAAAAAGGTATTCGACGGTCATTCCCTGCAATAATATTGAAGCAGCTTCATCATTTGAAATATATTCTGGTAATTTTACAACCCTTCGGGCATCAAAATCTCTAACTTCACAATAAGCACCAATTGGAGGGCTAAAGGAGTAAGCTACTCTATCACCAACTTTTAAGTTCGATACATTATCTCCAATTTCTATAACATCTCCTGCTGCTTCTACTCCTAAACAGAAAGGGATTTCTATAGGTAACGGATATATTCCTGTTCTATGATACGTATCTATGTAATTAATACCAATTGAAGTTTGGTTAATTCTGACCATATTTTCTTCAATATTTTTAGGTAAGTCATAGTTTTCATATTTTAAAACTTCTGGACCACCTAGCTTACTGACTACAACTCTATTTGGCATAATTATTCTTTAAGTTTTTATACACTAATTCGAATTCTTTTAAACATTCTGGATTAGCCAATGATTCTTCATTTTCAATACTTTCACCATTAATTAATTTTTTAATTAAAATTTCAACTATTTTACCACTTCTAGTTCTTGGTATTTCACTAATAGCATATATTTGTGAGGGAATATGCTTGTAAGAAAGATTAATTTTTATTTCATCTATAATTTTAGACCTTAAATTTTCATTAAATTCAAAATTATTATTCAAGACAACAAATAATATAATTTGTGTATCATTTTTTAATTTATATTCCACTGCAACAGCTTCCTGAACTTCTGTAATATTTTCAATTACTCTATAAATTTCTGCAGTACCTATTCTTACTCCTCCAGAATTTAGAGTTGCATCTGATCGGCCATAAATTACATAACCACCATTTATAGTTTTTTCAATATAATCCCCATGATACCAAATGTTTTCATATTTACTAAAATAAGAATTAAAATATTTTTTATTATCATGATCGTTCCAAAAATATAAAGGCATTGATGGAAAAGAAGATTTACATACTAGCTCTCCTTTTTGATTTTCAATTGAATTTCCTTTTTCATCAAATACATCAACATCCATTCCAAGAGCTTTACACTGAATTTCACCACTATAGACATCCATTAACGGATTACCGGTAACAAAACACGAAACTAAATCAGTACCACCACTTATAGATTCAAGATGAATATTTGATTTGATGTTTTCATAAACGTATTCAAATGATTCATTAACCAAAGGAGATCCTGTTGAAGCTAGTGTATTTAAACTATTTAATTTAAAACTTTCTTTAATTTTAATTTTATTATTTTTTAAAGTATCTAAATATTTTGCACCAGTGCCAAAAAAATTAATGCCTTCTTCTTCTGCTATTTCAAAAAGATGTTTATTATCGGGAATAAAAGGCGATCCATCATATAAAATTATTGTTGCTTTTGACGCCAAAGCAGAAACTAACCAATTCCACATCATCCACCCACAAGTAGTAAAATAAAAAACTCTATCTTTTTCATTAATATTACAATGTAATACGTGTTCTTTTTTATGTTGTATTAGCGCTCCGCCAGAACTGTGAACAATACATTTTGGTACTCCAGTAGTTCCACTCGAATAAAGAATATACAGTGGGTGATTAAAATTAAACCTTTCAAATTTACTATACGCAATTTCTTGTTGTAAAATCTTGCACAAATTATCGTATTCAAAATCTAATTGATAATCTGTTTCATTAAATTCATATGGTATTAAAATAATTTTTTCTATACTTGGGATATTATATACAACATCTTTTATAATTTTTGTCGTATCAACTTTTTTATTGTTATAAAAATAATAATCTGAAAATAATAATACTTTTGGTTCAATTTGTTTAAATCTATCTATAATTGCTTTTTTACCAAAATCTGATGAACATGATGACCAAATAGCACCTAATTGTGCTGTAGATAAAAATGAAATTACAGTTTCAGGTATATTAGGAAGTATGGCAGCTATCCTATCATTTTTTTCAATGTTATTATTTTTTAAATAATTTGCAAATTTCAAAACTGCACTTTTAAGCTCTCTCCAAGAGTAATTTCTTTTAATTTTTTTTTCAGAGTGAAATATTATTGCATCATCATTATCATCTCTTGTTAAACAATTTTCAGCATAATTTATCTTACATTCATCAAAAAATTTATTATTAGTAAATTCAGGTGCTGATTTAAAAATTTTACCTTTTTTTTCACCAACAAAATTTGTGAAATCCCAAACATTAGTCCAAAATTCATTTTTATGTTTTATGCTCCAATTATGCAAGTCAGCATAATTTTTTATATTTAAACTTTTATCTAGTTGATTAATAAACTTGTGGAGGTTTGTTTTTTTATTATTTGGAGACCACAACTTTATGTTGTGCATAACAATTTAATTCTTTTTTTGGTCTTCTTTAAGAGATCTAACTCTGACAATAACATCAATATTATGCAATGAGAGACAAGCAGGAATAGAAGGTATATCAAGATTAATATTTTTCGTAGGTATATCATGAATCTTACCTTCATCTTCAATATACAAATGATAATGAGATTTATTATTATTACAATAGAGTGATTTATTTTGATCAACAACTATTTCTCTTATTAATCCTAATGAGGTAAATTGTTTTAAAGTGTTATAAATTGTAGCCATAGAAATTTTTCTATCTTCTTTTTTTACTTCATCAAAAAGATTTTCAGCAGAAATATGCCTGTCACCTTTTTCAAAAATTAATTTAGCTAAAATTCTTCTTTGTTTTGTAGGTCTTATGCCACTTTCCTCTATTTTTTTCAGTGCGCGGCTGTAAGGACTTAGAGGATCAATTACTTTGTTTTCTATTCTCATAATATTATAATAAGTAATGAATTACATTTTTTCTGCAATTTTTCTATATTTTTTTTTAGGTTTTCTCTTGTATATCTTTCAAAGACGCATTGTTTTTAATAAATCAGGACATCCAGGCGTACCAAAGGATTATAACTTGGATAATACAGAAGAAGTTTATATTAAAACTGAGGATAACTTAAAGCTATTATCATGGTATTATAAAGGTAATAATTCACTCCCTTTACTAGTTTATTTTCATGGTAATTCTTTTCATATCGGAGATAGAGCTTACAGAATCCAGAGGTATATCGAAAAAAATTGGAGCGTACTTTTAGTTTCCTGGAGAGGCTTTGGAGGTAACAAAGGAAATCCAACAGAAAAAAATTTATATAAAGATGCAGAAGCAGTATTAAAATGGATTAAAAATAATACTGAATTTAAATTCAAAGAATTAGTGATTTATGGAGAATCACTCGGATCTGGTGCTGCAGTAGAAATGGGTACAAAGTACGAATTTTTATCTATTGTTTTAGAAGCGCCATTTACATCTATCAATGATATTGCAAAAAAAAGATATAAAATATTTCCAACAAAATATTTAGTTAAAGATAAATTCGATAACTTCAGTAAAATTGATAAAATAACTTCGCCATTACTTATTATTAGTGGAAAAAAGGATGAAATTGTACCGCATGAACACAGTATTAAGCTTTATGATAAAGCAAAAGTAATAAAAAAGAGTGTTTTTATTGACGAAGCAATACACAATAATCTATATGATTTCGGGATTGAAAAAGACGTAATTGGCTTTAATTTAAAACTATGGAAATAGATCTAACAACATCATATGTAGGCATTTTAAGCCTTATTGTATTTGTTCTTGCATATGCTGTTGTAATGGCTGAAGAATTTAGCCATCTAAGAAAATCTAAACCAGTTATTATTTCAGCTGCTGTAATATGGGGCATTATAGCTTTCCATTTTTCTTCTGATAAGCAATATGCCAAAGAAATTGAGTATGCTTTAGAGCATAATATCTTAGAATTTGCAGAACTTTTCCTATTTCTTCTCGTTGCTATGACTTACATCAATGCTTTAGAAGAAAGAAAAGTTTTTGATGTAGTCAGATATCAATTAACATCAAGGGGATTTAGCTTTAGACAATTATTTATATTCACAGGTATAATTACTTTTTTCTTATCTCCTATAGCTGATAACTTAACAACTGCACTAGTCATGTGCTCTGTAGTAATGGCCTGTGGTAAAGGTAATACAAAATTTATATCGATTGGTTGTATTAATATAGTTGTTGCAGCAAATGCAGGTGGTGCTTTTAGTCCATTTGGAGATATAACTACCTTAATGGTATGGCAGGCTGGTATTGTCGAATTTTTTACATTTTTTAAAATATTTTTTCCTTCTGTGGTTAATTACATAATTCCTGCAGCAGTTATGTATTTCTTTATTCCAAATGAAAAACCACAAATTAGTTCTGATAGAGAATATATGAAAAGAGGAGGACGAGTAATTATTTTTTTAGGTTTGCTTACAATTTTTAGTGCTGTAAACTTCCATAATATTCTTCACTTGCCTCCAATGCTTGGCATGATGTTTGGTCTTGGTCTTCTTGGGTTATATTCTTTTTATTTACAAATTACACATGATCCATCTGTTGAAGACGAAAAATTTGATTTCTTTAGAAAAGTTTCAAGAGCTGAATGGGACACTTTGTTATTCTTCTTTGGAGTTATCCTAAGTGTTGGTGGCTTAGGATTTATAGGTTACCTAACTGTTGTTTCAGAATTCTTATATATTGGTCTTGGCCCAACAATGGCAAATTCTATAGTAGGTGTTCTTTCAGCTATCGTAGATAATATACCAGTGATGTTTGCTGTAATTACTATGAGACCGGAAATGTCAATTGATCAGTGGTTGCTAGTTACATTAACAACAGGAGTGGGCGGTAGCCTATTGTCAATTGGTTCAGCTGCAGGTGTAGCACTTATGGGACAAGCGAGAGGATATTACACTTTTTTTGGACATTTAAAATGGACTCCAGTTATATTTATTGGTTATGTAGCAAGTATTTATCTTCACGTTTTAATGGCTGACTTGCCTTGGTAATTTAAATTATCAATTAATAAAAAAATAATTATACTAAGTATTAAAATTACACCAGCAACAAAAGAAGCTTCGTTAAATTTATAGACACTAATCAATTTATATAAGTAAGATGGCAAGGTATCAAAGTTTTGATCTTTAAAAAAAGATATTATTGTAAAATCACCAAAAGTAATAACCGTCGAAAATGCAAAAACAAAAATTATATTTTTTTTAATCATTGGTAGCAAAATAATAAAATAGTTTCTTATGCTTATTCGGAAAGTTTGCTGAAAATTTTCAAAATTTAAAAAAATATTTTTCAGGTTATTAAAAAGTATTAATATAGAAAAAGGTAATAAGAATAGACAATTTATCAAAACTATCACAAAATATTTAAAAAATTGCACATATCTTAATTCACCTAATATAATAAAATAACCAAGACTAAATATAATTGGAGAAATAATTATTATTGAAGAGCTTATTAAAAAAATTGATTGCTGAAAAATCATATTTTTATAATTTATTACAAGTATGGATGAAATTATAAACCCAGATATACTAACAATTATTCCTGTAGTAACTGAAATAATAACAGAGTTAAAAAAAGATCCTAAAAATTTTTTATTAATTAAAGATAAATAAATACCATTATTTATAAAATGATAAATTACAGAAATTATTGGAGAAAAAAGAAATATCGAAAAAAATACAATTATTAAAAAATCTAATATTTTTATGGCTTTGTATTCTTTATGAGGATGAATAAAATTAATTTGATCTATTTCAAAAAAATTTGAACCTTTTAATTTGTAAAAACCAATGAATAAAAAAAATAAACAGATAAAAATTTGTAGAAAACTAAGTAATATTGCTTTATTAAAATTTAGTTCAAAAAGTGCATATTGATAAATTGCCACCTCAATTGTAGAATACATAGGTCCACCACCTAACGCCATTACTATTGCAAAACTTAAAAAACAAAGAGAGAATATTATTGAGAACACAGTAAAAAAATTTTGTTTTATATAAGGCATCTCTAATTTTAGAAGATTGCCAAAAAAAGTAATGTTTAGAGAGCTAGATATTTCATAATATTTTAAAGGAATACTATTTAAGGATTGAAAAAATAATCTGGTAGCAAATGGTGTATTTAGAAGTATATGTGCAATTAAAATTGCTTTTATTCCAAAAATTGTCTCTATCGAAAAATTCTCGTACAAATTAAAATATGAGTTATAAAAACCATTATTTCCAAAGAGTTTAATTACAGCAAACACTATTAAGATTGTAGGTATTACAAAGCAAAAACCACAAAGAGAAATGATAAATTTAATAATTTTTAAATCCTTATGTCTATTTAATGCTAATGCGAATGGAATAGCTAAAAAACAACTTAATAGTGCTGAAAGAAAAGCTTGATATAATGAAAAATAAATTAGACGATGTGTATATGAATTTTGAAAAAAATTATAAATATTGTCTAAATCAAAGTCAATTTTTGAAAAAATACCTATGAAAGGTAATAGGATTATTAATCCAAAAAAAAATAATACTGAATAATTATATTTATAATACAATTTATTTACGAGGCATTAAGCCACTCATCAATCCATTTTTCTTTATTCTTATTAATTTCTTTTGGATCCATTTGAATAAAGTTAGGAACATCTAGTTTATCAAATGCCTCAGGTAAATCTTTTATATTTGTAATTGGATACATAATATTTGTTGATGGTATTACTGATTGAAATTCTTCTGACAACATAAAGTTAAGAAATTTATTTGCTAAATCTTTATTTTGTGAATTATTCAAAATACCTGCAAATTCAATTGTTATATAATTTCCTTCTTCAAAAGTTGTAGCAAGAATATCATACCTTTCTTCAAACATAATATGTGCAGCTGGAGATGTAGTATAACTTAAAACCATGTCAGCTTCTCCTGCCATAAAAAAATTATAATATGCATCTGTCCATCCTTTGGTAACAGAAATAATTTTCTTATTTAATTTTTTCCATTCATCTCCAGCTTTTTCTCCATATAATGCTTTCATCCAAGTTAATAATCCTAATCCAGGGGTAGAAGTTCTCGGGTCTTGAATTACAATTCTGGCATTAGTAGAATTAATCAACTCGTCCATTGATTTAGGAGGTGTTTCTAAATTTGCTTCATTATACACAAAAGAAAAGTATCCATAATTATATGGAACAAATTTATTACTTTCCCAATTTAATGGTAAATTAATTAAGTTGTTTATGTCATCGATATTATGAGTTGTAAAAAGCCCAGATTGTTCAGCTAAATCAAATAAATTCATATCAAGACCTAAAACTATATCTGCCTTAGAAGTATCACCTTCTAAAATAACTTTATTCAATAATGTTGCGGCACTGTCTACAGCAACAAATTCTACATCTGCATTATGTTTTTCTTCAAATATTTTTTCAATTATGGGTCCTGGACCCCACTCTGAAACAAAAGAGTCGTAAGTATATATAGTTAGTTTCTCTGCATAGATTGTGAAAGAGATAAATAAGGTAGTTAAAAAAATTAGTATTGTTTTCATGTTTCCTCCGCTGGCATTATCCAGATCAGGTTAAAAGGGTATAAATCTCAGCATTTAAGCACCCCTATTTTTAATTATAATAAATATTATTTTAGAAAACAAACATAAAAGATTGTTTTTAGGTTATTTATGAATATAACAAATTTTTTCGGGGAGTAGCGCAGCCTGGTAGCGCACCTGGTTTGGGACCAGGGGGTCGAAGGTTCGAATCCTTTCTCCCCGACCATATATTCAGCCAATTTTTATATCTGTAATATTGTACTTTTAAATTTCTAAAGCTATTTATTATACCAAGTTATTAATTTTAAACACCTGTCTTCACACAAGGTGGTTTTGTGTTATAAAACAAATATGCCTCAGATAAAAGTTAATGATAAAATATATTATTTAACTGATTTTGCAAACGAAGAAGAGTTAGAAGATAATCTTGAAAAGCTATCAAATGATATTTTTGGTCCAGGTAAAATTTTTTTAAGATTTAAAAAAAGAATTGGAATTTCTACAAAAACTATTCCTGATGGATATCTTTTAGATTTATCTTCTAAAAAACCTGAACTATATTTTGTTGAGTCAGAATTAGATACTCATGATGTTGTAAGGCATATTTCAGTTCAGTTAATGAATTTTTATTTCTCATATAATGAAGATCATACCGGTTTGCGCAATATTTTAAGTGAACAAATTAATAATGATCAATTTAAAAAGAAAAAATGTGATGAATATGTAAGTTCAAATAATTATTCTAGCTTTGATAAATTTATTGATGAAGTAACAAGAAATTCAGCATTCAAATCTATTGTTGTTATAAATGAAGAACCAGAAAAACTTTCAAAGCTTGATAGTATAGTCAAATTTGATGTTGAGGTTTTATGTATTAGAAAATACGAGTCCTCTGATGGAGATCAAATTTTTGAGTATGATACTTTTCAAGACAATATTTTAACAGAAACTTCTTCTGAAAATTCTAAATCAATGAAATTGGTTGATAAAAGTACTTTTGATACAATCGTAGTTCCAGCAAGGAAGGAAGGTTTTGATAAAGTTTTTATTGGTGAAGACAGATGGTATGCAATTAAATTTTCAGAAGCTATGCAAAAACAAATCAAATATATAGCTGGATATCAAGTTAAACCAATATCAAAAATTACTCATATTGCAGAAATAAAAGATGTAGTTCCATACGAAGGCAATATTGAATCTTATGAAGGAAAATTTGTAATTAATTTCAAAGCTTCTGCAAAAAAATTAAATAACCCAATTGAATACAACCCATCAGGTAAAATAAAACCTCTATACGGTCCAATATTTGCAAAATATTCAAAATTAATCGAATCAAAAAATTTTGATGATCTTTGGTATGAAGAATAAATGATTATATCAGACATTTTTTGATGTTTAATTACTTCTCTAATGCAGAACTAATTTTTGGTAATGATACTTCTGTTAATGCACATGATCAGATAATTAATATACTAGGTAAAAATATATTTGTTGTTACTGATAAAGGTTTGACTGAATTAGGTTTGTTCGAACCTGTCGTTAATAAACTAAAAAAAAATTCAAATATAAAAATATTTAATGATGTAGAGTCTGATCCATCAAAAAATACATTGCTTGAGGCATACAAAAAAGCATCTAGCTTTAAATCTTCTGGTGTTTTAGGTTTTGGAGGCGGTTCATCTATGGATGTTGCAAAACTTGTATCTTTACTTCTTGGGTCTAATCAGAATATCGATACGATATGGGGGGTTAATAATGCAAAAGGCCCAAGAATACCACTTGTACTAATTCCTACAACAGCAGGAACTGGTTCAGAAGTTACGCCAATTTCAATAATTACGATGGATGACAAAGAAAAAAAAGGTGTTTCTTCAAAACTTATTTTACCTGATCTTGCTATTTTAGATCCATTATTAACTATTAATCTACCTCCAAATATAACTGCATCAACCGGAATAGATGCTATGGTTCATGCAATCGAAGCTTACACTTCTATAAATCCTAACAACAATCCTATTTCAAAAATGTTATCTATAGAAGCACTCAAGTTTCTCGGATCATCAATTAAAACTGCTGTATTTGATGGACATAATATAATTGCAAGATCAAATATGCTATTTGGATCAATGTTAGCAGGTAAAGCTTTTGCAAATTCTCCAGTAGCAGCAGTACATGCTTTGGCATATCCCATAGGAGGTCTATTTAATATATCTCATGGACTTTCAAACTCTTTAGTTCTTCCAAGTGTTATGAAATTCAATTCTATACATAAAGAAACAAAAAAAAATTACGCTAATCTTGCACCATTTGTATTTAAAGATTTAGATAATAGCAAAAGTGATGAGATTGTGTGTAATAATTTTATAGATAGTTTAGAAAGTTTGTCTAAGGAACTGAAATTACCTTATAGGCTAAGAGATCTAGAAATTCCTGAGAAAGCTTGCCAATTGATGGCTAGTGAAGCAATGAAGCAAACAAGATTATTAGTAAATAACCCGCGTAAAATTGAAGAATCTGATGCCTTTAATATATACAAATCTGTTTGGTAGATTTTGTTTACTTATAACTTAATTTACCTATTTAAATAAAATAGACCTTAATGATAAAATCAACAGTTAATCAATTTGCAAATTCTCTTGGGTTAAACAAAGATGAATATATTCCAGAGGGCAGAGCTTCCTTTTCACTGTTTAAAATTGAAATTCTATCTGGATTAACTGTTGCAATCGCCCTTGTTCCAGAAGCAATTGCATTCGCTTTTGTAGCAGGTGTAGCACCTCTTTCAGGTTTGTACGCAGCTTTTATTGTAGGATTAGTAACTGCAATTTTTGGTGGGAGACCTGGAATGATTTCGGGGGCAACAGGAGCATTGGCTGTTGTTATGGTTTCATTAGTATCGGAACATGGAGTTCAATATTTATTTGCCACAGTAATACTTATGGGAATCTTACAATTTCTTGCGGGAATTTTTAAATTAGGAAAATTTATGAGAATGGTTCCTCAACCTGTAATGCTAGGTTTTGTAAACGGGTTAGCTATAGTAATTGGTTTATCACAATTACATCAATTTCAAATATATAACTTTGATGGAACATTTACATGGATGTCAGGGGAAGTTCTTACATATTCTTTAGTATTAGTTTTCTTAACCATGTTAATTATATGGTACTTACCAAGGGTTACTAAATTCATACCATCTACATTAGCTGCAATTCTACTTGTTACTTTTCTAGTTTTACTTTTAGATTTACCTGTTCCAAGAGTAGGTGATTTAGCAAGTGTAGCAGGAGGGCTTCCCAATTTTTCTATTCCAACAGTTCCACTTAATTTAGATACTTTTTTCATTATTTTTCCTTATGCAATTATTTTGGCAGCTATTGGATTAATTGAAAGTCTTCTAACTCTTAATCTAGTAGGAGAAATAACAAACAAAAAGGGCGGGACAAGACAAGAATGTTTAGCGCAAGGTGTTGCTAATGGTATCACAGGCTTTTTTGGTGGTATGGGTGGTTGTGCTATGATTGGTCAATCAATGATAAATGTAAAATCTGGAGGTAGAACAAGAATTGCTGGCATATCAGCAGCAATTTTTTTACTAATTTTCATTCTTTATACTTCAAATTTAATTGAACTTATTCCTATTGCATCATTAGTAGGAGTTATGTTTATGGTCGTAATCGGAACATTTGCTTGGAATTCACTAAAATTATTATTTGTTGTTCCTCGTTCGGATGCATTGGTAATTGTTTTAGTTACTTTAATAACTGTATTAGAAGATTTAGCAGTTGCTGTAGTTGCTGGTGTTATTATTAATGCACTAGTATTTGCGTGGAAATCTGCTTCAAGAATTAGAGCAATTGAGAGACAATCAAGAACAGAAAAGGGCGCCAAGGTATATGAAATTGAAGGACCACTTTTTTTTAGTTCCACTAATAGTTTTTTAGATATTTTTAAGCCCGCCGAAGATCCTAATTTAGTAATAATAGATTTTGCAAATTCAAAAGTAATTGATCAATCTGCTTTAAAAGCAATTGAGGATATTGCAGAAAGATATTCAAAATTAGGCAAACAAGTAAAGTTAAGACGTCTTACGAAGGACTGCCACAGCCTTTTAAGAAAAACAGGTCAATTAATAGTTGATAGTGATGATGATCCTGATTATGGAATAGCTGTTGACTACGGTGTTAAATTAGGAATTTTTGGCAAATAATTAAAACTCTAATGATCCTTTAACAGAATACTGTAAAATATTTACAATCTCATCAACGTTTTTTGTAACAGCAAGTGCTGCTGCATCTACTTCTTTTAAAGCATGTTGATGTTCATCACTATGCATTATTATGAGAGATTTATTCAAGGCTGATGCATACCCTGCATCAAAAGCAGCATTCCATTGTTTATATTTCTCACCAAAACGTACTACAACTATATCTGCTTTTTCAATCGAATTTCTAGTTCGTATAGCATTTATTTTAGCTCCTTTGTTATCGTGCCAAAATTTTTTTTCTTCATCACCAAGTATTTTTACACCAACATCATCTGATAATTCATGATTGGTAGTCGGGCTTGAAAA
Organism: uncultured Alphaproteobacteria bacterium; assembly: GCA_902539825.1. Taxonomy (GTDB): domain Bacteria; phylum Pseudomonadota; class Alphaproteobacteria; order HIMB59; genus CACPNW01. Next base: position 50,144 of record CACBMH010000004.1, read on the forward strand.
TTCTATTTCTAAATTCTTAGATTTACATTTATCTATAATCTCATTTCGCCAATTAGTATGAATTTCACCTGATAAGTAAACTTTTAATTTCATTTTTTAAATTAACCTAAATATGCCGCAGTTAATACTGGAAAACTTGTAAATCCGAAATTACCTGCTTTTTCAGATTTATTTAATTGTTTTTTCCAATCATCTACTTTGTCTTCTGAAACACCTTGGCTTAAAGCAAACTTACCTAACATAGTTTCATAAAAAATTGCTGGTGAATTATTATCTCTATTTGTAATTAAATACGATAAATTTTGAGAACTTATATTTTTATACCCAAGTTTTTTTAATTTACCATTTAAATCAAGTGGAAGCATTTGGTGAAAACAATGGGCTCTAAATGCCTCATGAATAAGATCATTAATTTCTTTTTCTGGTCCATAAAATCTAAAATAGTCCCAGAGAATTGAGACGTTAACAAATTTAGAATTAGTTTTAGAAATTCTTTTTATTTCTTTTAAGGACGTATCTATATCCTCGATATATTCTAATGTTTGAGTAGCTGTAATTTTATCACATGAAACATCTTCTATATTGATATCATCGGCTGTAGTACAAATAAGTTCCACATTATTTTGATCTTTACATTTATCGCTTGCAACATCTAACTGATCTTGACTGGGATCAATCCCTATTACTTTACCTTGTTCTCCTATAGATAATGACATTTCTTGGACTAAATGACCACCACCACAACCAATATCAATAACAGTTTCATTAGTCTCTAAATTTAAGGCATTTACAATAGCTAGTCTTCGTGAAACTCCAGCATAACCGTTCGCTATTTTTTGTTGAATAATACTAGTTTCATTATCAAATTTCATTTTATTATTTTTCTTATTTATTTTTTAGTTATATAAAAAATACATATAAATGGAATATCAAATAACTAAAATATTAATTATTTCTTTTTTTAGCTCGATATTAATTTCATTATTTTTAAACACAAGATATATTATTTTTTTCAAAAAATTTTCAAAAAATAAAAAAATCTTATTAAATTTATTTATTTATTCTTTTTCTTCTTTGACATTGATTTTTATTAATTATTTGTTGAGTCTAAATGGATTAACTTCTTTAATAATTTTTAATGCTGCAATTATTACAATTATATACTTTGAATTAGCTCTATATTTAGAAAAAGTTTTTTGGGATGATTTTTTAGGAAATTCACTCCCTAAATCGATCAATATGCTTATTAGTTTTGTTGTAATGATGAATTTTGGTTATTTTACTCTTATGTTTTACATAAAGATTTTAGACATTGATTATTTTGTCACATAAGTATCATTGTAAATTAATATACAAAATACTTATAATTTTTATGAAATAATATTTTCATAATAATAAAATATTTATTATTAATAATTTAGTATGAATAAAGTTCTGTTTGTATTGCATCAAAAAACTTCAGTTCCAGGAGATGTAGGAAATAAATTTAGAGATAGGGGATATGTTGCTGAAATATGTAGACCCCCTTTAGGTGAAGAACTTCCTTTAAATATTATCCAATACTCAGCAATAGTTGTATTTGGTGCACCAGGAAGCATAAACGATGAAGATGAATATATAAATAAAGAATTAGAATGGATAAACAAAGTTATAAAAACTGATATTCCTTATCTTGGAATTTGTTTTGGTGCACAGTTATTAGCTAAATGTTTAGGTTCAGAAATAACAACTAATAAAGACGGGCTTTCAGAAATTGGTTTTTATAAAATTGAACCAACTGAAAATGCAAAAAATCTTTTTAATTCTCAAAAGATTTTTTTTCAATTCCATTCTGAAGGATTTTCCCTTCCTACGGGCTGTGAGTTATTAGCAAGGGGTGATATTTTTAATAATCAAGCTTTTAAATATCATAATTGTTATGCGCTCCAATTTCATCCAGAAGTAAATTTTAAACTTCATATGAGATGGTTGTATTTAGTTTTATTAAAAAATCCTAAAAAATTATTCGTTAAAGGTGCTCAAAATATATTTGTTCAACTTTATTATCGTTATAAATATAATAAGAATATATCAAATTGGTTAGATTCATTTTTAGATCAGTATTTTTTAAAAAAAACTTAAATGCTAATATAAGTGAAAATTAAAAACCTATATTTTTCACCTGTAAAATCTCTTTCTTTTAATAATGTAGATAATTTAGAGATAATTAAAAATATTGGTATAAAAAATGATCGAATATTTGCTTTCACTAATAATCTTAATCTTAAAGATATAGAATTAATAAAAAATAATCCTTTAAAACGAGAAATATACAAATTTTTATCATTAAAAAAATATCCTGAGTTAAATGAATATAATTTTTTATTAGAAGATAATTTTTTAATACTAGAATTTGAAAATAGAATAATTTTAAAAACAGATATTGATAATCAACATGAAGTAAAAATCTTATGTAGTAAACTTGAGGATATTTTACCAAATATAAATAAAATTAATTTATTAAAAGATAGAATTAATCCTTTTTTTGATACAATGCCCAATAAATCAATATCATTAATAAATTTAAACAGTATTAAAGACTTTGAAAACCTATCTAATCATCAAGTTGAACATGAGCGTTTTAGAGGAAATATATATGTAGAAGATTTAGATAAATGGGAAGAAAGGAAGCTGGTAGGTAAAGTTTTATTAATCAGTGATATAAAATTTAAAGTTATTAAAGAAATTCCCAGATGTTCAGCAACTAATATTAAGCCCAAAACTTCTGATATAAATCTTAATATTCCTTTAAGCCTAAAAAAAATATACAACCATATAAATTTAGGAATATATTTAGATCCTCTAAATGATGGTAAAATAAATAAAGGTGATCTTATAAAAATTAATGAATAAATTCTTATTAAATCATTCAGAAAAACTTACAGGATATCTATTAATTTTTCCTGCTGTTTTAATAATCAGTTTATTTGGAATTTTTCCTGTTTTTTTTGGAATGTATATGAGTGTACACAAGTGGAAAGTTTTTAAAGGAAGATTTTTAGGATTTGAGAATTACCAAAGAATACTTGGAGACATACCAGCTTTTTGGTTATTTGTTTTAGGATTATTATTATTGATATTGAGTTATGGACTGTGGAATGAATTTAAAAATAAAGTAAAAAATAAAATCTATTTAGCATTTTTATCTATAGCAATATTAATTATTGGAATAATATTAATTAATATCAACTGGGAAAAAATGCTTTTAACCGGTGATGAAGACTATCTTTACTCTCTTATTTACACTTTTTATTATTCATTTTTCACTATAATTTTTGAGGTTGGATTAGGATTAGTAATAGCATTTGCTTTGTACCAAAAACTAGCTGGTAAACAATTCTTTCAAATGATTTTACTTTTTCCTTACATTACTCCTGCAGTAATGGGTGCTGCAGTATTTTTTTTAATATTTGGTAAAGCTGAAAATTCTTTTTTAAATCAGCTTATAGGAGTTTTTGGTTTTGAGCCTCAAATGTGGTTATTTGATAAAAGACCTATTACTGAAGTTTTATTTGGAATAAAAATAGAAGGTCTACTTGCTGGACCAAGTTTAGCTCTAATGTCATCAATCATATATGGAATATGGTCTTATACTGGCTATTATGCAATAATTTTACTCGCGGGTTTATCAATTATTCCCTCTGATTTATATGAGGCTGCGAAAGCAGAGGGGGCTAGTAGATGGCAAACATTTATTAAAATTACCATACCATTATTAATGCCTATTATATTTTTTCTGATGTTGACTGGTTTTATAAATACCTTTCAAGCTTTCAATAGTATTTTTGTTATGCAAACTTCTTCTGCTGGAGATACAATGGATGTTGTTACAATAGAAATTTTTGATCATTTTTGGGGTAGAGTGAAATATGGTTATGCTGCAGCTGAAGGAGTAATTTTATTTATACTTCTAAATATTTTAGCAATATCACAATATGTAATTTTTAGAAAAAGGTTAAGCTATGACTAGAATTATTAATGCTGAAACAAGGATACCTTATTTAATTTTATTAATAGTTTTTATTATTTCAATTTACCCATTTTTTTATATGATATCCACATCATTGATGACAGCTGGAGAAGCATCAAATCAATATTTATTTCCAAAAAAATTGATGTTTGAAAATTATTATGAAGTTTGGACATCAAATAGATTCCAACGTTATACATTTAATAGTTTAATAATTAGTTCAATAATTGTCATTGGTGTTTTATTAACTAGTATTCCAGCAGCATACTCTTTTGCCAAAATAGAATTCCCATTTAAAAATATAATATTCTACATGTTGTTACTTTCATTAATGATTCCTGAAATCATTACATTATTACCTCATTTATTAATTATTAGAGGGGAAATTATTCCATTGCCATTTGGACCTTCTTGGATGAATAGTCTTCAAGGTTTAACAGTTCCATTTATGGGAAATATATTTGTAATTTTCTTATTAAGACAATATTTTAAAAAGATACCAAATGAGCTCTGGGATGCTGCAAGGCTTGATGGATCTTCTCATTTAAATTTTTTACTCAAGGTAGTGATCCCAATGAGCAAACCTATTATTGTGACAGTCTCTTTATTTACTTTTATTATAGCGTGGAATAGTTTTGCTTGGCCTTTGCTTATATTAACTAGAGATGATTGGTATCCAGTAACAGTTTCTATCTATAGTTTTGTAAGAGAAGTAGGACCTAATTTTAATTTATTGATGGCTGCCTGCTTAATTGCAATTTTTCCAATTTTAGTATTATACTTTTTTACTCAGAAGTTATTCATAGAAAGTATATCAAACTTTGGATTAAAAGAATAAATCATTAAATTTTTTGTAACAAAACTTTAATTTTACCTCTATATTGATTAATATTTTACGGGGTGATTATGAAATTTTATAAATATATTTTAAATTTCTTCTTAGCTTGTTTATTTTTTATCTCCTCGCAATCATTCGCAATTACTGCACAAGATATTGAAAATGCAGATCCTTCAGGTCAAACTGTTGAATTCTGGGTTCAATATTCAGATGAAAGATTAGATGCAATGATGGCAAGAGCTGAAAGATTTGAAGCTGAAACAGGAATAAAAGTTAATGTTGTTCACAAAGGGCATTATGGAAAAGTTCAATCTGCTATGATGTCTGCTGCAGGAACAAAAGATATAGCAGACGTTGCAAGAGGTTATGGTAATGCTGCTGCAGATATGTACTTAATTGGTGCTTCAATTGATCAAAATATTTTAGCAAATAGTAAAAAATGGGGTGTTTCTCAAGATGATATAGCAGATTGGGGTGCAAACTGGACAGTTGGCTTTTCACCATATTTTGATGGAAATCCAAAACTTTTACATGAAGTTGGAAAATCAATAGAGATCCTTTACTACAATGCAGATTGGTTAAAGGAACTAGGTTTAGATGCTCCTAAAACTCCTGCTGATTTTGCTGAAGCAGCATGTGCTGCGACCAATCAAGATTACAGTGGTAAGATGGGTGAAGACGTTCCAAGTTATGGATATGAAATAGATACTGATGCAAGTAACTTTGCAGCATGGGTATTTGCGCATGGAGGTGATGTATTTGACTATGATAATGGTCAGTATATTTACAATGGCCCTAAAGCCATAGAAGCTATGGAATTCATTCAAGGAATGGCTAATAAAGGATGTGCAATAGTTGCAAGAGGTAAATACACTGATCAGCAATATTTAGGACAAGGTTCTGTTTTATTTGCTGCTGGCTCTACTTCCGGTATTACATATTTTCAAAAAGCCATTGAAGAGGGATACAATGGTAATTGGGATGTAGCTCCAATATCGTACACGACTAATGAACCAGTACTTAACTTATATGGCGGTGGTTTAATTATGGGAAATTCAGGTGATGCTAATAGAATGGTAGCAGCATATCAGTGGATGAAATATATTTCTAATACTGAGAACTCAGCAGTTTGGTCAACTGAAAGTGGGTATGGTTTTGTAAGAACTTCTTCTGCAGATCATCCATTAATTGCTGAAAAAAGAGCTGAATTACCTCAATATGATAAATCATTAACAATGGTTCAATACGGAAAAGGTGAACCATCAGTTCCTGGTTATTATTCAGTTAGAGGTGAGGTTGAAAAAGCTTATGCAGCAATCATTAATGGTGATGATATCATTTCAACTTTAAATCAATTAAATGAAGATGCTAATGCAATATTAGCTGATGCAACTGCAGAGTAGTTTAATTATTTTACATTTAATAGGGGTGGTTTATACCACCCTTTTTTTATGATCATAGTTTGTTCTCTTAATGATTTACCGAATGTTTGTGAAAGCATACAGCCCAAATATCTTGTATCAGTAATTGATCCTGGATATGCACCAGAAACACCCAAGGGTGTAAAAAATCATTTAAAGTTAGGATTTGACGATATTATTGAAATTAGTAGCAATAATAAAATATTTCGATTGAATACTGATGAAATACCACAAATTCTACCTGCGGAAGAACATGTAAATTCAATAGCTAATTTTACTTCTTCATATACTTATGATGAAGATATCGTTATTCATTGTTGGTGTGGTGTCTCAAGATCAATGGCAACAGCTACTTATTTACTATGTAGAGAAAACAAAACTAATATTGAAAATACAATTAAATATATTAGAAATCTTGCACCGCATGCAAACCCAAATAAATTATTGATAAATCACTTTGAAAAGAAATTAGATGTTAGCAATCAAATCTCAAAATCATTTTTAAAATTTCCTTATACTAAAACATACGATTGTTCTTCAAATTTTGCACCTGTTACTTTATTTAATATAAAAGAGATTGAAAAAAACTAATGAAAGAATACGTTCGAACAATTGCTGATTATCCTGTTGAAGGAATTCAATTCAGAGATATTACAACATTATTGCAAAATGCAGGACACTTTAAACAAGTCATTGATGATATGGTAAAACCATGGCAAAATATAAAAATAGACGCAGTTTTAAGTATAGAATCACGTGGATTTATTATGGCAGGGGCAATAGCTTATTTTTTAAATGCAGCATTTGTTCCTTTGAGAAAGCCTCATAAGCTTCCATTTGATACTTTCAAAACCTCATACGATTTAGAATATGGATCAACTGAAATGCATATTCATACTGATGCTTTAGATGCTCATAAAGATTTATTAATTATTGATGATCTTTTAGCAACAGGTGGAACCGCACTTGCGGCAGTAGAGTTAATTAAAAAGTTTGAAGACAAAAATATTGTTGGTGCAGGTTTTATTATAAATTTACCAGATTTAAGTGGTGATAAAAAACTAATTGAAAAAGGAATTGAGATACATTCTTTAATGGAGTTTTAAATGAGAAATGCAGTTATTGTTGGTTACAAAAGATCACCTTTCACTTTTGCTCGTAAAGGTGAAATGGCTAATATAAGACCAGAAGACATTCTATCACAAACAATAAATCAATTACTTAATGAAATACAAATTAATAAAAATGACATTGAGGACATTATTACTGGTTGTGCGTATCCTGAAGGAGCACAAGGTAATAATATTGCTAAAATTGTCTCTTTCATGACAGATATGCCAGAACATGTAGCAGGTATGACAGTTAACAGATGGTGCGGTTCTTCAATGCAAGCTATTCATGATGCAACTGGTGCGATTGCAATTAACTCTGGAGAAGTTTTTTTATGTTGCGGTGTAGAAAGTATGACATTTATACCTATGAATGGATTAACATACGATCCTCACCCTCAATTAAGTAAAGATAATCCAAATGTATATATGTCTATGGGGATTACAGCAGAAAATGTTGCAAAAAAATTTGATATTTCTCGGAAAGAACAACAAGAATTTGCTATTAGCAGTCATTACAAAGCTAATTTAGCTAGAGAATCAAAAATGTTTGACAATGAAATAGTGTCTATCACAAATAATGATGAGAAAATTAATAAAGATGGTGGCATTCGACCTAACACCTCACATGAAATTTTAGATGGGTTAAAACTTGCTTTTGATGAAAATGGAACAGTAACAGCTGGTACAGCCTCACCATTAACAGATGGAGCATCAGCAGTAATTGTTTGTGAGGAAGAATATGCAAAAAAAAATAATCTAAATATTTTAGCTCGTATTAAATCTACAGCTGTAGTTGGTTGTCCACCAGAATTAATGGGTCTTGGCCCAATTAATGCATCTAAAAAAGCTCTAAAAAGAGCTAATTTATCTATTTCTGATATTGATATTGTGGAACTAAATGAGGCATTTGCTTCTCAATCTTTAGCATGTATTAAAGAATTAAAGATGGACATAAATAAAGTAAATATACATGGTGGAGCAATAGCATTAGGCCACCCTTTGGGTGCTACTGGAGCAAGGATTACAGGTAAAGTTGCAACTCTATTGCAAAATAAAAATAAAAAGTATGGATTAGCGACACAATGTATAGGTTTAGGTCAAGGTATTGCAACTGTGTTAGAAAATATTAATTAAATATTATGCAAATTTATAAAACACCCCTACGTGAGTTTAAATTTTTAATTGAAGATTTTTTAAATCTTAAGGAAAGTGAAACATTAAAAAAATTAGATTTAGAAACAGGTGATCTAATGCTTATTATTGAAGAAGCAGCAAAACTTTGTGAAGAAACCTTACTCCCGCTTAATCAAAGTGGAGATAGTGAAGGATGTTCATTTAATAATGGAGTTGTGACTGCTCCAAAAGGATTTAAAGAAGCTTATAAAACTTTTTCTGAAAATGGCTGGCAAGGACTAAAAGTAAAAGAAGAATTTGGTGGTCAAAACCTACCTTATATTATGAATATGATTTTAGATGAAATGATAAGCTCTACTAATATGTCATTTGGTCTTTATCCAGGTCTTACAGCAAATGCAATTGATGCAATTGAAAAGAGTGCTAATGAAGATTTGAAAAATACTTATCTGCCAAATTTAACTAGTGGTAAGTGGACAGGCACAATGAATTTAACTGAACCTCAATGTGGAACAGATCTTGGATTAAGTAAAACAATGGCAACACCATTAGATGATGGAAGTTACAGTATTACTGGTACCAAAATTTTTATTACATGTGGAGAGCATGATTTAAGTGATAACATTATTCATTTAGTACTAGCAAGAACACCAAATGCGCCCCCTGGTATAAAAGGTATAAGTTTATTCTTGGTTCCTAAATTTTTACCAAATGAAAGTGGTGATTTTGTTGATAGAAATAAAGTTGAATGTGGATCAATAGAAAAGAAGATGGGTATTCATGCTAGTCCAACCTGTGTCATGCACTACAATGAAGCTAAGGGCTGGCTAGTAGGTGATCTTAATAAAGGAATGAGAGCGATGTTTATAATGATGAATGGAGCTCGTTTGTTTGTAGGAATACAAGGATTAGGTTTATCAGAAACTGCTTATCAATCAGCACTTTATTATTCGAAAGAGCGTTTACAAGGAAAATTATCTTCCAGCAATCAGGTAGCTGATCCTATAATTGTTCATCCTGAAATAAGAAAAAACTTATTATATATAAAATCCATAAATGAAGCAGTTAGAGGTTTAACTTTATTGGCTGGAAATCACTTTGATAATATTGAAAATTCTTCAGATGATAAAGAAAAGAAATTATCTGAAAATTTTATAGCACTAATGACGCCAATTATTAAATCGTATGCTTCAGATAAATCTGTAGAGAATACAAACAGAGCTATGCAAATCTATGGTGGTCATGGTTTTATTACTGACCATGGAATGGAACAATTAGTAAGAGATGCTAGAATTACAACAATTTATGAAGGAACGAACGGAATTCAAGCTCTAGATTTGATAGGAAGAAAATTACAAACTGACAACGGTGCATTATTTAATGAATTTTTTACTATGATTGATAATTATCAAGTTAAAATTTCCAATAATCAAGATATGAAAAAATATATTGATTTATTTATGCCTTCATATGATTCTTACAAAAGTATTTTTGAATATATTAAATCATTAGATGATGAAAATGAGATTAATTCTCATGCTGTAGAATTTTTAAATTTATCATCTTTGATTTCTCTAGGTTATATTTGGTTGCACTATATAGAAATTTCATTAGCAAAATTAGAAAAGCATGATGAAAGTTTTTATAAATCTAAAATAGAAACTGGTAACTTCTTTTTAACTAAATTATTAGGTGAAACACAAGTTCTTTGTCAAAATATAAGATCTGGTGGAAAATACTATAATGATTATAATGATAAATATTTTGAAACAGCAATCTAATGACTATAAAAATTTATAAACCATCAAAAACTTCTATGCAATCGGGTTTTAAAAAAACTAAATTATGGTTAGCTGAATATATTTCTGAAGTAGAAAAAGTAAAAGATTCTTTAATGGGGTGGAATAGTTCATTAGATACCAAATCTCAGATTAAACTTTTTTTTGATACCAAAGAACAAGCTATTGAATGGGCAAAAAAAAATAATTATCAATATTTTGTCGAAGAACCAAAGCAAAGAAAAATTAAACCAAAAAGTTATGCTTCAAATTTTGATACAAATAGAAAAGAGCCTTGGACACATTAAGTATAATTTCTTTCTTTATTTTTTAGACTATGATAAATGCAAACTATGCGCCCGTAGCTCAGTGGATAGAGCAACCGCCTTCTAAGCGGTAGGTCAAATGTTCGAATCATTTCGGGCGCGCCAAATATTAAAATTTTGCTGCCTCCTCATCAATAAATGCATTGAAAGAAACTGATCTTCTTTCCTCATCAGAAAAGAATGGATAGACTGTATGCATCATATAACTAGGAAATATAAATAAATCTCCAACTTCAGGTTTAACATCATACACGGAGGAAACTAAAAGCTGTGTTGATCCATGAATAAAAGCAATTTTTCCATTCTTATTTTGATCTTTGTACGATGAGCCTAAGTCCTTTGGCATTTTTGTGTACATTACTCCTGACAGATGACCATCATGCCAATGAATTGGATTATAATCACTCTCAAATTGACAAACTGCCCAACTAGATTTTAAATCAAATTTCTTAATTTCTTTTTGTAATGTTGATTTAACAAAATTAAATACAAATTGATGAAGAACATCATTTAAATTTTGATCAAGAAATTCTTTTGTTAATCTAATTTCATATTTAATTTCACCTGCTAATTGTTTGCCATGGTATAATTCATCAATTTTATTTTCATCTTTTAATATTTCATCAATATGATTGTTGAGTGTAGTTATTGTATCATCTGATAATTTATATTTACCTATAGCTGGTGAAAATGGTCGTATAATTT
>CACBMH010000005.1 GCA_902539825.1 uncultured Alphaproteobacteria bacterium
AAATACAATCTAAAGTTCAGCCACAAATATTTAATAGTTTTAAAAAAGCTATAAAAAATATTTCATCATTTCACAAAAAACAATTACCTAAAAATATCATCTATACTAATAATGGTGCAACATTGAAATCTGTATGGAAACCTATTGACTCAGTTGGCTTGTACGTTCCTGGAGGAAGGGCTTTTTATCCCTCATCTTTAATTATGAATGCAGTGCCTGCAATCATAGCTGGAGTAAAAAGAATTGTTTGTATCACACCACCAACTAAATCAATTAATCCATATTTTATAAAATTAATAAGGGAATTAGGTATTAAAGAAACATATTTTGTAGGAGGAGCTCAAGCTATTAGTGCACTAACGTTTGGCACTCAAACTATTAAGCCAGTCAATAAAATATTTGGACCTGGTAATGCTTATGTAGCAGAGGCAAAAAAACAATTGTATGGAAAAGTAGGCATAGATTTACTAGCAGGACCATCTGAAATAATTGTTGTTGCAAATAACAATAATAATCCAGATTGGGTAGCTTCAGATCTAATAGCTCAAGCAGAACATGATGAAAATGCACAATCAATTTTAATTACGGATAGTAAAGATTTTGTAACTAAAGTCTTAAGTTCAATTAAAAAAATTAAAAAAGATTTATCAAAAAAGAAAATAATTGAAAAAAGTTTAAATAATAATGGAATTATTGCTTTGGTCGATAATATAGAACTTGCCTCAGAAATCATAAATTTTGTTGCACCAGAACATTTACATATTCACATTTCAAATAATAAAAAATTATTATCGAATATAAATAATGCTGGCGGCATATTTTTAGGTGAATACTCTGTTGAAGCTTTTGGTGATTATATTGTAGGAACTAACCATGTATTGCCGACATCAGGAGCAGCAAAATTTTCATCAGGTCTAGGTGTTTTAGATTTTATGAAAAGAACCTCTGTTGTTGAGATGAATAAAAAATCTTTTAATGCTCTTTCAGAAGATACTGAAAAAATGTCAGGACTTGAAGGTCTAGATGGACATAAATTGTCAGTTAAAATTAGACAAAAGAAATAAATTTTACTATAAGCTTATAAAAATATGCCAAAAGAAGGATCGATTGAATTTCAAGGAGTTGTATTAGAACTTCTTCCAAATGCAATGTTTAAAGTAAAATTAGAAAATGATCATGAAATTCTAGCTCACTCATCAGGAAAAATGAGAAAAAATAGAATAAGAGTATTAGCTGGTGATAAAGTAACAGTAGAAATGACACCTTATGATTTAACAAAAGGCAGAATTACTTTTAGATGGAAATAAAAAAATCTAAAAAAAATAATATCATTTCTTTAAAAAAAAAATCTAAATGCCCAACATGTAAAAAGGTTTCTAAGGAACCATTTATACCTTTTTGTTCAAAAAAATGTGCTAGTCTTGATTTGATGAAATGGCTAACTGATGAACATGGGCTGCAAATAAAATCTGATTAATTATCCTATTTTTAATTGAATTTAATTATAAATACTTTATCTGATGTCTTGTGCCCAGGTAGCTCAGTTGGTAGAGCAGAGGACTGAAAATCCTCGTGTCGGTGGTTCGATTCCGCCCTTGGGCACCACTTTTTTTTACTTTTTTTTGAGGGTAACTTTTTTGCTTTTGCAAAGATAAACTATACAGCTTTTATTAGAGAAAAGTCTAATTTTTGATAATTTTTGGTTAGTTAATTAGGTCGTAAATGTTACCTTTTATCACCCTCGAAATTTTTTTTTATTTACGCTATTTAATCCTATAATTCTTCAAAATTACACTCTTAAAAAATTTGTGTTAAAGTGTTCTAATATGACTAAAAAAATTTTAGTTTTTTCAAATGGTGAAAAAATTGGAGATGGAATAATTAAATTACAACTTCTTCACGAAATTAAAAGAAGACTTCCAGACTATAAATTATATTGGCTTACTAATAAGGGTAAAACTGTTTATTCAAGTACTCTTAAATTCATTGCAAGTAATTATATTGATGAGATTCTTGATCAAGCAGATCTTAGTCCATTTTTTTGGAATAAAATATCAAAAAAATATAATTTAGAGAATGATTTTTTTGATTATATTTTAGATACACAAAAATCAGTAATAAGAACTATAGCATTAAAACGAATCAAGCATAAAAATTTTATTTCTGGATCAGCTAATGGTTTTTATTCTTCTAAAAAAATTAAAAGCAACAAGAAAAGAAAGTATTATTTAAACTACATTTTAGATTTATTAGATTTAATAGTTTCTAAAAAAAATAGAAGTGATTTTAAAATTCCAATAAGTACAAATCTCGAAGGAATAATAAGTAATATTTTATTAAAACATAAAAGCTATGTAGGAATTGCACCTGGTGCAGGTGAAAAAAATAAGATTTGGTCTTTAGAAAAATACATCGAGTTATGTAACTATCTTCAAGTAAATAATAAGACTATAGTTTTTTTTATTGGACCTGATGAACTTTATTTAAAAGAAAAATTAAAAAATATCTTTCCTCACTCAATATTTATTGAGGATCATATTACTGGATTTCAAAATATAGAAATCATTATGGCTACCACCAAATATTTACAATTAGCCATATCGAACGATAGTGGAGTTAGTCATATGTTATCAACTGGATATTGCCCATTAATTAAACTCTTTGGTCCAAAAGATTCTACAAAATTTACTCCTGAAAATCCAAATCTATTTTCGATATCTTCAACTGATTTTAACTCAAAAAATATCAATAAAATACCTGTATCTAGAGTGATTGAAGAAATAGAAAAAGTTCTGATTTAAAATTTCATATATTAGAAGGTAGACAAGTATATTTTTCATCATTACTTGTTTACTTTTATATGTTCAAATTTGATAAGCTTGTATTTGGAGATGCAGGGTGGGGCGATGAATTTCTTATTGCAACACTCATGACTCTACTAGTAAGCATTTTATCAATGGGCTTGGGTCTTTTTTTAGCAATTATTACAGTTTGGGCAAAAATAATACAAAACAGAATTACAAGATTTATTGCAAATTTTTATACAACAGTAATAAGAGGTGTTCCTGAATTATTAGTTATCTATCTAATTTTCTTTGGCGGCAATACTGTTGTTATGAGTATAGCTAAAGTATTTGGATATAATAAATATATAGAACTAAACGCACTTACAATTGCGACAATAGCAATTGCAGTAATATCAGCTACATATTCGAGTGAAGTTTTAAGAGCTTCTTATTTGGCTATATCTAAGGGTCAAATAGAAGCTGCAAGAGCACTGGGTATGAATAAATTTAGTATTTTTTTTAAAGTTATTTCGCCTCAAGTTATAAGACATGCCTTACCGGGAATAGGGAATGTATGGCAAATAACTCTTAAAGATACTTCGCTCATTTCCGTAACTGGTCTTGTTGAAATTATGCGTCAATCTAGAATATCTTCTAACGTTGAGCATTCACCTTTAACTTTCTTAATAACAGCCGCAATATTGTATTTATGTTTAACAACAATCTCTGGCAGGGTTTTTAAAACGTTAGAAGTAAATTATTCAAAAGGATTTTCGACATGATTCAATTTTTAAATAGTATTCAAAATTCTCTAATCTATAAAAATTTCTTTTTGGTCCTATCTGGCTTAGATAATACAATTTTATTATTATTAATTTCATTACCAGTTGGTTTTGTTTTAGCATTATTATTTGCTCTAGGAAGAGTTTCTAAAATTGCATTATTATCAAGAATAATTGCTAGTTATATTTTTGTCATTAGAGGAACACCTTTACTTGTTCAAATATATTTAATTTATTTTGGATTAGGTTCAGTAAAATTTATTAGAGAAAGTTTTTTATGGTATGCATTGAAAGAACCTTTTTGGTGTGGGGTAATAGCACTTACAATTAATACTGTTGCATATGGAGCAGAAATTTTTAGAGGTGGCATTCAATCAATTGAGAAAAGTCAGGTTGAATCAGGTTTATCACTTGGGTTTGGTAAATTTTTACTTTTAAGAAAAATTATTTTACCTATTGCTATAAGAAAAGTTCTACCATCTTACGGTAATGAATTAATACTAATGGTTAAAGCAACCTCTTTAGTTAGTCTGACAACCTACATGGAAATGACTGGTATTGCTAGAAAGATAATGGCTAAAACATTTGCACCAGTAGAAGCATTTATTGCTGCAGGAATTCTTTATCTTTGTTTAAATTTTCTAATGGTTCAATTTGTTAAATACTTAGAATGGAAATATAATCCGCACTTAAGATTAAATAATTAATTTCTAAATTTTTTATGACAAGTGCTGCAATTTGCAGCCATTGCTTTAATAGCATCACTTATCATCTCTTTATCTTCTAATTCTATACTTAAAGATATCATTTCGATATCATCTACAAAGTTTTGGTTATATTCATTAAATGTCTCACGATCACTCCAAATATTATCACTAGCTCCTTCTGCTTGACTATTTTCTGGATAAAAATCTTTAAATTCAGATGCTGAGTGAAGAAGAGTTTTATTAAGCTCTAACATTTCCTCATATTGATCTGAATTTATTAGTCTGTAAAGTTTCGATGATGTGCTTTTAATTTTTTGCATTATTGCCATTCTTTCATTAACAATTTTTTCTAACGATTTGTCTTCTAATGTTACTTTGTGAGCTAGAACATATAAAGGAATGAATGAAATTAAAGTACTTAATGTTATTTTAAAGAATATAACCATTTTTTGTTATTATATTATACAAGTAATTATATCCTAATTTTGCATATTCAAGAGGGTTTGCTTTTTTAGGATCCTGCTCAGCTTCAATAATTAACCATTCCTGATATTTTGCCTCATATAGTATCTTAATTAATGGATCGTAATCGATGCATCCATCTCCTGGAACAGTGAAAACACCATCTAAAAAAGACTCTCTAAAACTTAAGTCATCTTTAATAGATTTTAAAAAAACATCTTTTCTAATATCTTTACAATGAACATGGTTAATTCGAGAAATATAATTTTTTAATACTCTTTCGTAATTTGCTTCGGCAAACATTAAGTGTCCAGTATCGTAAAGCAAAAATGTATTTTGATTTGTCATATCCATAAATCGATCTACATCTTCCTCAGACTGTATAATAGTTCCCATATGCTCATGATACGACATTGGCATTCCTTCATCCATCAGCATATCAGATAATTCACTGATTTTTTTGCAATAGCTATCCCATTCATCTTTTTCAAGTATTGGTCTTTTACTAAGAGCTTTTGATTGATCGCCTTGGATTGATCCAGATACATCAGCAAAAACAAAAACATCCGCATTAATTAACTTTAATAAATTTAAATGATCTTGGAGTGCTATCCATTCTTCTTTTACACTTCTTTCTCTAAGCATTGCGCCATACCAACCACCTGGCATTTTTAAATTAAATTTTTCTAAAAGATATTTTGTTATTCCAGGATTTCTCGGAAATTTTCCACCTAATTCAATACCTGAAAATCCAGATGTGCTTGCATCCTCTAAACATTTTTCAATAGGAGTGTCACCTCCTAGTTCTGGCATATCATCATTGCTCCAGGCAATAGGCGCGATACCAAGTTTAATTTTCATGAAGTTTTACATATTTCATGATAGATGAAAAATAAAGATAAATATGAATATATTATTAGTCGATGGAAATGAAAAAGAAGCTTCTGATCGATATACAAAATTGGGCATGGATACTCAATTTCAAGTATATGAAAAAATTTTAAAAAAATATTCTAGTTCAACTATCAATATTACAACAATTCATCCTGCTGTTCATAATAATTATCTTCCTTTAGGCATAAGTCTTGACGATTTCGAAGCGGTTGCTTGGACAGGAAGCTTACTTAATATATATAACATGACAAAATCCATAACTAATCAAATAGATTTAGCTAAAGAATTATTTAAAAAAAAGAATAAAATATTTGGTAGTTGTTGGGGGCTTCAGGTTTTAGTAACTGCCGCAGGAGGTAAAGTAAGAAAAAATCCAAATGGCCTTGAAGCAGTTTTAGCTAAAAATATTACATTAAATCAAGATGGTGAAATTCATCCCATGTATAAAAACAAAAAAAAATCATTTAATGCACTTTGTTGGCATTATGATGAAGCAGAAAAGCTTCCAAAAGAAACTAAGGTACTAGCCTCAAATAAGATCAGTCAATTCCAATCTATAAGCTTTGAAGTAAATCAATCAAGTGTATGGGCAGTGCAATACCATCCAGAATTTAATTCAAAATGGATGGCCGGACTTATGGAAATGAGAAAAGATATTTTGTTGGAACAAAAAGTATATGAAAATTTATCAGAATTTGAAAACGAAAAAATGATTTTACAAAACCCTGATAATCTTGAGAAAAAAGAATCACATATATATGATGATGTAGTTGATGAAGAAATCCATTCTTTAGAACTTTCAAATTGGTTAAATCTTAATAAAAATTATTGACTACATTTATAATTGATTTCCACTTACTAATACTAGAAGTTGAAATGGATTTGTTAACATTTGCTTTTACAGTTTTATCTTTTTTCCAAAGTTTACTTATTTGGCTTGTATTTTTTAAATATCCAGATTGAATTGCTGCAAGATATGCTGCACCAAGTGAAGTAGTCTCAACATTACTTGGTCTAATAATTTTAATTTGAGAAATATTTGCTAAACTTTGTAGAAAGCTATTATTTTTTACCATACCTCCATCAACTCTTATTTCACTAATCTTTGTCTTAGAATCTTTTTCCATACACTCAATTAATTCATAAGTTTGAAAAGATAGGCTGTCCAAAGTTGCTTTGATGATATCTTCTTTAGACGTATTTCTAGTGATGCCAAAAAATGTTCCTCTTGCATTAGGGTTCCAATATGGGGCGCCAAGTCCAGTTAAGGCTGGGACAAAAAATAAACTTTCATCTTTATTAGCTTTTTTATACAATTTATCAGTTTCACTAGAATCTTTTATAAATTTTAAATTATCGCGAAGCCATTGTATCGCAGAGCCTGCTACAAAAATACTTCCTTCATAGCAAAACATTTTTTTACCATTTATTTTAAAAGCAACAGTTGTTAGTAATCTATTTTTAGATAATTTAAATTTTTCTCCAATATTCATAAGAAGAAAACAGCCTGTACCATAGGTACTTTTTGATTGCCCTTTTTTAAAACACGCTTGACCAATTGTTGCTGACTGTTGATCTCCAGCCATGCCTCCAATTGGTATTGAATCACCAAATAATTTAGTAGAGCCAAAATCACATGCATTTTCAACTACAGTTGGTAAGATCTTTTTTGGAATATTAAATATTTTTAAAATTTTGTCAGACCACTGCTCTTTTTGAGAATCAAAAATCATGGTTCTTGAGGCATTTGATATATCTGTTAGGTGAGATTTTCCCTTGGTTAATTTCCATAACAGCCAGGTGTCTATTGTTCCAAAAAGTAAATTATTATTTTTTAAATTCTTATTTACTTCCTTAACATTATCAATAATCCATTTAATTTTGGTAGCTGAAAAATATGGATCAAGCTCTAAACCAGTTATTTTTTGAATTTTTTTATCAATCCCTTTTCTTTTTAAATTTTCACAAAGATTAGCTGTTCTTCTATCTTGCCAGACTATTGCTCTGTAAACTGGTTTCCCAGTTTTCTTATTCCACAAAACTGTTGTTTCTCTTTGATTGGTAATTCCAATTGAAATTATATTTTTTGAATTTAACTTATTTTTCCTTAATATTTTTGAAATTAAATTTCTTACATCATCCCAAATTTCTGTTGCATTATGTTCTACCCATCCTTCATTGGGAAAATATTGTTTAAATTCTTTTTGGACAATATCGAATATTTCAAATTTTTTATTATACAGTACAATTCTTGAACTTGTTGTTCCTTGATCTATTACCAAAAAATATTTTTTCATAAATTAGACGTCTAAATTTTTAATGAAGTTAGCATTATTTTGAATAAATTTAAAACGTAACTCTGCTTGTTTTCCCATTAAGGTTTCGAATAAACTTTCGGTATTCTTCATATCTTTCTTAGCTTTTTCAGAGTTAATCAATATTAGATTTCTTTTGTTTTGATCCATTGTAGTCTCTTTCAATTGATCAGCTGGCATTTCACCCAAACCTTTAAATCTTGTAATGTTGTAATTGTCAGACTTAAATTCTTTTTTAATTAATTTATCTTTTTCTTTTTCATCATATGCGTAAAAAGATTTAGTTTTGTTATAAATTTTAAATAAAGGAGGCATTGCTAGATATAGTTTATTTTCATCAATTAAACTTTTCATATATTTATAAAAAAAAGTAATAAGTAAAGTTGCAATATGTGAACCATCCACATCCGCATCAGTCATTAAAATTATTTTCTCATATCGAAGTTTTGAAATTTCAAAGTTTTTTCCAATACCACAACCTAAAGATTGAATAAGATTTTGTATTTCATTGTTATCAGCAATTTTAGATAGCCCAACATTATAAACATTTAATATTTTCCCCCTTAAGGGAAGTATTGCTTGAAATTCTCTATTTCTTGCTTGCTTAGCAGAGCCTCCAGCACTGTCTCCTTCAACAATAAATATTTCAGAATCTTTTATTGATTTACTCGAACAATCTACCAATTTACCTGGAAGACGATTTCTTTCTTTAATACTTTTTCTATCTAACTCTTTAATTTTTGATAAATCAGTTCTTTGTAGAGCTCTTTCAATTAAATAATCTAAAAGTATTTTTGAATTTTTCTTATTAGCATTTAACCATAATAAAAATTCTTGTTGTGTTTTTGTTTCAATTTCTTTTTGTAAATTTGGCATTATTATTCTCTTTTTAGTTTGACCTTCAAAACTTGGATCATTTATAAAGATTGAAATAATAACGTTAGAGTAATCAAAAATATCACTGTGATTGATATTACTGATTTTTGAGAATTGATTTTTTTGGCCATAAAGTTTTATAGCTTTTAGAATTCCATTACGAATACCATTTTCATGAGAGCCGCCATCTGGTGTTTCAATAGTGTTACAATATGACATTAAACTTGAATTTTCATTTGTATTAAATGAAATTAAAGTTTCAAAATTTTCATTATCTTTAATCTTTGATTTTAATAAAAAATTTTTTTCAAATAATTTAGTGTTGTTTGCGAATTCTAATTGAAAATAATCTTCAATTCCTTTTTTATAAAAAAAACTTTTTTTGTTAGGGGTTTTATCTTTTATTAATTCTTTATCAATTTCAAAGTTGATAGTTGTGCCTCCAACTAATACTGATTTCATATTTATAAAATTATATAATTTTTTTGGAACAAATTGTGTTTCTTCAAATATGCTTTCATCTGGGATAAAAGAAATTTCTGTACCTTTTAATTTTTTGCTACATTTTTCAATTTTTATTTTTGTCTTAACCTTTCCTTTTGAGTAATCTTGTCTATACACTTTTCCATCTTTGAATACCTGAACTTGTAATAAAGAACTTAATGCATTTACAACAGAAATCCCAACCCCATGTAATCCACCAGAAGTTTTGTAAGCATTACTGTTAAATTTACCACCTGCGTGAAGTGTAGTTAAAACTACTTCAAGTGCTCTTTTATTTTTATATTTTGGATGAAAATCAATAGGAATACCTCTTCCATTATCTTTTATTTTTATCGAACCATCTTTTTTATATTGAAAACTTATATCGGTCGCGTGACCAGCTAAAACTTCATCTATACTATTATCTAGTACTTCGTTAACTAAATGATGAAGACCATCTTGATTTGTGCTTCCAATATACATACCCGGTCTTTTACGAACTGGCTCAAGACCCTCAAGTACTTCAATATCTTTGGCATTATAAGTTGATTTTTTAGCCACAAATATTTCTTATCAAAAGTGTTGTTCTAAAAACATAAAAAAAACCGCCCTAAGGCGGTTTTCTTTATAGAGACAAGTATAATTCTACACGTCGTAGTATAATTTAAACTCGTGTGGATGAGGTCTAATATTAATAGGGTCAACCTCACTCTCTTTTTTATAGCTAATATAAGTTTCAATTACATCTTTGGTGAATACATCACCCTCTAATAAAAATGCATGATCTTTCTCAAGAGCTTCTAGAGATTCAGCTAAAGATCCAGGTGTAGATTGAATTTTAGACAAAACTTCATCGCTAGCAGCATAGAGATTTATATCTGTTGGATCACCAGGATTAATTTTATTTTTAATTCCATCTAATCCTGCCATTAACATTGCTGAGAATGCTAAGTATGGATTTGCACTTGGATCTGGACATCTAAATTCCATTCTTTTTGATTTAGGGCTTTGAGAATAAGCAGGAATTCTAACAGATGCAGTTCTATTTCTTTGAGAGTAAACAATGTTAACCGGAGCCTCAAAGCCTGGAACCAATCTTTTATAAGAATTAGTAGTAGGAGCACAAAAAGCTAAAAGAGCAGGTGCATGTTTAAGTATACCGCCAATATAATTTAGAGCTAAATCACTTAGGTTAGCATAGTTACCCTCTTTATACATTAATGTGTCACCATCTTTCCAGACACTTTGATGAACGTGCATACCTGAACCATTATCTTCGAATAAAGGTTTAGGCATAAATGTAGCTGTCATTCCATGTTGTCTAGCAACATTTTTAACAACGTACTTATATTTCATCATATCATCAGCCATTTTTAGTAAAGGCGAAAATTCTAAATCAATTTCACATTGCCCACCTGTTGCAACTTCATGGTGATGTGCTTCAACTGTAAGACCAATGTCTTGCATTGTCATTACCATTTCAGTTCTTACATCTTGTAGTGTATCAACTGGCGGTAAAGGAAAATAACCTTCTTTATGTCTAGGTTTATGACCTAAGTTTGGGTTTTCATCAGCACCACTATTCCAAGTACCTTCAACAGAATCAACTTCATGAAATGCAAAATTTGATCCTGAGTCAAACTGAACGTTATTAAACACAAAAAATTCTGCTTCTGGACCAAAAAATGCTGTGTCACCGATACCAGATGATTTCAAATAGGCTTCAGCTTTTTTAGCAATATTTCTTGGATCACGACTATAGTCAACCAAAGTTACAGGATCTTTAATATTACAATGCAATGCCAAAGTTTTTTCTGAAAAAAATGGATCAATATAGGCTGTTGTTGCATCTGGCAAAACAATCATATCACTGTCTTGAATTTCTTGGAAACCTCTTACTGAAGATCCATCAAAACCAAGTCCGTCAGAAAATATATCTTCGTCTAAAAATTTAATTGGTATTGTAAAATGTTGAGTTGTTCCTGGTATATCAGTAAAGCGCATATCAACCATCTTAATATCCATATCTTTGATTTCGGACATTAAATCTTTTGGAGTCGAGCTTTTTAATTTCATATCTATCTCCTTACTTCAACAAAAGGGTATGCTATCCAGCGTTACCCGGTTAAATCATGCTCTAGTTATGAAATCTGCTTTTGATGCGCGTTCCTTCAGCTTAAGACTTACTTCCGACCTATATAATAGGTTGAACGATTTATAACTTTTGCATGCGTTCCTTCGGCACAATGCCTACTTCCGACTCTAAAAGAGTTGAACGATTATTGTTTAATTACTAGGTTTTATATAAAAGTAAAGAAAAATTAGACAGCATCACTGTCTTTTTCGCCAGTCCTTATTCTAATTACCTGCTCAATATTCGATACAAAAATCTTACCATCGCCAATTTTTCCAGAATAAGCGCTAGTTTTTATTGACTCAATAACATCATCTACTTGATTGTCTTCAACAATTACTTCAAGTTTCATTTTTGCTAAAAATTCATCATCATACCCATCATTATGATCAATTCCACCTGTTGACCCTCTTTGTCTACCGAAACCTTTTACATCTACTAATGTCATCCCGGATATTCCGAGTTCATGTAAAGCTTCTTTAACTTGAGAAAGTTTAAATGGTTTAATGATTGCTTCTATTTTTTTCATATTGTTGATAACCTATTAATTGCTTCTTTAATGTTTTCTAGAGAATTAGCAAAACTTATTCTAACAAATTCTCCAGCATTATCTCCAAAGCTAGAGCCTGGAACTAATGCAACACCTTTCTCTTCAAGTGCGATTTCTGAAAATTTATTTCCGCTTAATCCAGTTTTTGAAATATTGGGAAATGCATAAAAAGCACCACCTGGTTCAAAACAAGAAATTTTTTCTAATTTATTCAATTCATTAAAAACGTACTCTTTTCTTTTTTGAAATTCACTAACAATTTTTGTTATTTCTTTCTGAGAACCTTTTATCGCTTCTAATCCTGCATATTGCGAAATTGAGGTAGCGCAGGAATTGTAATTGACACATATTTTATTAGCATGTTCAATTAAATTTTCTGGCCATATACTCCAGCCTAACCTCCATCCAGTCATACAATATGTTTTGCTCCATCCTTCAAGAACTATCAATCTATCTTTTATACTTTCGTATTTCAATAATGATGGCATTTGTTCATTATTAAAAATAATATTACTATAAATTTCATCACTTAAAATGGAGACGTTTGGATACTGCTCTAATAAATTAACAAGATCAGTAATTTTTTTCTTATTCATATATGACCCTGTTGGATTGTTTGGATTATTTATTATTATCAAACTTGTTTTATCAGAAATTAATTCTTTTAATTGTTCAGTATTAATTTCGAAATTATCTTTTTCTGAAAGCTTTAATGGTACAGCTTTTGCACCGCTGTATTTAATCATAGACCTATAAATTGGAAATCCTGGATCAGGAAAAATTATTTCTCTATCCTCACTACCTAACAACAATGCTGAAATAAAAATTACAGGCTTACCCCCTGGGGTAATTAAAACATTTTCTGGTTTAATGTTTGCTTTGTATTTGCTGAGTACTAATTCAGAAATTGATTCTCGTAATTCAGGTATCCCATTTGATGGAGTATATCCATGATGACCGTCTTTAATAGCTTTAATTGCAGCTTCCTGAATATTTATTGGCGTAGGAAAATCTGGTTGTCCTATTCCTAAATTAATAATATCTTTACCTTTAGCAGCAAGATTATTAGCTTTAGCAAGAATAGAGAATGCAGTTTCTGTTTCTAGATTAAATATTCTTTTTGAAACTTCCATATTTTTGATATAGCGAATTAATAAAATAATTAAACTTTTAATTAATTTAAATGGCGAGCGTAGCTCAGTTGGTTAGAGCGCAGGCTTGTGGTGCCTGATGCCGTGGGTTCGAATCCCATCGTTCGCCCCATTTTCCATTAAGTTAATTTTCTCTATTGTTTTTTAATTTATTGTACATAAAAGGCTAATATTAATAGGGGCCGGTGGTGGAATTGGTAGACACGCTAGATTTAGGTTCTAGTGCCGCGAGGTGTGAAGGTTCAAGTCCTTTCCGGCCTACCATTAGGTTTGATAAATTATGAATGCTAAAGAATTAAAATCTACAAAGCTTTACAAAGAATACTCATTAGAAATTCCTTATGAAGAAATTGATATTGAAGTAGATAATAAAATAAATCAAATACTGCCTACTTTAAATATTCCTGGCTTTAGAAAGGGAAAAGCACCACTAAATATTGTCAAAAAAAAATATGAAGACAATGTTTTAAACGAAGTTATTCAAAAAGTAATTGATACAAATACAAAAAAATTAATTGATGAAAAAAAATTTTCACTTTTTAGAGCTCCAAAAGTCGAACTTAGTAACTATGAAAAAAATAAACCTATAACTATAAATTTAAAATTTGACTTAAAACCTGAAATTAAACTTAAAGATTTTAAAGATCTTAAAATAAATAAATATGAAATTGCATTAGGAAAAAAAGCAGAGGAAAATCAATTTAAGAGTTTTATTGCTTCTCAAAAAAACTTTAAAAAAATTGAAAGTTCTCGACAAATTAAAAATACTGATAAGGTTATCGTTAACTTTGAAACTTCTCAAGAAGGCCTGCCAGAATATTTAAAATCTCAAACAAATTTTCCTATTGATTTGGACATTGATGATGGAATACTTCCAAACCTAAATAAGGAATTGATTTCTAAAAAAGTAAAAGTTGGTGACAAATTAGAATTAGAATTAAACTTATCAAAAATTCTAAATGATGAAAAATTTAAAAAAACGATTTTTCATTTTGAAATAATTTCAATTGAAGAAAAAATTAAATTTGAACTTACAAAAGATTTTTTGGATAAGAATGGATTTAAAACAGAAAAAGATCTTAAAGATTTTTTGATAAGCAATATCAAAACTCAATATGAGCAAGGCATAAAACAAATAGAAAAAAAAGAATTGATGGATCTTTTGGATAATAGTTATAAGTTTGAATTACCTGATGGAGTTTTGGAAGATGATTTTAATCAAATTTGGAATCGTTTAGAACAAGCTAAAAAAGAAGGCAAACTTGATGAGGACGACAAACTATTAAAAGATGAAGACCTTAAAAAAAGATATAAAAAAATTTCAGAAAGAAGAGTTAAACTTGGCCTTCTAATGCAACACATAGCTGCAGAAGAAAAAGTAGTTGTATCTGAAGAAGAGATTAGTAAAGGAATTCTTGAATATAGCAGTCAATATCGAGGTCAGGAGAAGCAAATTATGGAATATTTTGAAAAAAATCCATCAGCATTAGATACTATTCGTGCACCTCTAATTGAACAAAAAGTAATAGATTCAATTATTTCCAAATCGAAAACAAATGTTATAAAATTAAATGAAGATGAATATAAAAAACTTGAAGTTAATACATTTGATATTAAGGATGCAAAAAAATGAAAGATCCAATAGATAATATTACAAATAACTTAATTCCAATGGTTGTTGAACAATCATCAAGAGGTGAAAGATCTTATGACATTTATTCAAGATTACTAAAAGAAAGAATAATATTTCTAACTGGTCCTATTGACGATAACATTGCAAGTCTTATATGTGCGCAAATACTATTTCTAGAGTCTGAAAACCCAAAAAAAGAAATTTCTTTTTATATAAATTCTCCTGGAGGAATCGTTTGGTCAGGGTTAGCAATTTACGATACTATGCAGTATGTTTCTTCTAAGATTATGACCATTTGTATCGGGCAAGCAGCATCAGCAGGCTCTCTTCTTTTAACTGCTGGTGAAAAAGGAATGAGATTTTCTCTTCCAAATTCAAGAATTATGGTTCATCAACCTAGTGGAGGTATGCAAGGGCAGGTTACAGATATCGAAATTCAAACTAACGAAATAAAAAAAACAAAATTAAAATTAAATGAGATTTACGCAAAACATACGGGAAAGAAATTATCAGAAATTTCAAGTATCATGGAAAGAGATAAATATTTCTCAGCTGATGAAGCTATTAAATTTGGTCTTATAGATAAAGTTGTAAAGGATAGAAAATAATGAATAAAAAAAATGATAAAGATTCATTATTCTGCTCCTTTTGTGGCAAAAATCAGAAAGAAGTAAAAAAATTAATTGCAGGACCAACAGTTTTTGTATGCGATGAATGTGTAGAACTATGCATGGATATTATCAAAGAAGATAATAAAAATAACAAATTCAAAATTAAAAAAGATATACCTAAACCTTCAGAAATTAATAAGTTTTTAAATGATTATGTAATAGGTCAGAAAGATTCAAAAAAAATACTTTCTGTAGCTGTCTATAATCACTATAAAAGATTATCTTCTAATTTAGATAGCAATAATATTGAAATATCAAAATCAAATATTCTTTTAGTTGGTCCTACAGGTACGGGTAAAACACTATTAGCACAAACTTTAGCAAAAATATTAGACGTTCCTTTTACAGTAGCTGATGCAACGAGTTTAACAGAAGCAGGATATGTTGGTGAGGATGTAGAAAATATAATTCTTAAATTATTACAAGCATCTGATTACAATGTTGAACGAGCACAAAAGGGTATAGTTTATATTGATGAAATTGATAAAATTGGAAGAAAAAGTGACAATCCTTCAATTACTAGAGATGTTTCTGGAGAAGGCGTGCAACAGGCTTTGTTAAAAATTATGGAAGGGACAATAGCTAGTGTTCCACCTCAGGGAGGAAGAAAACATCCTCAACAAGAATTTTTGCAAGTAGATACATCTAATATACTTTTTATATGTGGTGGTGCATTTTCAGGCTTAGAGGAAATTATAAATTATCGTTTAAAAGGTACTGCGATAGGTTTTAATTCTAAACTAGATTTAGAGCCTAAAAAAACTATTGGAGCATCACTTAAAAAATTAGAGAACCAAGATTTATTAAAATTTGGAATGATACCAGAATTTATTGGAAGACTTCCAGTAATTACAACTTTAAATGAATTAGACGAAGATATGCTAATTCAAATAATGACCCAGCCAAAAAACGCCATTGTTAAGCAATTTGAGTCTCTTATGAAAATGGATGGAGTTAAATTGGAAGTGAAGGATGATGCTTTGAAAGAAATTGCTAAACTAGCAGTTTCACAAAATACTGGAGCCAGAGGACTAAGATCCATAATAGAAGATGCATTAATGGATCTTATGTACAAAGTTCCAGATCAAAAAAATTTATATAAAGTATTAATAAACAAAGATGTAATAACAAAAAAATCTGATCCAATTCTAATCTATTCAAATAAAGAAAATAATCAAAAATTAATGTCCAACAACTCTTGATTTTATTTAATATATAGACATCTATAAATTATGGCTACAAATACAATTCCCGTTCTTCCACTTAGAGACATAGTAGTATTTCCAAACATGGTAGCTCCACTATTTGTAGGTAGGGAGCAATCTGTAAATGCTCTCAACCATGTTATGACAGGTGATAAAAAAATTTTTTTACTTTCTCAAAAAAATTCGAAAATTGATAATCCTAATCAAGAAAATCTCTATTCTATCGGAACTGTTGCCAAAGTTATTCAACTATTAAAACTCCCAGATGGTACTCTTAAAGTATTAGTAGAAGGTGTACAAAGAGCAAAAGTAAACAAAATAAATTTTAATAAAGAATTTATAACTGCATCTATTACTGAAATTGGTAATAAAGTTAAAAAAAATTCAAATATAAAAGCTTTGCAAAAACTTGTTATTGAACAATTTGTAGAATTTCAAAAAATTAACAAAAAAGTTTCATTAGATGTAATTAATAATACCAAAACTTTAAGTGATCCTAATAAAATTGTTGATATAATTGTGTCAAATATTTCAATACCTTTATCTCAAAAACAAGAAATTTTAGAAATTACAAAAACTGAGGAAAGACTTAATAAAATATATGGGTATTTATTATCTGAAATAGACTCATTTCAAGTTGAGAAAAAAATAAAGGGTCGTGTAAAAAGACAAATGGAGAAAACGCAGAAAGAATATTATTTAAATGAACAAATGAAGGCAATTCAAAAAGAATTAGGAGAAAATGAAGATTTAGATGAAATCGCTGAACTTGAAAAGAAATTAAATCAATATAATCTTTCTAAAGAAGCTAATGATAAGTGTGTCTCAGAAATAAAAAAATTAAAGAATATGAGTCCAATGTCAGCTGAGGCAACAGTAATTAGAAATTATTTAGATTGGGTAATGTCTATACCTTGGAATAATCCAGATCAAATATCCCAGGATATTAAAAAAGCATCAAAAATTCTAGAAAATGACCACTATGGATTAGACAAAGTTAAAGAGAGAATTCTTGAATATTTAGCTGTTCAAAAAAGAACTAATAAACTTAAGGGTCCTATACTGTGTTTAGTTGGGCCACCGGGTGTTGGTAAAACATCTCTTGGCAAATCAATTGCAAATTCCACTGGTAGAAGCTTTGTTAGGATGTCTCTAGGAGGTGTAAGGGATGAAGCTGAAATCAGAGGTCATAGAAAAACATATATCGGATCAATGCCTGGTAGATTTATTCAAGCAATGAAAAAATCTAAATCATCTAATCCACTTATATTACTGGATGAAATCGATAAACTTGGTGCTGATTGGAGAGGTGATCCTTCTTCTGCACTTTTGGAAGTCCTTGATCCTGAGCAAAATAGCAAGTTTAATGACCATTATTTAGAGCTTGATTATGATCTTTCTGATGTAATGTTTGTATGTACAGCTAATACGCTTAACATACCACCAGCACTTCTTGATAGAATGGAGGTAATAAGGATACCTGGCTACACAGAAAAAGAAAAAAATCAAATAGCTAAAAGATACTTAGTTCCTAAACAAATTAAAAACCACGGAATAAATAAATCCGAAATTTCATTTACGTCCAAAGTTTTAAATTCTATAATTAGAAATTATACTAAAGAAGCTGGAGTAAGAAATCTAGAAAAAGAAATTTCTAAAGTATGCAGAAAGACTGTTAAAAAACTTGAAACAACCAGATTGAAAAAAATTAAACTAAATGACAAATCCTTACAGGATCTTTTAGGTATTGCAAAATTTAGATCTAGTGAAATTGAGAAAAAGAATTTGGTTGGTGTTACAAATGGTTTGGCTTGGACCGAAGTTGGCGGAGAAATTTTATCAATTGAGGTAATTTTATCTATTGGAAAAGGAAAGTTAACTATAACAGGTAAATTAGGTGAAGTTATGAGAGAATCAATCCAAGCAGCCACTTCGTATGTAAAATCAAAATCTTTAGGTTTAGGAATTAACCCAAAAGATTTTGAAAATTATGATATACATATTCATGTGCCAGAAGGAGCTACGCCAAAAGATGGTCCAAGTGCCGGTATAGCAATTTTTAATTCATTAGTGTCCTCTTTAACAAACAACAAAATTAGAAGAGATGTTGCAATGACTGGTGAAATTACACTCAGGGGAAGAGTACTTCCAATTGGTGGTTTAAAAGAAAAAATATACGCAGCAAGTAGAGCAGGTATAAAAAAAGTTCTCGTTCCTCAGGAAAATTATAGAGAAGTATCTGAGTTTGATAAAGATGTTATTAAGGGTATTAAAATAATTCCAGTATCAGATGCACTTTCAATTCTTGAACACACCCTAACTAAATCAATAATTCCTCTAAATTTGACCGAATCTCAAATTAAAAATAGCCAAAACACTACAAGTACTCACTAATATCAAATAGTTAATAATTAAGCATTTAAGCCAATTAATTGATAAATTCCCATATTTCTGGGAAAATTTTTATAATAATGTTGACTTGTTTGGAAAACAGATAATTATTGTTCAAATTTATTAAAGGAGATTAAAAGTGAACAAAAATGATCTTATCGCATCTGTAGCATCTTCAGCAGGACTATCGAAATCTGACGCAACTAGAGCAATTGAGAGCTTTCTAGACGCAATTACTAATGCTTTAAAAAGAGATGAAAAGGTTAGTATCGTAGGGTTTGGCAACTTTAGTGTAAGTCATAGAAAAGCTACTACTGGCAGAAATCCTAGAACAGGTGAATCAATTCAAATACCAGCGTCTAAAAGACCTAAATTTACTGTAGGAAAAGCATTAAAAGACTCAGTAAATATTTAATTATTTTTTTTCTTGCACCGGCTGTTAAATAATTTAACAGCCGTTTTTATTTGGGTGTTTAGCTCAGTTGGTAGAGCATCTCGTTTACACCGAGAGGGTCGGGAGTTCAAGTCTCTCAACACCCACCATGCGCGGGAGTAGTTCAGCTGGTTAGAACGCTGCCCTGTCACGGCAGAGGCCGCGGGTTCGAATCCCGTCTCTCGCGCCACTTATTTCAGTGTTTTTTGTGTATTAAAGTCGCAACGAGACACGTTGTTATTGTTGAATAAATCGTTAAATACATTACTAATTTAATTGTGAGATTATAGTGTCAGAGTTTCTATTTGAATATTTACCAATATTAATTTTTATTTTCATAGCTTTGGCATTGGCTGTTGGAATGACTTTATTATCTTTTGTAGTTGGAGACTCTCAGCCAGATCAAGAAAAATTGTCTGCTTATGAGTGTGGATTTGAGGCTTTTGATGATGCTCGTGGAAGATTTGATGTAAGATTTTATTTAGTTGCAATCTTATTTATTATCTTTGATTTAGAAGTTGCCTTCTTGTTTCCGTGGGCAATAACACTTGGTAAAATTGGATTGTTTGGTTTTTGGTCAATGATGATTTTCCTGACTGTCTTAACTATTGGTTTTATTTATGAATGGAAAAAAGGTGCTTTAGAATGGGAATAGATGAAGCAAAAAAAATTGTTGATGATACTCTAAACACAGAATTATCCTCTAAGGGTTTCTTAGTTGCTAGCTATGATAAAATTCTTACCTGGGCTAGAACTGGTTCCTTATGGCCTATGACATTCGGATTGGCATGTTGTGGAGTAGAAATGATACATTCTTATATGGCAAGATATGATCTAGATCGTTATGGAGTTATACCAAGAGGTAGTCCTAGACAATCTGATGTAATGATTGTTGCTGGAACACTAACAAATAAAATGGCACCGGCTTTAAGAAAAGTTTATGATCAAATGCCTGAACCTCGTTGGGTAATATCAATGGGTTCATGTGCAAATGGTGGTGGATATTATCACTACTCGTATTCAGTAGTTAGAGGGTGTGATAGGATAGTTCCCGTTGATGTTTACGTACCAGGATGCCCCCCAACAGCAGAAGCATTAGTTTACGGTATATTGCAATTACAGAAAAAAATTAGAAGAGAAAATAAATTTAAAAGATAATTTTATATGATTAAATTTCTTACTAAAATAGATGGCATAAATAATGTTTTAGAGAATAATAATTTGTTAGAAATAGAATTTGAAAAAAATAATATTATAAAAATTTTTAACGAATTAAGAGATAATACTGAGCTTAATTTCAATCAATTATTAGATATTACAGCTGTAGACTATCCCTCAAGAGAATTTAGATTTGATTTGATTTATATTTTGCAAAGTTTAACAAAAAATAAAAAAATTATTCTTAAAACTTTTATTAAAGAAAATGAAAACATAGAATCAATAACAAATATTCACAAATCTGCGGACTGGTATGAAAGAGAATGTTATGATTTATTTGGAATAGAATTTATTAACCATCCTGATTTAAGAAGGATAATGACGGATTACAATTTTGAAGGTTATCCGTTGCGCAAAGATTTTCCTTTAACAGGACATACAGAAGTTCGCTACGATGACCTTGAAAAAAAAGTAATATATGAGCCTGTTAAGTTAACTCAAGAATTTAGAAATTTCGATAGTGAATCTCCTTGGGAAGGAATGGAAAACAAACTTTTTGGTGATGAGAAATCTACTGGTGAAAATTAAATGAAAGAAGTAGAGCTTAATACAACTACAATTAACTTTGGCCCTCAACATCCAGCTGCACATGGTGTTTTACGTTTAGTAGTTGAACTGGAAGGTGAGGTAGTTCAAAGAGCAGAACCACACATCGGATTGTTACATAGGGGGACAGAAAAATTAATTGAATATAAAACTTATCTTCAGGCTGTCCCTTATTTTGATAGACTTGATTATGTTTCACCAATGTGTCAAGAACATGCTTTTGCATTAGCAACTGAAAATCTTCTAGGTATCACTGTTCCTGAAAGAGCTAAATATATTCGTGTTATTTTTGCCGAAATTACTAGAATACTAAATCATTTATTAAATATACCTGCCTATGCTGCTGACATTGGCGCAGTGACACCTTTTTTATGGTGTTTTGAAGAAAGGGAAAAGCTTTTGGAGTTTCATGAAGCAGTATCTGGGGCAAGATTTCATGCAGCCTATTTTAGACCTGGCGGCGTTCATCAGGATATGCCAGAAGGAATGGAAGAAAAATTATTTGACCATTTTAAAACTCTTCCAAAATTTATTGATGATCTTGAAAGCTTGCTTACTAATAACAGAATTTTAAGACAAAGATCAGTTGATATAGGGATAATTTCAAAGTCCGAAGCAATTGAATGGGGGTGTTCTGGTCCTGTATTAAGAAGTGCAGGTGTAGCATGGGATTTAAGAAGATCTCAACCTTATGACGCCTATGATCAAGTTGATTTTGAAGTTCCTGTTGGAAAAAAGGGTGATTGTTTTGATCGATATTTGGTTCGCATAGAGGAAATGAGACAAAGCATTAGTATTATTAACCAATGTTTAAATAAAATCAAACCAGGTCCAATATCAATTGAGGATAATAAAATTACACCTCCTAAAAGAAATCAAATGAAAAAATCAATGGAAGCTTTAATTCATCATTTTAAACTTTTCACTGAAGGTTACCGTGTTCCCGCTGGTCAAGTTTATAGTGCAGTAGAAGCTCCAAAGGGTGAATTTGGTGTTTACCTTGTTTCTGATGGATCTAGTAAACCATATAGGTGTAAAATAAGAGCACCAGGTTTTGCACACCTTCAAACATTGGATCATTTATCTAAAGGCCACTTAATGGCTGACATAGCCGCTATACTAGGTAGCTTAGATATTGTTTTTGGAGAGATAGATAGATAATGCATCATCCTGGTACAAATAATAAAGTATATAAAAAAATTAATGATAATTTTGAATGGTCATCAGAAAATTTTAAAAAAATTTCTGAAATAATAAAAAAATATCCATCAAACCGTATTCAAAGCGCAGTTATTCCTTTACTTGATTTAGCACAAAGACAAAATAATGGATGGCTAAGTAAAAACTCAATGGAAAAAGTAGCTGAAACTCTAAGTATGTCTTATATAAGAGTGTTGGAAGTTGCCACTTTTTATTCGATGTTTAATTTAGAACCTATTGGTAAAAATTTTGTACAAATTTGTAGAACGACACCTTGTTGGTTAAGAGGGAGTGATAAACTGTCTAAAGTTGCGCAAGAAGTTTGCGAAACTAATATTGGCGAGACAAGTAATGATGAAATATTTACAGTTGTTGAAGTTGAATGCTTAGGTGCATGTTGCAATGCTCCTATGGTCCAGATTAATGATGATTATTATGAAGATTTAGATGAAGAGAGTTTTAAAAAAATACTTCAAGATTTAAAAGATAATAAATCAATAAAAGTAGGTTCACAAATTGGTAGAAAATCATCACAACCTGAAAGAAAATTTGATGCTTAAGGAAAAAGATAAAATTTTTAAAAATTTATACGGTTTTGAAGACTGGAAATTAGAAGGTGCCAAAAAAAGAGGTATTTGGTCAAATACTAAAGAACTTATTAAAATGGGTAGCGAAAAAATTGTTGAGGAAATTAAAAATAGTCAATTAAGAGGAAGGGGAGGAGCAGGTTTCCCTGCGGGACTTAAGTGGTCATTTATGCCAAAAGACTCTGGAAAAGATCATTACCTAGTTGTTAATGCAGATGAGTCAGAGCCAGGTACATGTAAAGATCGAGAGATTATGAGAAACGACCCACATCTTCTTTTAGAAGGTTGTTTAGTTGCTGCCTTTGCTATGCATGCACATACTTGTTATATTTATATAAGGGGTGAATATTACTCTGAATCTTCTAATTTACAAAAAGCAATAGATGAAGCCTACGCAAATAATTTAATTGGTAAAAATGCATGTGGTACAGGGTGGGATTTAGATATTTATCTTCACAGAGGAGCAGGAGCATATATTTGTGGTGAAGAAACTGCTTTACTTGAAAGTTTAGAGGGTAAAAAAGGCCAACCTCGATTAAAACCTCCGTTTCCCGCTGGCGCAGGTTTATATGGATGTCCAACAACAGTTACAAATGTTGAAACAGTTGCCGTTTCACCAACAATTTTAAGACGTGGTTCAAAATGGTTCGCTGATTTAGGAAGTGCCAACAATACAGGTACAAAAATTTTTAGTATTTCAGGACACGTTAATAACCCATGCAATGTAGAAGAGGAAATGGGGATACCATTAAAAGAACTGATTGAAAAACATGCAGGTGGTGTAATTGGAGGTTGGGAAAATTTATTAGCTGTGATTCCAGGAGGTGCAAGTGTGCCTTTATTGCCTAAGTCTATTTGCGATACAGTTAAAATGGATTTTGATAGCCTAAAAGAAGTTCAAAGTGGATTAGGAACTGCTGCTGTTATTGTAATGAATAAATCAACAGATATTGTTGAAGCAATAGCTAGATTATCACATTTTTACAAACATGAAAGCTGCGGTCAATGTACACCTTGCAGAGAAGGTACTGGATGGATGTACAGAATGATGGAAAAAATGGTTCATGGAAATGTTGAACATCAAGATATTGATAAAATTTTAGATGTGACTAAGCAAATTGAAGGTCATACTATTTGTGCCTTAGGTGATGCTGCTGCTTGGCCTATTCAAGGTTTGTTTAGACACTTTAGACCTGAAATTGAAAAAAGAATTCAAGAAAGAAATAGAAGAGTAGCCTAGTGCCAAAGATAACAATTGATAATAAAGAATACGAATTTGAAAACGGCATGACAGTAATGCAAGCTTGTGAACTAGCAGGAACTGAAATTCCAAGATTTTGTTATCATGAAAAACTCTCAATAGCAGGAAACTGTAGAATGTGTTTAGTAGAAATGGAAAAAGCTCCAAAACCTATTGCATCATGTGCCATGCCAGCTGCAGATGGAATGGTTATAAAAACAAAAACAGAAACAGTTAAAAAAGCTCGAAAAGGTGTAATGGAGTTTCTTCTCATTAATCATCCATTGGATTGCCCTATTTGTGATCAAGGAGGAGAATGTGATCTTCAAGATCAAGCGATGTATTATGGTTTTGATAAAACTAGATATGAAGAAAACAAAAGAGCAGTTCAAAATAAAAATATGGGACCACTTGTCAAAACAATTATGACAAGATGTATACATTGTACAAGATGTGTAAGGTTTTCTACAGAAGTTGCTGGTGTTGATGATATAGGATTACTTGGCAGAGGTGAAAATGCTGAGATCACAACATACTTAGAAAAAACTATTGAGTCAGAATTATCTGGAAATGTAATTGATTTATGCCCCGTAGGTGCTTTAACAAGTAAACCATATGCATTTAAATCTAGACCATGGGAGCTAACCAAGACAGAAACATTTGATGTGTTCGATGGTATAGGTTCAAGTATAAGGATTGATACAAGAGGAAAAAAGGTTTTAAGAGCTCTTCCCAGAATAAACGAAGAAACCAATGAAGAATGGATAAGTGATAAATCTAGATTTGCAGTTGATGGCCTTTCAAGTCAACGATTGGATAGTGTTTATTCTAAATCAAATAAAAAACTCCAAAAATCTTCATGGGATGATGCATTTGAATTAATAAAAAAGGAAATTACAAAAAGAGGTAAAGAAAATACGGTATTCCTATCTGGTAAGTTTACCGATATTGAAACTTTATATTCCGCACAAAAATTTAGCAATTCACTAAAATCAAAAAATTATGATTGCAGATTTGATAATACACAAATTATCGATAATTCATCTTCAAGTTATAAATTTAATTCAACAATTCAAGAAATTGAAAAGGCTGATGCTATTCTTTTAATCGGATCAAACCCTAGATGGGAAGCGGCGGTACTAAACGCTAGAATTAGAAAGGCATATATTGAAAATAACTGCAAAATTGGTCTTATAGGTCCTAAATTAGATCTTACTTACGATTATCATCATTTATCTGATTCTTTAGATTACCTTAATAAATTATCTAATAATAAATCTGTATTCAATAAAGTTTTAAAATCTGCAAAAAACCCACTTATAATACTAGGTACTTCAGCAATAAATAATGATCATGGAAAAAAAATATTAGAAACTGCAGGATTAATTGCGAAAAAAATTCAAAAAAATAAAAATACAAATCCATTAAATATTCTTAACCAAGATATTTCTAGAGTAGGTGCATTAGATTTGAAATTTTATAATAAAAAATTTGATAATGATTACAATAAACAATTAAAAAAACATATTGATAAAACAAAGCCTGTAGTTTTCTTAATGGGTTTAGATGAGATAAATTTTTCAACTTTTGAAAATGCTTTTGTTGTTTATCTTGGTCATCATGGAGATGTTTCAGCATCTATAGCTGATATAATTTTACCAACCCCTGCATATACTGAGAAAAGTTCTACTTATATGAATATAGAAGGTAGAGTTATTCAAACAACTAAGTGTCATAATCCAATAGGTGAAGCAAAAGAGGAGTGGAAAATTTTTAGAGTTTTAAGTGAATTATTTGAAAAAAATTTAAATTTTAATAATCTTGGGGAGCTCCGAAATGAGCTTACAAGTACCTATGGTCAATTTGCTCTCTTAAATGAAGTTAATTCTATTGGCGAAATAACTTTTGCTAAAAATAATAAAATTGAGAATATTAAAATTAAATATAACATTGAAAATTTTTATATGAATGATTCTATTTCTAGATCTTCTGAAACAATGGCAAAATGTACTAAAGATATTTTAAATAAGGCAGCATAATAATTAGATGACTTATGATATATTAATTACAGGGTTAATAATCATTGCCCAAATACTTGCTGTTGTTGTGCCAGTTTTAATATCTGTAGCTTTTTTAGTTTATGCTGAAAGAAAAGTTTTAGCATTAATTCAATTAAGAAGAGGTCCAAATATAGTAGGGCCTTTTGGTATATTACAAAGCTTTGCTGATGCATTAAAACTTATTACTAAAGAAAATATTATACCTAGTGGATCAAATAAAATTGTTTTTATTTTAGCACCCATTATAACAATGGTACTTAGCTTAGCAGGTTGGGCAGTAATACCTTTTGCTCCAGGATGGGTAGTCTCTGATATTAACGTAGGTATCATGTATCTGTTTGCAGTATCATCTCTTGGAGTATACGGAATAATAATGGCTGGATGGGCTAGTAACTCTCAATATCCTTTTCTAGGAGCATTAAGATCAGCTGCTCAAATGGTTTCATATGAAGTATCTATTGGATTTGTAATAATTACAGTATTATTATGTGTAGGTTCTTTAAATTTATCAAAGATAGTTTTAGCTCAGCAGACCGTATGGTTTGCAATTCCATTATTACCTATGTTCATTATTTTTTTTATTTCTGCGTTAGCTGAAACAAATAGATTACCTTTTGATCTTCCTGAAGATGAATCAACACTTGTTGCAGGATTTTTTACTGAATATTCATCTGCTTCATTTGTATTATTTTTTTTAGGTGAATACGCCAGTATGATTTTAATGTCTTCTATGACTGTCATTCTTTTTTTAGGCGGATGGCTTCCTCCATTTGATGTATACCCATTAAATGTTGTTCCTGGAGTAATCTGGTTTACTGTGAAAGTAATATTTATATTATTTTTATTTATTTGGGTTAGAGGAACTTTCCCAAGATATAGATATGATCAGTTAATGAGACTTGGTTGGAAAGTTTTTCTACCGTTTTCTTTGTTTTGGGTTGTGGCAACTTCTGGTTTTTTAGTATATTTTGACATGCTGCCAAATTAATATGTATAAATTAATTAAATCTTTTACTTTATTTGAATTATTTCAAGGACTATTTTTAACTTTCAAATATATATTTAAATCTAAAGTTACAATAAATTATCCTCATGAAAAAGGTCCATTAAGCCCACGTTTTAGAGGCGAGCATGCTTTGAGAAGATATCCAAGTGGGGAAGAGAGATGTATCGCATGTAAACTTTGTGAAGCAGTATGTCCTGCTCAGGCAATTACAATTGAAGCAGAGCCAAGAGAGGATGGAAGCAGAAGAACAACAAGATATGATATAGATATGACTAAATGTATTTACTGTGGATTATGTCAAGAATCTTGCCCAGTTGATGCGATAGTCGAAGGACCAAATTTTGAATTTGCCACTGAAACGAGAGAAGAATTAATTTATAATAAAGATAAACTTTTAGAAAATGGAGATAGATGGGAGCAAGAAATTGCTCAAAATATTCATCTCGATAGAAAATATAGATAATAATGGTTCTTTATTCATTAACATTTTATCTTTTTTCATCTGTTGCAGTTCTTTCAGCTCTAATGGTTATAAGTGCAAAAAATCCTGTTCATTCAGTTTTGTTCTTAATTTTAAGCTTTGTTAATGCATCAGGACTCTTTGTTTTATTAGGTGCTGAATTTTTGGCAATGATCCTTGTCGTTGTATATGTTGGAGCTGTTGCCGTCCTTTTTCTATTTGTTGTAATGATGCTTGATATAAATTTTGTAAAGTTGAGAGAAGGTTTTTTGCAATATTTACCTTTTGGAGCATTACTAGGGATAGTTCTAGTAATTGAACTTGGAATACTTTTTTTAACAGATAGATCGTCTAATATTTATAACAATCAAACACCGCTACAACCTATAGTTAATGAAGTGGAGAATACAAAAATGATTGGGCAAATACTCTACACTGAATATTTTTATTTATTTCAAATATGTGGGATAATTTTATTAGTCGCAATGATTGGCTCTATTACACTTACATTAAGAGATAAAGGTGGTGTTAAAAGACAAAATATAGATTCTCAAAATACAGTTGATGCATCAAAAGCTATAGAAAAGAAAAAAATAAAAATAGGCGAAGGAATTTAATTAATGATTACTCTTGAACACTATCTTTTTCTCGGTGCAATTATTTTTACCTTAGGTGTTTTAGGAATATTTTTAAATAAGAAAAATTTAATTATAATTTTAATGTCTATAGAACTTATCTTGTTGTCGGTAAATATTAATTTTATTTCTTTCTCAGCGTATATTAATGATATCTCAGGGCAAATCTTCGCAATGCTTACACTTACTGTTGCAGCCGCTGAAGCAGCAATTGGACTCGCCATACTTGTAGTATTTTTTAGAAACTTAGGATCAATAGAAGTAAATAAAATTAATCAGCTTAAGGGATAGTAGATGGCAACCTCAATTATATTTTTACCTCTACTTGGTTTTCTTTTTTGTTTTTTACTAGGTAAAAAGTTTAACTATAAGGTTTATCAAATATCAACAACTTCAATCCTTTTTCTTTGTACTTTATTTTCTTGGATAATATTCATTCAGTTTATTAATAATAAGGAAACTGAAATAATTTTTATTCTTAACTGGATCACTTCTGGAAATTTTATTGTTGATTGGTCAATTAGATTAGACACTTTAACTGCTGTGATGTTCATTGTGGTTACAACTGTTTCTGCTTGTGTTCATCTATATTCAATAGGCTATATGGAAGAAGATCCATCAAAAATAAGATTTATGGGTTATCTAAGCTTATTTACTTTTTTTATGCTTGTTCTTGTATCAAGTAATAATTTGCTGCAAATGTTCTTTGGTTGGGAAGGTGTTGGGCTAGCCTCATATTTATTAATTGGTTTTTGGCACCATAAAGATTCAGCAAATAAAGCTGCTATAAAAGCATTTGTTGTAAACAGAGTTGGAGATTTTGGATACGCAATTGGAATTGCTGGAATTTTTTATATTTTTGGCACGATAAGTTTCGACAGTATATTTTCACAAGTGGATCGATTTAGTGAGCATCAAATTCAATTCCTTTCATTCAGTTTTCCAACTTTAGATTTTTTATGCTTTCTTTTATTCATAGGTGCAATGGGTAAATCTGCTCAATTAGGTTTACACACATGGTTGCCAGATGCCATGGAGGGACCTACTCCTGTATCTGCACTAATACATGCTGCAACAATGGTAACTGCTGGTGTATTTTTAGTTGCAAGAATGAGTCCTCTATATGAGTTTGCGACATTTACTAATTTATTCATTACTTTTATTGGTGCAGCCACAGCTATTTTTGCCG
The DNA here is from genome assembly GCA_902539825.1 of uncultured Alphaproteobacteria bacterium. GTDB lineage: Bacteria > Pseudomonadota > Alphaproteobacteria > HIMB59 > CACPNW01. Next base: position 29,615 of record CACBMH010000005.1, read on the forward strand.
CCTCTATAGCCTTAACGCAAAATGATATTAAACGAGTAATTGCATATTCAACATGTAGTCAATTAGGATATATGTTTTTTGCAGCAGGTGTAGGAGCTTATAATGCATCAATATTTCACTTAACAACTCATGCATTTTTTAAAGCTCTTCTATTTCTTTCTGCAGGTTCTGTAATTCACGCAATGCATCATGAACAGGATATGAGAAAAATGGGGGGGCTTTTCAAAAAAATACCTTTTACTGCCTCAATGATGTGGATTGGGTCTCTTGCAATTATTGGTTTCCCATACCTATCTGGTTACTATTCAAAAGAAAGTATTTTAGAAAATGCTTTCTATGCTTCAAATGGAATAGCATACTTTGCATATTTAGTAGGTATTTTAACTGCTTTACTTACTGCTTTTTATTCATGGAGATTATTATTCCTAACATTTCATGGTGAAAATAGATCAAATAATAAAACATATGATCACGCCCATGAATCACCTTTAGTAATGACAGCTCCATTATTTATTCTTGCAATTGGTTCTATTTTTTCTGGAATATTCTTTGCGGATCATTTTATTGGATATTATAAAAAAGAATTTTGGGATAATGCTATATTATTAACAGAAAGTTCTCATAAATATCTTCCTCTTACACAATCATTAATATCAAAGTCTGCTGTTGCAGTTGGAATTCTTGTCTGTGTGTTGATATATTCAAATAATTTAAACAGAGCAAAAAATCTTTCCTATAATTTAGATCCTTTATATTCTCTTTCTAAAAATAAATGGTATGTGGATGAGCTATATCATAAAGTATTTGTTTTAACTTTTTTCAAATTAGCAAACTTTTTCTGGAAAAGAGGGGATGAAAAAACTATTGATGGTTTAGGACCAAACGGAGTCTCCTGGATTATTTCAAAATCTTCGTCTTATGTAAGTTTATTTCAATCAGGGTATTTGTTTCATTATGCTTTTGCTATGCTTGGTGGCTTAGTAATAATTTTAACATGGTTTTTATATTACTAAATGATTGACTGGCCGTTAGTATCAGTAATAATTTTTTTACCTTTAATTGGTGCTTTAATTATTCTTTTTATTAAAGAAGATGAATTAACATCAATTAATATTAAATGGGCTGCTTTGCTAACAACGTTAGGAACATTTATTTTAAGTTTAATACTCTGGCTACAATTTGATTATTCCAATCCGTCTTATCAATATGAAGAAAAATTTAGATGGTTTGATGATTTTAATTTCTTCTACCATGTTGGGGTTGACGGTATTTCACTTTTTATGATTTTATTAAGTACATTTTTAACCCCACTTTGTATTTTAGCTAGTTGGAATAATATTAAAAAAAGAGTCAAGGAATACATGCTTTCTTTTTTATTTTTAGAGACTGTAATGATTGGAATGTTTGCTTCTATAGACATACTTTTATTTTATATTTTTTTTGAAGCAGTATTAATACCAATGTATCTAATCATAGGTATATGGGGAGGCAATAGAAGAATCTATGCTTCTTTTAAATTCTTTCTCTACACTCTTTTGGGTTCAGTACTCATGTTGATTGCTATTATTGTGATGTATAGAAATACAAGTTCAATGAGTATTGAGTTCTTACAAGGTAATTATTTTTCCTATAATACTCAGTTGTTTCTTTGGCTTGCCTTCTTTGCTTCCTTTGCAGTCAAAATTCCTATGTGGCCTTTTCATACATGGTTGCCCGATGCCCATGTTGAAGCTCCAACGGCTGGATCTGTTATTTTAGCCGGAGTACTTTTAAAAATGGGCGGATATGGTTTTATCCGTTTCTCTCTAGGTATGCTTCCAGAAGCAACAGAGTTTTTTATTCCTTTAATTATGACATTAAGTATAGTTGCTATAGTATACACTTCGTTAGTGGCACTTGCACAAACTGATATAAAAAAACTAATTGCATATTCATCCGTTGCTCATATGGGAATTGTAACAATTGGAATTTTTTTAGTTAATCAACAAGGTTTAGAAGGGGCAATGATGCAAATGATTAGTCATGGACTAGTCTCAGCAGCTTTATTTTTATGTGTTGGTGTTATTTATGATCGAATGCATACTAGAGAAATTGAATTTTACGGAGGATTAGTTCAAAGAATGCCACTTTATGCAACAGTATTCATGATTTTTATGCTGGGATCAGTTGGATTACCTGGGACTAGTGGTTTTATTGGAGAATTTTTAGTTATTGTTGGCGCATTTAAATTTTCAAGTTACGTTGTTATTGGCGCAGCTTTTGGAATAATATTATCCGCTGTTTACATGCTATACCTTTATAAAAGAATTATTTTTGGCACCATAACTAATAATAAACTTGCAGATATTTTAGATATAAACACAAGAGAGAAAATCATATTAATTCCTTTAGCAATTTCAGTAATATTACTAGGTATATTTCCAAATCTATTTTTAGATCCTATGAGATTATCACTTGAACTAATTATAACAAACTATGAAATAGCCAATGCTAAATAATATTTACAATATTTTTTTTATACCTGAAATTTTTTTAGCATGCTCTTCTTTTGTTTGTTTACTTTTTGGCCTTTTTTTAAAAAAGAATGCATTTAGACAAACTTCTAATCTAGCAGTTTTTGTTTTATTATTAACCATTTTGCTAGTTTACTATGATAGTGAATCAAATTTTGCAAATTATAAAAGTTTATTTAGCCACTCTTCTTTTATAAATTTTTTTAAAATTTTAGCTCTATTAGGATCTATAACTAGTATAATCATTTCTAAAGATTATTTCTTAGGAATTAAGCTAAAAAATTTTGAAATTCCTATTTTATTTTTATTTTCAACACTTGGGATGATGTTAATGATTGCATCAAATAATCTTATGTCCATGTATCTAGCAATAGAACTACAAAGTTTATCTCTTTATGTTGCTGCAGCAATAAAAAGAGATTCAATCTCATCAGCTGAGTCAGGAGTAAAATACTTTATTTTAGGAGCATTATCGTCTGGTATACTTTTGTATGGCTTCTCCTTAATTTATGGATTTACTGGTTCAATGAATTTTGATGATATAAGTTTCTATTTATCAAAATATGATAATTTAAATTTAGGTCTAATATTTGGGCTTGTATTTGTGATGGTAGGCTTGGCTTTTAAGGTTTCAGCCGTACCTTTTCATATGTGGACTCCCGATGTTTATGAAGGAGCTCCAAACTCAATTACAGGTTTTTTTGCTATTGTCCCTAAGATTGCTGCAGTAGCTTTAATTTATCGTTTTTGCTTAGTTCCATTTGAAAATTTTTACACTGAATGGAGTCAAATAATTTTATTTTTATCAATAGCCTCAATGTTTCTTGGAGCTATAGCGGCTATAGCACAGTCAAATATTAAAAGATTATTAGCTTATAGTTCTATCGGACATATAGGTTATATATTAATAGCTTTAGTTGCCGCAAATGATGATGGAATTAAAGCAGCATCAATTTATATGTTTTCATACATGATAATGAATGTTGCTATTTTTGCTATTTTACTTTCATTAAAAGTTAAAAATGAATATTTAATTAATATAAGTGATTTAAAAGGTTTAAGTAAAAGTAATCCAATCGTTAGTCTTTCTATTTCAATAATAATGCTGTCTATGGCTGGCATCCCCCCATTTATAGGATTTTTTGGAAAGTTTTATGTTTTCATTGCTGCAATTGAACAAGAATTATATGTGCTTTCAGTTCTTGGTGTCCTAGCTAGTGTAATTTCTGCTTTTTATTATTTAAGAATTATTAAGATAATGTATTTTGATGAAAGTAAAAGTGAAGTAATAATTAATTTTCAAATTTCTTTTCAATCAAAAATTATTTTATCCTTAAGTTTATTTTTAATTATTTGTTTTATATTTTACCCGTCTTTATTGATAAATATATCAGCAAGTTTGACCATTTGATTAATGTCATTAGATAAAATTAAAAATCTATTAGATAAAAACAATTTTGATTTTCATTTTATTGAAACTGTAGATTCTACAATGTCAGAAATTAAAAAACTTATTAATAATAGAAATATATGTTTGATGACAAATGAACAAAAAAAAGGATTTGGAAGACGGGGAACAACTTGGGAAAGTCCAAAAGATAATGTCTATATTTCTATTTTAACTAAAAATATATTACCAATAGAAAATCATTTTTTAAATAATGCTTTTATTACTAATATGATTTGTTCTGTGATTGAAAATATTTGTAATGTTAAAACTCAAATTAAATGGCCAAATGATATTTTAATTAATAAAGAAAAAATTTCTGGAATAATTTCTGAAATATTTAGTATCAAAAGTGATAAGTATATAAATACTGGTTTTGGAGTTAATATAGTATCTTCTCCGAAAATTGAAAATTATCCAACAACTAATATTAATAAATACAATAAAGAAATTAACAATTTTTATTTTGTATATGAAATTATGGAAGAGTATTTTAACAATTGTAAACAACTGCTAAATAATCACGAAAAAATTATGACTGAATATAAAAGTAGATTATTATATTTAGGAGGCAATATTAATTTAAAAATTGATGAACAAAATGTAAAACAAGGAATATTTCATAATCTTAACCCTGATGGTTCAATCACTTTAAAAAATAATATTAACTTTGAAAATATATATAATGCTAGAATAATTTAATGATTGTTATTGATGTAGGTAATACGAATATAGTTATAGGTTTTTATACAAAAAATAAATTAATTAAAATTATTAGATTAAAAACAGAAAAAAAAATCAATATTACACAAAAAGAAATAAATAAATTTTTTAAATCTAACAAAAAGTTGATTAATAATCTTAAAGATAGATTTTGTATTTTGTCCTCTGTTGTACCTTCTATAAATTCAATTTTTAAAAATATTTTTCAAAAAAATAAATTCAAATTTTATGCAATTAATCCAAAAAAAATATCATTTAGAAATAGTATCAATTATAATTTAAATCAAATTGGAAGTGATCGAATAGCAAACTATGCCTATGTATATAGTAAGAAAATCAAAGACTGTATAATTGTCGACTTTGGTACAGCTACTACTTTTGATGTCATTAAAAATAATCAATATTTAGGTGGATTAATTTTTCCAGGTATAAATCTTTCAATGGAGACACTTTTAAAAAATGCTGAGTTAATAAAAACTTCAAAAATCTCAAAATCAAATAAAATTGTTAATAATAATACATCAGCTTCTATTCAATCAGGTTTCTATTTTGGTTATTTGCATGCAGTTAATGGCATATTAAAGCAAATTATTAAGGAGAATAACTTTAAGCCTAAAGTCTATATTACGGGTGGTCTAGGTAAAATATTATGCGACAATATTATTTATAAACCTATATATATGGAACATTTGACATTAGAAGGAATAAAAGAAATCGGTAACAAACATTTTTATGAGTAATAATTTACGACTAAATGATTTTAATGAAGGACTACACTTTTTATCTCTTGGGGGTATTGGAGAAATTGGAGCAAATTGTTATCTTTACGGATGTGATGGAAAATGGATAATGATAGATTTAGGCCTTTCATTTGCAGATGAAAAGTTTCCTGGTGTAGATTTATTGGTACCAAAAATTGATCATATTGAAAGTTTAGAAGATAATCTCGAGGCTATTATTATCAGCCATGGTCATGAAGATCATGCAGGAGCTGTTGCGTTCTTAGCAAATAAAATTAAATGTCCTGTATATGCAAGTAAATTTGCAAAATTTCTTATCGAAAATAGGCTAAAAGAATTCAATAAAGTAGAAGGATTTACTTTAAAAGAGATAAATCTAGACAAGAAATTAATACTCAATAATTTTGATATAAGTTTTATACCAACTACGCACTCAATTCCTGAACCAACTGCAATAGTAATTAAAACATCATATGGATCATTACTTCATACTGCTGATTGGAAAATAGATCATTCACCTACTTTAGGAGATCCATTTTCAAAAGAAAAATTTGAAAAATTAGGAAACGATGGATTACTTGCCTTAATAGGTGACTCTACCAACGCAAATGTGCCTGGTAAATCAGAATCTGAAAATGATGTTAGAGATGAGCTTACAAGTATATTTTCAAGATTTTCTAATAGAATTGTTGTTACCTGTTTTTCCTCAAATATTGCACGAATGAAAAATATTATTCAAGCAGCAAAAAAAAATAAAAGAAAAGTCGCTCTTGTTGGTAGGAGTATGAAAAAAAATATCGAAGTAGCAAGAAAATGTGGTTATGTTGCAGATGATGAAATTTTTATTAGTGAAGATGAAGCTTCTTATATACCAAGAGAAAATTTAGTCATAATTTGTACTGGAAGTCAGGGTGAAAAAAGATCTGCACTTTTCAGAATAGCTTATAATTCTCATCAACATTTACATTTAGAGCCTGAAGATGTAGTAATTTTTAGCTCTAGAGATATTCCTGGTAATGAAAAATCAATAAATAATTTAAAGAACTTACTTATTAGACAAAGAGTTGAGATAGTAACTGCTGATGATGATTTAGTTCATGTTTCAGGTCATGGTTATGCAGATGAAATAAAACAAATGTATAATTGGACAAAACCGTACTTATCTATTCCTGTGCATGGTGAACCCATGCATCTAGAGGCGCATAAACAATTATCTTACTCATCTCAAGTACCATTTACTAAAATTTTAGAAAATGGAAAATGTCTCAAAATTGCACCAGGTGAACCTAAAATTGTAGAACAATTTGAAACTGGAAAGTTAATTGTTGAGGGTAAAAATCTTTACAACTCTGAATCTGCATTTATTAAAGAGAGAAGGAAATATTCATTTGAGGGTCTAGTTTTAATTTCTTTAATTATCAATGATGATGACTATTCAATTAATAAAAATATGTTACTTACCTTAAAAGGATTGCCGGGAATAAATGAAGAAAATATTAAAAATGATTTTAAAATACTTTTTATAGAAAACTATACAAAACTTAACAAAGATCAAAAATCATCAGATCTTATAGTATCTGATTTAATTAAAAGTAGTTTTAGAAAGATTATAAAAAATTCAATTCAAAAAAAACCAGAAATTGAAGTTCATTTAATACGATCTTAATGGCACTTTTTACTCATGTTCTAATTTTTATCCTTGTTTGGTGGATTTTGTTTTTCATACTCTTGCCGATTAAGATAAAAGTACCCCAAAAAGTAGAATCTGGACATGCAAAAAGCGCTCCAAGCAAGCCATATCTTCTAATAAAATTTATAGCAACTTCATTAATATCAGCTTTAATTTTATTTTTTTTGATTTTATTTGGATTTGATTTATCAAATATATTTAATAAATGAAATATTCTAACTTTTTTCTTCCCACTATTAAAGATGTACCATCAGATGCTGAAATAATTTCACATAAATTAATGATCAGAGCTGGCATGATCAAACAATCTAGCGCCGGTATTTATTCGTGGTTACCTCTAGGTCTACTTGTATTAAAAAAAATTGAACAGATTGTTAGAGAGGAACAAAATAATGCAGGAGCAGTAGAACTGCTTATGCCTACCATTCAATCTTCTGATTTATGGATTAAATCAGGAAGATACGATGATTATGGAAAAGAAATGTTAAGGATTACGGATAGAAGTGGAAGAGAAATGCTTTACGGCCCAACAAATGAAGAATTAATTACAGATATATTTCAATCACATATAAATTCTTACAAAGATCTTCCAAAAAATCTTTATCATATTCAATGGAAATTCCGAGATGAAGTTAGGCCTAGATTTGGAGTAATGCGAGGAAGAGAATTCTTAATGAAGGATAATTATTCATTTGATCTTGATGAAAGCGAAGCAAAAAAATCTTATGACAATATGTTTAAAGCATACATTAAAACTTTTATTAGAATGGGTTTAACACCAATTTCTTTAAGAGCAGAAACAGGACCAATTGGAGGTAACTTAAGTCATGAATTTCAAATACTAGCTAAGACTGGTGAAAGTACACTTTATTATGATAAAAAATTAGAAACACTAAACCCTGAAACTATAGACCCAAATGAATTGCAGTCATTTTATGCTGCAGTTGATGATCAACATGATGAAAAAAAATGCCCAATTCCAAATGAAGATTTAAAAATTTCTAAGGGCATTGAAGTGGGTCATATATTTTATTTTGGAACAAAATATTCTGCGAAATTAAACGCATTTGTTCAAGATAAAAGTGGGAAAAATGTTCCAGTGCATATGGGATCATATGGCATTGGTGTTTCAAGACTTGTGGGTGCAATTATTGAAGCGTATCATGATGAAAAAGGAATTAGGTGGCCTTTAGAAGTTGCTCCATTTAAGGTTTGCATAGTTAATTTAATGCCAGAAGATCAAGATTGTGCCACAAAATCATCAGAATATTATGAATATTTTATGAAAAATAATATTGAAGTCATTTTAGATGATAGAATCTGCAGTATAGGAAAAAAATTATCTGATAATGAGTTAATTGGGACACCATATCAAATTATTATTGGCAAAAGAGATTTAAAAGATAATTTAGTAGAAATAAAAAATCGCCAAAATAATGAAAGCGAAAAAATTTCATCCAGTAGTGTAATTGATTTTATTAATAATAAGTTAAAAAAATAGATGATTTCTAAATCAGAACGATTACTGATTTTTAGGTTTTTATTCTCTAAGAAATCTGATGGTTATGTGTCTATTTTCGCTTGGTTTTCAATAATAGGTATTAGTTTAGGAGTAGCAGCAATTATTATAGTAATGTCTGTTATGAATGGTTTTAGAATTGATCTAACTAACAGAATAATTGGACTTAATTCACACCTTAATATTTATAGTTTTGATAATCAGATAACAAATAAGCAAGCTGATGAACTCATTTTGAATATTGACAATTCTTTTTTTTACCAACACTACAAATCTATTGAAACAAATGGATTAATTATAAAATCAAATAACTCAAAAGGTGTTCTGATCAAGGGCTATGACGAATATGATAAAAATCATTATTTGTATAATTCAATTAATATGGGCGCATTAATTCAAAATCCAAAAAGTGAAATATTAATTGGAGACTCCTTAGCTAATGAAATGAATTTAAGCGTGGGAGATAAGGTTAAAATTGCAATTCCAAAGACTGATAAAACAATATTAGGCAATATTCCAAGATTTAAAACATTGGAGGTAGTAGGTGTATTTGATCTAGGTTTATATGAATATGATTCAAATTTAATTTTTTTATCTTCAGAACTTGTTAGAAAATTACTCTTATATAATGAAGATATATATAACAAAATTGAATTCTTTACAACATCTCCTAATGAAATTGAATTGTTTAAAAATAAAGTAGAATTAGAAACATCTAATCTTTTATTAAATTTTTATTCAATATCTTGGAAGGATCAAAACAAAACTTTAATAAATGCACTTAAGGTTGAAAAGAATGTTATGTTTATTATTCTTTCTTTAATTATCTTAGTTGCATCATTAAATATAATTTCAGGGTTAATTATATTTGTAAAAGAAAAAAACAAAGATATTGGAATTTTGAAAACTATTGGAATGAGTAATAAAAGTATTATAAAAATATTTTTTACTATTGGAATCTCAATTGGTTTAATAGGATCTTTAATAGGATTAATAATTGGAATTCTTTTCACAATAAATATTAAATCAATTCAAAGTTTTTTAGAATATTTACTTGGAACAAAACTGTTTTCTGAAGAAGTTTATTATTTATCATCTTTACCTTCTAAAATTAGCGTAAATGAGATAGTTTACGTACTTTGTGTAGCAATAATCATATCAATTATATCAACTATTTTTCCAGCTTTAAGCTCAGCTAGAATAGATCCTGTTAAAAGTTTAAGAAGTGAATAATAAATATTTATTAGATATAACAAATCTTTGTAAAAATTATACAAATGAAAATAATTCAAAAATTGAGATAATAAAAAATTTAAATTTTAAATTAAAGCAAAACACTAAAGTTTCAATTGTTGGTCCTTCAGGTTCAGGCAAAACAACTTTTCTCAATATTATTGGCTTACTTGACTCAGAATATGATGGAAAAATTTATTTTAAGAATAAAGATATTTCTTTGTGCTCTAAAGATGAAACGAATAAAATTAGAGGATTATCCATTGGTTTTATTCATCAATTTTTTCATCTGATTCCTGAACTCACTGTGATCGAGAATGTTATGCTGCCATTATTAATTAATAAAAATGAAAAGAAAAGTTATGAAATTTCTAAAAAACTAATTCTAGAATTCGGTTTAGATGAAAGAATAAATTATAAACCTTTAAAATTATCAGGAGGAGAGCAACAAAGAGTCGCTATTGCAAGATCTTTAGTAAATAATCCAGATTTAATTTTAGCTGATGAGATGACTGGCAATCTTGATGAAGATACTGCTAACAATATTTTTAAATTTTTTATAAATTATATCGAGCAAAATAATAAAACTTTAGTATATGTTACTCATAACAAAACTTATTCTTTATTAGCTGATGAAATTTATTATTTTAAAAATAAGAAAATACATTTGAAAAATGAATAATCCTTTTATTCATTTACGTTCTTTATCTTCATATTCTTTATCTGAAAGTACGCTAAAAATTACTAATTTAGTTGATCTTGCTAAAAAAAATGACATGCCTGCAATTGCCATTACAGATAATAATAATATGTTTGGAGTATTTGAATTTTCAAAAGAATGTGTAAAAAATAATATTCAACCTATAATTGGAACTTCAATAAATTTATTAGATATTATTGTAAATAATCAAATTTCCCAAGTTACATTTTTAGTCAAAAATGAAATTGGTTATAGAAATCTATTAGAATTAAGCTCGCTTTCTCATCTAAATGAAGGAAATAATATTGGTATATACTTTTCGCAATTAGAGAAATTTTCTGAAGGTTTATTCTGTTTTGTAGGTGGTGAATTTAATCCTCTACTTTTGTTAAATAAAGAAAATAGAAACCAAGATATCATTGAATTAATAAGTAATTTTAAAAAAGTTTTTAAGCAAAATTTTCTTTTTGAAATTCAAAGAATAAATAATCAAAACATCGATTTTTTTGAAAAAGAATTTATTAATTTATCAAAAGAATTTGACATACCCCTTATTGGCTCAAATAATATTAAGTACGCTAATAAAGATGATTATTCAGCTCATGATGCATTACTATGTATTGCTCAAAAATCTACAATTAACAATTCTCAAAGAATTACCTCAAATGAAAATATTTATTTTAAGTCAAATGAAGAAATGTCTTCAAATTTTGAAGATATTCCTGAGATAATACAAAATAATTTTAATATTGCTTTATCTTGTAATTATTTTCCTGAGTCAACAAAACCACAATTACCAGAATTTAAAAATGATTTAAATTTATCAGCAGAAGATTTTTTATTAAAATCCTCAGAACAGGGGCTTGAAAAAAAAATAAAAGAAAAGAATATTAAGGATATACAAGTTTATAGCGATAGATTGAAATATGAAAATGAAATAATAATTAGAATGGGTTTTGCTGGATACTTTTTAATAGTAGCAGATTTTGTTAATTGGGCTAAAGAGCAATTCATTCCTGTTGGTCCTGGAAGGGGATCAGGTGCAGGCAGTTTAGTAGCTTGGTGTTTAGGAATAACTGATATAGATCCATTAGAGTATGATTTATTATTTGAACGATTTTTAAATCCAGAAAGAGTATCAATGCCGGATTTTGACATAGATTTTTGTCAAACTAGAAGAGATGAAGTAATAGAGTATGTAAATAATAAATATGGAAGTGACTGTGTTGCTCATATAATTACATTTGGTACACTGGCTTCAAGAGCGGCAGTAAGGGATATAGGTCGAGTATTAGAAGTTCCATACGGAGAAGTAGATTCTTTTGCCAAACTAATACCTTTTAATCCATCAAATCCTCTAACTTTAAGTGAGTCAATTAAATCCGAAAGAAGCTTGCAAGAAAGGATAAGTAGTGATGAAAGAATTTCAAATATTATTGATGTAAGTCTTAAAATTGAAGGAACTCATAGACATGCTTCGACACATGCTGCTGGAGTTGTAATAGGTCACGAAAAATTATCTAAAGTAGTTCCCTTATATAAAGATCAAAATACTAATACAAATGCTACGCAGTTTTCTATGAAATATGTTGAAGAGGCAGGTTTAATAAAATTCGACTTTCTCGGATTAACTACGTTATCAATTATTGATGATTGTGTAAAATTAATAGTTAAAAACAATAATGATTTTTTAATAGATAAAATACCTTTAAACGATTCAAAAACCTATGCTCAGTTAAGCAAAGGAGACACAGTTGGTATTTTCCAACTGGAAAGTAATGGTATGGGAAGTGTTCTTCGTCAATTACAACCAGATAGATTTGAAGAAATAATTGCAGTAGTTGCTTTATTTAGACCTGGTCCAATGGATAATATTCCTTCTTTTTGTAATAGAAAACATGGACGAGAAGAAATAAAATATCTGCATTCTATGTTGGAAAATGTTTTAAAGGAAACTTACGGAATTATTGTTTATCAAGAACAAGTCATGCAAATTGCACAAGTTTTATCTAATTATTCTTTAGGTGAAGCAGACCTACTAAGAAGAGCAATGGGAAAAAAAATTCAAAAAGAGATGGATATGCAGAAATCAAGATTTATTGAAGGTGCAATTAAAAATAATATTGAAAAAAAAGAAGCTTCAAAAATTTTTGATTTAGTTGATAAATTTGCTGGTTATGGTTTTAATAAGAGTCATGCTGCTGCATACGCTTTAATATCTTATCAAACAGCTTATCTTAAAGCAAATTTTCCACATGAATTTCTTACGGCAACATTAAACTATTCTATTGATAGGACAGAAAAAATTATTTTACTAAAACAAGAAATAGAAAGATTAAATATAAAATTTCTTAAACCTGATATTAATTATTCAGATCCTTTATTTTCAATTGAAACAAATGAAAACTCAAAATCAATTAGATTTGGTTTAGGTGCAATTAAAGGTGTGGGTATTAAATCTATTACTAGTATGGTAGATGAAAGAAATAAAAATGGTAAATTTAAGAGTATTATAGATTTTATGAATAGAGTCTCTAAAGATGTAATAAATAAAAGACAACTAGAAAAACTTATTCAAGCCGGAGCATTTGATAGTATTGAAAAAAATAGATCAAAACTATTTAATAATGTTACAAAATTTGTAGACTTATATGGGGTAGAAAAAGATCTTAATCAAGATCTGCTTTTTGCAGATAATGAGATATCTTTTAACGATAAAAATCTATTTAATCAGAACTATAAAAATTGGAATAACTCAGAAACCTTATCTAATGAATTAGATGTAATAGGATTTTACTTTTCTGATCATCCACTAAATCATTATCCAAGAAAATTTTTTGAATTAGAAAACATTAATTCATTTAAAGATTATTCTGAAAATAATAACAACAAGTCGATGAAAGTTTGCGGTGCAATTTTGGATATTAAAGAAAGATCAAATAGGGATGGAAAAAAATATGCATTTATTACAGTTTCAGAAATTAGTTGCCAGTTCGAATTAACAATATTTAGTGAAAATTTATATAAATATCGACCCATTTTAAAAGAGGGTAATTTATTAGTATTTACAATCGATATTGTAAAAAACAATGCAGATACCCGTTTGATTATAAGGGATGTCACTTCTTTAGACTCTATTTTTGTTAAAAATAGATATAAATTTAGTATCTATTCAAGTATGAATCACATAATTGAATTAAAGGACAACATTTTTGAGAGAAAACATAACAGTAATACAAATAATTTTGTTCAGCTTTTTATTTCAGTAGATCAAAAGTTGATTAACTTTGATTTTAATCAATATTCAATAAAATCATTTAAAAAACTTGATGAGCTAAATAAATCAAAAATTTTAGATTATTCTCTAGAAATATCTTGAATAAATTACACATTATAATAATAGGAAAATCAGAATAAATCTAGCACACAGAAAAAACCGGTGTTTTTATTTCTGTGGAGGTTAAACCGGGAGTTATTATGAATTTACCTGAAATTAAAATTGAAGATCTTCTAGAATCTGGAGTCCATTTTGGACATAATGTAAGAAGATGGAATCCAAAAATGAAAGAATATATATATGGTGTTAGAAATAATATACATATCTTTGATTTAAGAATTACATCAGACTTACTTAATTCAGCATTAGTTAAAATACATGAAACAGTTTCAAAATCTGGTAAAATACTTTTTGTTGGAACAAAAAAACAATGCACTGAAGTAGTTAAAGAGTTAGCATCAATTAACAATGATTTTTATGTAAATAAAAGATGGTTAGGCGGAACTCTTACTAATTGGAAAACAATTTCAAATTCTATTAAAAGATTAGATGAAATTGAGCTATTTTTAAAAGATAATGAGTCATCTAAAAATTTATCAAAAAAAGAATTACTTGATATTTCGAGAGAAAAACAAAAACTTGATTTAAATATAGGTGGAATTAGAACTTTAAATGGAAAACCAGATCTTTTAATAGTTTTTGATGTAATAAAAGATAAGATAGCAGTGCGTGAAGCCACAAAACTTAATATTCCAGTAGTGGCAATTGTTGACTCAAATGCAGATCCAGAAAATATTGATTACATCATACCTGGTAATGATGACGCTCTAAGAGCAATCAGTCTTTATAAAAATTATTTTTTAGAAACTATTCAAGATGCCACTAATTTTCAAGATCAATCAAATCCTAACAAAGAAGAGATTGCTAAAGATAACTTAATAAAGGGTAAAGAATAATGAAAAATATTACTGAACTAATTAAAGAGTTAAGAGAAAAAACAGGAGCTGGTTTTCTAGACTGCAAAAAGTCTTTAGAAGAAAATAATAATGATATTGAGAAATCTGTAGAGGCTTTAAGGAAGAAAGGATTAGCTAAAGCATCAAAAAAAACTGATCGTGCAGCAAATGAAGGTGCTGTAGGGATTTATTCTAATAAAAGTATTACAGTTCTTATTAAAGTTAATAGTGAAACCGATTTTGCTGCAAAAAGTGATACATTCTTAGATTTTTTGGATAATTTAGGTAATTTTATTTTAAAAAATAATACAATGATTTCAAAAGAAGAATTCTTAAAGTTAAAATATGAAAAAGGAACTGTTCAGGATTATTTTAATTCTATGATATCTAAAATTGGAGAAAATCTAATTCTAAATGATTTATCAATAAAGGAAAATAAAGATCCTTATTATGCTTATTATATTCATAATAGTTATAGAGATAATATTGGTAAAATAATTTCATTATTAGAGTACTCAGCTAATAATCATACTGATGAAATCAAAATGTTATCTAAAAATTTATGTATGCACATAGCAGCAATGAAACCTGAGTCATTAGATATCACAGATCTTGACAAAAATATTATTTCTAAAGAAGAGAAAATTCAAAAGGAATTAATTCTTAACTCTGGGAAACCATCTAATATAGTTGATAAAATTTTAGAGGGTAAAATGAAGAAATTTTATAGTGAGGTAACTTTATTAAATCAAACCTTTATTTTAGATCAAGAAAGAACAATAAAAGAAGTAATAAAGGATTTTTCTAAATTTGAATTTCAACTAATTGCATTTGATTTAATTAGTTTATAAAATGCAAAAAAGAATTCTTTTAAAAATTTCTGGAGAATCTTTGATGGGATCTTCTAATTACGGCATTGATGTCTCAACTATAAATAAAATATCAAATGAAATTAAAAATGTTTATAAAAAAAAATATCAAATTTGCTTAATTATTGGAGGTGGAAATATTTTTAGAGGTATTAAAGGCGCATCAGAAGGCATCGATAGATCAACTTCAGATTATATGGGTATGTTGGCTACAGTAATGAATGCTCTTTCTTTACAAAGTAGTTTAGAAAAAATTAATGTACCCACACGCGTTCAATCTGCTATTACTATGTCTCAAATTGCAGAACCTTATATAAGAAGAAGAGCAATAAGACATTTAGAAAGAAATAGAATTGTAATTTTTGCAGCTGGAACTGGAAATCCTTTTTTTTCTACTGATACTGCGGCCACTCTTAGAGCATCAGAATTGGATTGTAAATTAATTATAAAGGCAACAAAAGTAAATGGTATTTATGATAAAGATCCATTAAAACATAAAACAGCTAAACTAATAAAAAAAATATCATATAATGAAGTTATAAACCAAAATTTAAAAGTAATGGATTTAACAGCAATAAGTTTAGCAAAGGATACTAAAATACCAATATTTATAACTAACATTTTTAAAAAAAACTCGCTCATTAATGTTTTGAATCAAAAAGGATCATATAGTAAGATAAGTTAACATATGAGCGATTTAGAAAATAAAATGAATTCAGCAGTTTCGCATTATGAAAAAGAATTAAATACATTAAGAACATCAAGAGCAAATCCTTCAATGCTGAATAATATATTTGTTGAAGCATATGGTTCCAAAACACCTCTAAATCAGTTAGGAAATATTTCAGTTCAAGATGCAAGTACAATCACAATACAAGTTTGGGATGTATCTTTGCTAAAATCTATAGAAAGTTCAATATCAGAATCAAACCTGGGCATAAACCCTCAAACAGATGGGCAGATTATTAGGTTACCAATACCTAAATTAAGTGAAGAAAGGAGAAAAGAAATAATAAAAATAGCTTCTGAGTTTGCTGAAAATGCCAAAGTTTCAATTAGAAATATAAGAAGAGATTTTATTGAAATATCTAAAAGTGAAAAAAAGAATTCTAACCTATCAGAGGATGAATTAAAAAGAAAAATGAATGAAATTCAAAAATCAACAGATAATAATATTGATAAAATAGATAAAATTTTAGAAGCAAAAAAAATTGATATATTGAAAGTATAAGATTGAGTAATAAGTTAAACCATATTGCTCTAATACTAGATGGAAATAAAAGATGGGCAAAATTTAATGGATATTCAAAAACAACTGGTTATTCAAAAGGTTTTGAAAACATAAAAAATATTGTCAAACATTCATTAAATAATAATATCAAAAATTTGACAATATTTGCCTTATCATCAGAAAATTATAACAGATCTAATATTAATATAATTTATGAAATAATATATGAAAATTTTTCAAAAATATTTGATGAATTGGTACAAGATAATGGTGTTAGAATTAAAATTTTTGGCTCAAGAAACAACCTACCAACTAAAGTTACAGACATTTTTGAAAATATTGAGAATATTTCCTCTCAAAATAATACACTTAATTTAAATATTGCTTTTAATTATGGTTTTAAAGAAGAAATAAAAAATATTTTACAAAAAGTAAAAGAAAACAATACTGAATTTAATTTAGATAATAAAAAAGAAATTGATAAATTATTTCATATAGGATTTTTACCAGATCCTGATTTGTTAATACGAACAGGGGGATATCAGAGATTAAGTAATTTTATTATGTATAAACTAACTTATACAGAATTATTTTTTACAGAAACTCTCTGGCCAGATTTTTCAACAAATGAATATCAATCTATAATTGATAAGTATTATAAAATTAAAAGAAAATATGGCTTATAAAAATTTTTTTTT